>NZ_JARWQD010000364.1 GCF_029869545.1 Nocardia wallacei | reverse complement strand
CGGCTCACCCCCAACCCCCCCTCACTATCCACCCCCCCGCTCTCAAATCATAAATACCCCCACCCACCCCCCCCCCCCCCCCCCCCCCCCGGGGGGGGGTCCCCGCCGGGGGGGCGGGGGGGGGGCCCCCCCGGCCCACGGTGGTGGAGTCGGTCACCTCGAGCATGGGACCGGCCTCCATCGAGAGCCACTACGACGAGGCGCTCGCCGTGCCCGGCCTGCTGGCCGAGATCGCGCGCGGCGAGGTCGAGGGCGTGGACGGCTACGTCATCGCGTGTTTCGGCGATCCGGGCCTGTACGCGGCGCGGGAGCTGGCGCGCGGGCCGGTGATCGGCATCGCCGAGGCCGCCATGCACACCGCGAGTCATCTCGGCCGCGGTTTCAGCGTGGTCACGACCCTGGCGCGCACGGTCGGGCAGGCCGAGGACCTCGCGGAACGCTATGGGATGCAACGGTTCTGCCTCGGCATCCACGCCACCGACATTCCGGTGCTGGAGCTCGAGGATCCGAAGGTGCGCGGCGTGATCGCCGACGCCTGCCGCGCCGCGGTGGCCGCCGACGGCTCCGACGCGGTCGTGCTCGGCTGCGCGGGCATGGCGGATCTGTGCGAATACCTGACCGCCGAGGCCGGGGTGCCGGTCATCGACGGCGTCGCCGCGGCCACCCTGTCGGTGCAGTCGCTGGTCACGCTCGGTCTGCGCAAGTCGGGGCGCGGCGAATTCGCGGCCCCGCTGCCCAAGAAGTACAGCGGGCTGCTGGCGGAGTTCGGCACCGACGGGGCCGCCCGGTGAGGGTGGTCGAGCGCAGTACCGTGGCATTACGCGTCTACCCGACCCTCGAGGAGGTGCGATCATGACCCTGCCGCCGGACTTCCCGGCCTCCGTCGCGGCCCGGCTGCGCGCGGTGGATGCCGACCTCGCGCGGCACTACCCCGGCGACCGACCGGGCCAGCCCATCCATACCGCCTATGTCTCCGGTGCCGACGCCGCCAAGGAATTGCCGCACGAATGGGGCACGGCCGCAATCGAACTGGCCGACAGGCACGCGGCGTTGCTGACCGAGCTGGCCGGGGCGGACGTGCTGGCCCGGGTGCGGGAAACGCTGGCGCAGCGGCCGATTCAGGATCTGCGGCTGGATTTCGAGGACGGGTACGGCACCCGCGGCGACGAGGTCGAGGACCGGGACGCGCTGCATGCCGGGCAGGTGCTGGCCGCTCTCCCCGCGACGGTGTCCTCCCGGGGCATCCGCATCAAAGGGCTGACCACCGCCGAATACGAACGCGCACTGCGGACCCTCGACCTGGTGCTGGAGGGTGCCGGGGGCGTTCCGGAGGGCTTCGTCTTCACCATTCCGAAGATCCGCGCGGCCGAGCAGGCCGATCTCGCGGTGCAGGTGTGCGAGGCGCTGGAGTCGGCACACGGATTACCCTCCAGCGCCTTGCGTTTCGAGCTGCAGATCGAGAGCCCGCAGGCGGTGATCGCCGCCGACGGCACCGCCACGGTCGCGCGGGCCATTCACCGCAGCGCCGGTCGCTGCAGCGGATTGCATTACGGCACCTACGATTACAGCGCCGCCTGCGGTATCGCCCCGCAGTTCCAGTCGCTGGAGCATCCGGTCGCCGACCACGCCAAGGCGGTCATGCAGGCCGCCGCCGCGCAGACCGGTGTCTGGGTGTGTGACGGCTCCACCCAGGTGGCGCCCGTCGGCACCGCCGAGGAGGTGGCCGCGGCCGTCTCGCGCCACTTCCGGCTGGTCACCCGGTCCCTGGAGCGCGGCTACTACCAGGGCTGGGATATGCATCCCGGCCACCTGGTCACCCGCTGGCTGGCGACCTTCACCTTCTTCCGGGGCGCCCTGCGGGCCGCGGCGCCGCGCATCGACCGCTACCTGCAGCGCCGGGGCGGCGCCGTCGTCGACGAACCGGCGACCGCGCAGGCGCTGGCCACGGTCGTGCTGCGCGGGCTGGACTGCGGCGCCTTCGGACCCGAGGACGTCACGGCGCTGGCTCCGGCCGCCACCGTCGACGTGCTGAACAGTTTGCGAGAAAGGAAACTCCCCACCGCATGACCGCCGTGCCGAACGATTTCACCCTCCTGCCCGATCTCGCCGTGCGCTCGCTCGGCGGCGCCGTCATCTGGGCCAACGACGAGTCCTTCGCGGAGAAGGAGAATCTGATCCGCCCGGAGGCGTCGACGTTCTCCACCGAGACCTTCGGGCACAAGGGCAAGGTCTACGACGGCTGGGAGACCCGGCGCCGCCGGCGATCCGGCGGCGGCGCTCCGAGCGCCGACGATTGCGACGCGGCCATCGTGCGGCTCGGCGTGCCCGGTGTGATCCGCGGCGTGATCGTCGATACCGCCTGGTTCAAGGGCAACTACCCGCCGGAGATCGCGGTGGAGGCGATCGCGATCGAGGGCTACCCGCCCGCCGAGCAGGTCGCGGAGCTGCCCGGATGGACCACGATCGTCGCCCGCGCCAAGGTCGACGGCGACACCGCCAACGCCTTCACCGTGGAATCGGAGCAGCGCTTCACCCACGTGCGGCTGCGGATGTTCCCCGACGGCGGCGTCGCCCGGCTGCGTGTGCACGGTGAGGCGAAACCCGATCTGCGCCTGCTGGGTTCGGGCCCGTTCGATCTGGCCGCCCTGGAGAACGGCGGCCGCGTCGTCGACTGCTCCAACCGCTTCTACTCCTCCCCGCAGAACCTGCTGCTGCCCGACCGCGCCCGCATCATGGGCGAGGGCTGGGAGACCGCGCGGCGGCGCGACGGCGGCAACGACTGGGTGCGGGTGCGCCTGACCGGCGAGGCGGTGCCCGCCATGGTCGAGGTCGACACCTCGTACTTCCTGTTCAACAGCCCGGGCGCGGCCACCCTGACCGGCATCCGCGCCGACGGCACCGAGGTGGAACTGCTGGCGCGCACCGACTTACAGCCCGACACCCGGCATCGGTTCCCGATCGAGGCGGGCGAGGCGGTCACCGAGGTCCGGCTCGACGTCTTCCCGGACGGCGGATTCGCGCGGCTGCGGGTGTTCGGCACGCTCACCGAGTCCGCGCGCGACCGGCTGCTGTCCGAGCCGCTGCTCGGCGCGCTCGCCGACGACGCCGTCGATCGGCTGCGCGACGAGCCGGAGTGAGCCCGATATGCGAATTGTTCACCCCGGCAAGGAAGGTGGGATCGTGAACGGCGGATACCCGCGCGATATGGTCGGCTACGGGCCCAACCCGCCGCATCCGCACTGGCCCGGCGACGCGAATATCGCCGTGCAGTTCGTGCTCAACTACGAGGAGGGCGGCGAGAACAACGTCCTCGACGGCGACGCGGGATCGGAGACCTTCCTGTCGGATATCGTTCCGGCCCAGGCGTTTCCGAATCGGCACCTGAGCATGGAGACGCTCTACGAGTACGGCTCGCGGGCCGGGCTGTGGCGGGTGCTGCGGGCGTTCGAGAGCCGCGACATTCCGCTGACCGTCTTCGCGGTGGCGCGCGCGCTGGAACGCAATCCCGAAGCGGTGGCGGCGTTTCGGCGGCTCGGCTACGAGATCGCCTGTCACGGGCTGCGGTGGATCTCGTATCAGATGGTCGATCCGGAGACCGAGCGCGAGCACATGGCCGAGGCGGTGCGGATCATCACCGAGCTGTTCGGGGAACCGCCGCGCGGCTGGTACACCGGCCGCGATTCGCCACAGACCCGTGAGCTGGTGGTCGAGCACGGCGGCTTCACCTACGACGCGGACTCCTACGCCGACGACCTGCCGTACTGGGCGCGGGTGCGCGGCACCGACCACCTGGTGGTGCCGTACACGCTGGAGGCCAACGACATGCGGTTCTCCTCCCCCGCGGGCTTCGCCAACGGCGACGAGTTCTTCGCCTACCTCAGGGACGCCTTCGACGTGCTCTACGCCGAGGGCGCCGCCGGGTCACCGAAGATGCTCTCGGTGGGCCTGCACTGCAGGTTGGCAGGCCGTCCGGCGCGGGCCGCGGCACTGGGCCGATTCCTCGACTACGTGCAGTCCCACGACAAGGTGTGGCTGGCCCGGCGCATCGACATCGCCGAGCATTGGGCGAAGGTGCACCCGCCGCGCTGATGTGCGCGAGGGTTCAGCTCTTCGACTCGCGCTCCAGGCGTTCCAGTTCGACTGCGCGGCGCATGGTTTCGCGGGCTCGGGTGCGGTCGCCCGCGTAGTCGTAGGCGCGGGCGGCGCGGTAGTTGGTGCGCCAGTTTTCCGGGTCCGCTTCCCATTCCGTGCGGACCTGTTCGAAAAGCGCTTCGGCGGCGGCCTTTTCGATGCGGCCGGACGGGCGGCGGGGCAGGTCGGAGACGTCCAGCTCGCCGCCCTCCTCGTGCATGCGGCGGGCCAGGTGCTGATGTGCCAGGGCGGCACGAATGCTGGTGGCGACGATCCAGACCCCGAGGATCGGCAGGATCAGCACCCCGATGCCCATTGTCACCGCGGCAATCTCGCCGGAACCTATGAGTTCCACCGCGATCCGGCCCAGCAGGACGAAGTAGAACGCCAGTGCCAGCACCAGGAACGCAAGGAAGCCGATCTTCACCGCGACCTGACGCCGGGCGTCGGAACCGTTCACAGGTCCAGCAGCGGATCGAGGCCGACGGTCAGGCCGGGGCGGGCGCCGATCTGCCGCACGCCCAGCAGCACGCCGGGGGCGAAGGAGGTACGGTCCAGCGAGTCGTGGCGGATGGTGAGCGTCTCGCCCTGGGTGCCGAACAGCACCTCCTGATGGGCCACGAGCCCCGCCAGGCGCACCGAATGCACCCGCACGCCGTCGACGCTGGCGCCGCGCGCGCCGTCGAGTTCGGTGGTGGTGGCGTCGGGGCTCGGGCCCACACCCGCGTTCTTGCGGGCCTCGGCGATGATGCCCGCCGTGCGGTAGGCGGTGCCCGACGGCGCATCGGCCTTGTTCGGATGATGCAGCTCGATCACCTCGACCGAGTCGAACCAGCGGGCGGCCTGCTCGGCGAACCGCATCGACAGCACCGCGCCGATGGCGAAGTTGGGGGCGATGAGCACGCCGACCTGCGGCGTGCCCGCCAGCCAGTCGCGCACCTCGCCCAGCCGCGCCTCGTCGAATCCGGTGGTGCCGACCACGGCGTGAATCCCGTGTTCCACCAGCCACCGCAGGTTCGCCATCACGACATCGGGGTGGGTGAAGTCGACGACCACCTGGGTACCGGCGTCGGTGAACGCCTCGAGCGCGTCGTCCTTGTCCACCCGGGCGACCAGCTCCAGATCGTCGGCCGCCTCGACCGCCGCGCAGATCGCCTGCCCGACCTTGCCGTGCGCACCGAGCACACCCACGCGGATCCGGTTCGTGGCCACCCTGAACTCCTCACATACCGTCGACAGTCCTCGCCGAGCCTACTGTTCCCCCGGTTCGGCGTGGGCCACCCCTCCATCCATTGCCACATGCGCATGATTGCGCATATGGGACGATTCCGGTTACCGTCTCCCCGTGACATCGATCCATGAACGCGCCGCCGTCTTCGAACGAGACCACGACCGCCGGGAACTCGTTGCCGGGCAGCATGTTTGGCATTATCGCAGCGGCGGTGACGGCGATCCGGTGCTGCTGCTCACCGGCGGCGCCGGTATCGCCGTCGCCTGGCTGGACCTGACGCCCGCGCTGTCGCCGCATTTCCGCAGCGTGGCCGTCGACTACCCGGCGACCGTCGCACGCGGCGCGGACCTCACCGACGGCCTGCTCGCCGTCCTCGACGCCGAGGGCATCGACCGCGCCCACGTGGTCGGCCAGTCCGCCGGGGGCATGTTCGCCGAACTGCTCTCGCACCGCGCGCCCGACCGTGTCCGTTCGCTGACGCTCACCTCGACCGGCCTCTACGGCCCGGAGGATGTGGACCGGCTGCGCGGGCGGATCGTCACCACGCGTTCCACACCGTGGGAGCAGACCCGCGCGTCCATCCGGGCGGCGCTGCGCACCACCTGGGAGGACGCCGACGAGGCCGAATTCTGGATTCAGCAGGTGGAGGCGGCGACCGACGCAGCGGGCAGCGAGGGAACCGTCAACTCCTACCAGCGGCTGCTGGAACTCGCCGAGAACCTCGAGGAGCTGCTGCGGGAACCGGCGTGGCAGGGGCCCACCCTGATCGTGCGCGCCGACGACGATGCGCTGATCACCCCGGTGCAGACCCAGCGGCTCATCGATCGGCACCCGGGGTGCGAGGTCCGCACCTTCGCCGACGGCGGCCATTCCCTGCTGCTGAGCCGACCCGCCGACTATGCCGCCGTGGTCACCGAATTCCTCCTGCGACACAGCGTTTCACCGGCGCGGGCGACCGACTGAACGGCGATGGGTTCCGGCTCAGTCGAACACTATGACCTGGCGCAGCCCGTGCCCGGCCGCGAGTTCGTCCATGGCATGGTTGATGTCGTCGAGCCGGATGCGGGAGGAGACCAGGCGCTCCACGGGCAGCCTGCCCTCGCGCCACATCCGCACGTACTCGGGGATATCGCGGGCGGGCACCGCCGACCCGAGGTAGCTGCCGACGATGGACCGCCCCTGCGCCACCAGGCCGAGCGGCGAAATACTCGCCCGCGCTTCGGGATTGGGCAGCCCGACGGTCACGGTGGTGCCGCCCGGCGCGGTGGCGGCCACGGCCGTCTCGAATGCCCGGACGTTGCCCGCGGCCTCGACCACCGCCTCGGCCTGAATGCCCTGCTCGGTCAGCTGCGCGGGTGTGTAGACCTGGGTGGCGCCGAGTTCGGTTGCCAGCGACAGCTTTTCGGGCAGGGTGTCGACCGCGATCACCTCGCTGCCGAGGTCCTCGCGCAGCGACGTGGCCACCAGCACCGCGGCCATCCCGACCCCGCCGAGGCCGACCACCATGATGCGGTCGCCCGGGCCGGGCCGGGCCGAATTCAGCAGCGCCCCACCGCCGGTCAGGACCGCGCAGCCGAGCACCGCGGCCACGTCCGGCGGCACGTCGTCGTCGACCGGCACCGCCGAGCGGCGGTCCACCACGGCGTGCGTGGCGAAGCCGGAGACGCCCAGGTGGTGGTGCACCGGCTCGCCCCGGCGCAGCAGCCGTCGGCCGCCGCCGAGCAGTTCGCCGGTGTTGTTGGACATGCTTCCGGTGATGCAGGGGGTGCGGCCGTCGGTGGCGCAGCCCTCGCACTCCCCGCAGCGCGGCAGGAAGGTCATGACCACCCGCCGCCCGACCTCGATATCGCCCCCGCCGGGCCCGACCTGCTCCACCCGCCCGGCCGCCTCGTGCCCGAGCAGCATCGGCACCGGACGCACCCGGTTACCGTCGACGACCGACAGGTCCGAATGGCACAGCCCCGCCGCCTCGATGCGCACCAGCAGCTCGCCCGGACCGGGCGCGCCGAGGTCCAGCTCGTCGACGACGAGCGGCTTCGACTCGGCATAGGGCGTCGTATCACCGATCCGTTCCAGTACAGCACCGCGAATCCTCATCCCCCAGACGCTACCGCCTACACCGCCTGGACGGTCCCGGACGGTCCTGCGAGGGCTGGGGGCGCATAATCGAGCAGACGCCGAGAACGATCGATGAGGCGAGCCCATGCAGTCATCCTCTCCCACGCGCGGATTCAACGGTCTGATCACCGGGTCCTTCGGCCGGATCGCCCGCACCTACGACAGTCCGCTGCTGCAGTACATCGTCTACCGGCCGCCGCAGGATCAGGTGATCGCCGAGCTGCGGGCGGCCGGATCGCGCCGCATCGCCGATATCGGTTGCGGCACCGGCATTCTCACCACCCGCATCCACCGGGAGCTGCGGCCGGACCAGGTGTTCGGCGTCGACGCCTCACCCGGGATGCTCGCGCAGGCACGGGCGCGGTCGGCCCAGGTGACGTGGCTGTCCGCCCCGGCCGAGCGGCTGCCGTTCGGTGACGAGACCCTGGACGCGGTGGTCACCACCAGCGCCTTTCACTTCTTCGACCAGCCTGCCGCACTCGCCGAATTCGGCCGCACGCTGACCACCGGCGGACTGGTCGCGGTGTCGACGGTGAACCCCGCGGGCCGCGTCACCCGCCCGGTCGCACAGCTCACCCGGACCACGCGCAGCCCCTATCACGCGCCCTCGCCGTCGGAGGTGCGAGAAATGGTGCGCGAGGCCGGATTCGACGTCGTCGACCAGCGGCGCATTCACCGGCCACTGCCGCGCTGGCTGATTCCCGACGTGATCACCGTGGGGCGCAAACGCTAGGTGCACGCCCGGCAGGGGGTTCAGGCCCGCGTCATCAGCGCCCGGTCCACCGCGCGGGGCGCGAACAGCCCGAGCAGACGCAGCATCGCCGCGTAGCGGGGCACCATCCGCACCGGACGCTCGGCGATCGCCTTCACCATCCACTGCGCCGCCTGCTCGGTCGTCAGTCCCGGCATGGCGCGGTACTTCGCGGTCGGCGAGCTCATCGCGGTGTGCACCAGCGGGTAGTGGATGGAGGTGAAGGCGATGCCGTCGGCGGCGAGCTCGCCGTCGGCGCTGCGGCCGAACCCGGCCAGCGCGGCCTTCGAGGCGTGGTAGGCCGCCAGCCGCGGCGACGTGTCGGCCACGACCGTCCACGTTCCGACGTTCACGACATGACCGTCGCCGCGCGCGACCATCCCCGGCAGCAGGCCGAGGCTGAGCTGCACCGCGCCGAAATAGTTGACCGCCATGGTGCGCTGGAAATCGTGCAGCCGGTCGAAGGATTCGGTCAGGGGCCGCCGGATCGAGCGGGCCGCGTTGTTGATCAGCACATCCACGCCGCCGTAGGCGTCGACCACCCAGCGCACCAGCTCGCCGACCTGCTCGGTATCGGCCATATCGCAGACGCGGATCTCGACCTTGCCCCCGGACGCCGCGATCTCGTCGCGCAACTGCTCCAGCTCGTCACCCCGGCGCGCGACCAGGATCAGCTCCGCACCGGCCCCGGCCAGCCGGATCGCCGCGGCCCGCCCGATCCCGGCCGAGGCGCCGGTGAGCAGAATCCGTTTACCCGCGACGGCTTCCCCGTCGCGCACCCGCGTCCCGCCGACCGGCCGCAACAGCCGGTGCATGATCGACCGCCGGATCCGCCTGCGAAACCCGGCGCTGCCCGTAGCTTTCGGTTCGGTCGACGCCATGGGCACAGTCAACCACGGCCCGGACTTGTACCGTTCGAGTATCGGGACCGGCCCACGCCGGTTCAGGAATGCAGTCCCCGGCAGGGACGTATCGCCCGGATACGGCGGAGAACAGGATGGTGACGATGCCTGTGACATCCACGCGGCCGCTGGCCGACGGGCCGCGGCAGGCCGCGATCTCGCCGCGGTTGCACCGCCTGCTTCCGATCGTGCTGGCCGCCGTCCTGTCCGCCACCGTCGTGGCCTGCGGCGACACCGAGCCGCAGCGGTCGGAGATCTCCACCACCGCGCCGAGCACACGGTCCGGCGAGCCGGATCTGGGCGCCGCGGAGGAGATCGCGCGCGGGATCGAGGCGCCGTGGGGGCTGGCGTTCCTCCCGGACGGGTCGGCGCTGGTGGCCGAGCGGGATTCCGGTGCGGTGCTGCGGGTTTCGCCCGGCTCGGCGCCGGAGCAGGTGTACCGGGTGCCGGGTGTGGTGGCGCGCGGTGAGGGTGGGCTGCTGGGGCTGGCGGTCGCGCGCGACTATGCCGAGACCCGCTATGTCTACGCCTATTTCACCGCCGAGACCGACAATCGGATCGTGCGGTTCCGGCTCGGCGGTCCACCGGAGGTGGTATTCACCGGAATCGCCAAGTCCGGCAACCACAATGGCGGCCGGATCGCCTTCGGCCCGGATGGCATGCTGTACGCCGGGACCGGCGACGCCGGGCGGGAGGACCGTTCGCAGGATCCCGCGAGCCCCAACGGCAAGATCCTGCGCCTGACGCCCGAAGGCCGTCCGGCGCCGGGCAATCCGTTCCCCGGCTCCCCCGTCTACAGCCTCGGGCATCGCAACGTGCAGGGGCTGGCGTGGGATCCGGCGGCCCGCCTGTATGCCGCCGAATTCGGCCAGAACGACTTCGACGAGATCAATCTCATCGAGCCGGGCCGCAACTACGGCTGGCCGCAGGTCGAGGGAACCGGTGACACCGACGGCGGCCGCCTCACCAACCCACTGGTCACGTGGACCACCCGGGAGGCATCCCCGTCCGGCATCGCCGTCACCGCACACACGATGTACGTAGCGGCATTACGCGGCGAACGACTGTGGACGGTCCCGATGCGCGACGGAAGTCCGGGCGAGCCGCGCGCCGAGCTGCGCGACTACGGCCGCCTCCGCACCGTCGAGGTCGCCCCCGACGGCTCCCTGTGGCTGACCACCTCCAACACCGACGGCCGCGGCGATATCCGCGCGGGTGACGACCGAATCCTGCGGTTCCCGGCCCGATGAACCGCTAGTACGAGGTGATGATGTGGCCGGGAGTCCATGTGCCCCACCGCCGGACGTGATCGATACCGACCGCGGCGGGCCGGGCGTCGGGCACGAGCGGGACGAACTGCTCGAGTGACCCCCAGTCCCGGTCCCAGTCGTCGTTCAGATACGCCGGGACGACGCGGGCGGTGAACAGCAGCTGGGTCCAGCCGAGCGGCCCGCCGCCGTCGTGGCCCTGCCACATATTGGTGATGGTGGCGCCGTTGCGGTCCGGCAGGATCCGGTATTCGGGCAGGGTGGCGACCCCGGCGTGGGTGGGCGCGTGGTTCTGGCAGGGGAAGTTCATGCCCACCTCCCAGTCGAGCAGCACCGGAGTTCGCGTGCCCAGCAGCGCGTTCAGGGTCGTCGTCCGCGGCACGCGCGGCGGCGTCACCGCGAGCCACTGGTCCTTGCCGAGGTCCTTGTCCTCCGCGACCAGCCGCACCACATCGGCGTCACCGGGCAGCCGATCCAGCGGCACCCGCAGATTCCGCCACATCGGCGACGGCCCGATATCGATCGGCACCACGCTGCCGCGCGAGACGACCCCGCCGTCCGGCCGGGTGGTGCCGTACTCGAGTTCCACGCGCTGACCGGGATGTTCGACACCGTCGGCATCGACCGAGCGGATCCGCCCGGCCACGGCGACGGTGAGAATCGGCCCCCGCGCCGGGTCGCCCGCCCCCGGCAACCGGTACCAGCCGCTGGTCAGCGCGGCCGGAGCCTGGCTGCCCTCGTGGTAGCTGCCGAGCACCGGCGTGGTCGCGGGATCGAGCCCGAAGGGCAGCGCCACGCCGCTGCCGTTGATCCCCGTGCCGCGTGACGTATCCGATTGCGAGCCCGCCGATCTGGCGGCGTCGCGCAGCTCGTCCGGATCGTCGGACACCGAATTGGCCCGGCCCGTGGTGGATTCGACCTCGTCGGAGGTCAGCACCGGCGCGACACCGTTCGGATCGAATCCGCTCGACCCGGCCCCGGCCAGCGTCGTCGCCCCGTCACCGTCGAGCGGGCGCAGCATGGAGGCGTTCGGGTCCGTCTCCACCAGCACGTCGTCGGCCAGGCCGCAGCCTCCGGAGAAGGTCGCGGACAGGTTCGACCGCGCCAGCGAGTACGAGGGGTATTGCGCCACCGCCGCTTTGGCGAACGACAGCACCTCGAACAGCACCATCCCCGCCGCGACCAGCGCCAGCACCGGAATCCGCGCCATGCGATCGGATACCGACCCGGCGCGCGGTGGCCCCGGCGGCCGGATGTGGAACCACCCCGCCGCGACCAGGGCGAGCGCCGCCACACCCGCTGCGACGGTGGACAACCCCGTGCCCCCGATCGTGGGTGGCTTGTCCCACCAGGGAATTCCCCACGACGAGACGTACCAGTAGCCGTTGGCACCGACGAACGTCAGGGCCAGGGCGAAGAAGATCGCGGCGGCGAGCAGCGCCCGATTGCGCAGCGGCCGCATCACCCGGGGCCCGATCGCCACCGCGGTCAGGGCCGCCACACAGGTGGCGAGCCCGGCGAACACACCGAACTGATGGGTCCACTTGGTCGGCGAGAACATCATCAGAACCATTGCCGCGAAGGTGATTCCGACGATCCGGCGCGACGGGCCCACCGCGGTGCCGGGGATGTGCCCGCCGCGGCGCAGCATGGTCGCCACGCACACCACCAGCCCGAGCAGCATCATGAACATGCCGAACCTGCGGGTCAGCCAGCCGTCGGTATTGATCTGCAGCAGATACTGATAGCGCAGGAACTCGAGGAACCACGACTCCCCCGGCCCGATCAGCCCGTGCACGTGGAACATCTCCAGCGTCGCCGCCAGCGTCCGATCGGCGAAAACCACTGTCAGCACGACAGATCCGGCGGCCAGTCCCGGCAGCAGCAGCGGCAGGTAGCCGACCGACCGCGCCCGCCGCAGCAGTATCGCGGTGAGACCCCGCGCACCGGCGAGCAGCGCGCCGAGGCAGATCAGCCCCGACGGGGCCACGGTCAGCGTGAACGCCGCGATGATGATCGCGCAGGCCGCGGGCAGCAGCCGCCGGGTGGCGAGGGCCCGTTCGATCGACACCCAGGTGAGCAGCACCCCCAGCGCCACAAAGGGTTCCGCGCGCAGACCGTTGTTGTAGGGCAGCCAGAACGCCAGGAACACCATCGCGCTGGTCCACACGACGACCGCGCGGGTATGCACCGCGGCGCCGAGCCTGGGCAGCACCTCGCGGCTGACGACCCACCAGGCGATCACGGCCACCAGCAGCGTGGGCAGCCGCACCCACGGGCTCACCGTCGAGATGTGGGTCATCCACGCGATCATGTCGGTGTAGGGGGTGTAGAACGGGCCCTCGTCGACGCTGAACCACCGGTAGTAGTTCGACATGAACCCCGAACTCCGGGAACCGCGGGCCATTCCGAGGATGTACCCGTCGTCGGAGGTGTTGGCGCCGATGAAGTGCCACACCAGCAGCACCGCGAACACCACGCCGTCCACGGGCCGCAGCCGCCACCATCGCTGCGGCAGGAACCGTCGGCGGGCCCGCCCGTCGGTGCCGTCCAGGCGATGCAGGGCCAGCAGCGAGATCAGCGTCGCGAGCAGGCACAGCGCGATCACGACGAGTTTGAGCGGGGTGGGTGAGGTGGAGAAGCGGGAGTCGACGTCGATATTCACCCGCATGCCGTCCGGGACCGCGCCGGTGAGGTCGGTGAACACACCGACCACCTGGGGCCGCAGATCCGAGGCCGACGTGGCGCCGGGCGCCGCACCCCCGTCCACCGCGACAGTCGTTCCCGCCGTGGACATCTCGATCGTCAACGCGCACCCCTGCCCGCGGACCGCCGCGAGCGGCGCCGACCACAGCAGGGTGTTGCGGGAGACCACGTCCACCCGGCCCGGGCGGTCGGCGGTGTCCGCGACGACCTTCACGACGAACCCGTAGCGCTCGGCGTCGGCCGACTGCCGCGGAACGGTCGACACGGCGACGCCGCCGGTGTCCGCCAGCTCGGTCAGCGCCGCGCAGGGAATCCGGGCCGACAGTTGCTGCGGCGCATACGAAATGAGCGGCGATTCGACACTGCCCGTGTCACCGGCCTGCGGCCAGGTCACCGAGGCGGACTCCATGCGCACCGGCAGGAACGGCACCAGCACCGCCAGTACCACGGCCAGCAGACCGGCCGCCACCGCGACCGCGCGCGCCCGGCCCCCGGCCCTGATCGGTTGCTCCGTCCCCCGGTCGGGAGCGTCGACGGACGGCTCCACCGTCCGCACCACAGTGTCTGACACGGGTGCCGATCGTAGCGGAACAGTTACCGGGCAAAACTAAAGAAAAGCTGAGGGAATTGCTCAGTCCGTCGGGACCGGCGGCAGCTCCGCCGGGACCGGGGGCCAGGCCAGCGGGGTCACCCGGGGCGGCCGCTGCAGCGGATTGTCGTCCCAGTCGACACCCACGCCCACCCACGCCTTGGGCCGATCGAACCGGGTCTCCTGCGCGGCGAAAGTGGCGCGGCGGAAGGAGATCTCCCCGAAGAAGTCGCCGCCGGAGAAGTCGGCCCGGCCGCCGTCGAACCGGGCGTCGGCGAAGGAGACGGCGCCGTGGTACTCGGCACCGGAGAAATCGACCACCTCGGTCCCGGCACGTCGCCAGCGGGCCCGGGTGCCCAACCGGGTGCCGTCGAAGCTGGTGCGCGCGCCGTAGAAGCGAGTTCCGGCGAACGAGACGCGCGCACAATCGAATTCAGCGCGGTCGAGGCGGGCCTGGGCACCGTCGAAGGTGGCATTGTCGAAGCTGGTCGTCGCGGCGCGGAACCGGGCGTCGGCGAAGGTGGTGTGCTCGCCCGAGAAGGTCGCACCGTCGAATCGGAGCCGGGGACCACCGAATTCGGCGCCCTCGAACGACACCTGGCCGCCGAAGGTCACATTCGCGAAGCTGGTCCCGGCCCGGCCGAGATTCGCGTCCTCGGCGCGGATGCCGGTGAACTTGGCGCCCCGGAACAGTGCCGCCTCGGTGAAGGTGGCGGCGTGGAAGGTGACGTGCTTGCCGAGAAATTCGACCTGCTCGAAGTTCGCGGTCCTGGCCCCGGTGAACACGGCGCCGCGGAAGTGCGTATGCGACCCCGCGAAGACCGCGTACCGGAAGTCGACATCCTCGAGGACCGCGTCGTCGAAGTTGAAATTGTAGGTGGACCACGATGTTTCGGCCGACTGCCGCAGATGCGAGACGATCACCGCGACAATCGTGCGGCGCACCTCGCTGTCGTTCTGCCGGATCTGATAGGCCCGCTCGACCTCCGACCGAATCTCCTTCCGCGACACCAGGTGATTCGACCCGTCGCCCGGATCGTAGGGCAGCCGCAGATAACCGCACAGCACATCGATGCACTGCTGCCGCCGCCCCCGAGCGCTGAATTCGTCTGCGACACCGGCCATCGCGTACACCCCGGCGATCCGCACCGCCACGTCCGGGTCGCCCAGCTGCTTGGCCGCCGCGCCGAACAGCTCGGCGAACCGCCCGCGCTCGTTGTCGCGCTGCCGCCGATACGCGACCACCAGCGCCACCGCGCCGCCGATGCCCGCCGTCACCGACAGCGCGATCTTGGTCAGGTCCACCTGATTCGGTGTCTCCGTTTTCGCACCGAGCAGCAACCACAGCCCCCACCAGGCCACTCCGGCGATCACCAGACCGCCCACCACTGCCGCCACCACCGACAGCAGCAGCGCCGATCGCCTCATCCGCTGGTTCAGTCGCCGACCGAACCGCCCCCGCCGCCACATAGCCGCATGGTAGCGGCAGATCGCCGCCCACCGCAGGATGGACGGCGATTTCCCTTACGCCACCTAACGTTTCAGGCGGGCAGGCGCTCCGCGGCACTCGCCCGGGCCGCGGCCCGGCTGCCCCGCAGCCCGATACCGGCCGCCACCAGGCACGCCGCCGCGACCACCACCACGAACCAGGGGAATACCCTGCCCATCCCCCAGGTCGTCGCCGCCCACCCGGCCACGATGGTCGGCAGCGCCATCGAGGTGTAGGCGAGCAGGTAGTACGCCGACATGGTCTCGCCCCGC
This sequence comes from Nocardia wallacei, assembly GCF_029869545.1. Lineage (GTDB taxonomy): Bacteria > Actinomycetota > Actinomycetes > Mycobacteriales > Mycobacteriaceae > Nocardia > Nocardia wallacei_A. The sequence goes on along the minus strand of NZ_JARWQD010000364.1, from coordinate 7,415 downwards.
TTGTGTTGCGGCACAACGTTGGACAGGTGCCGCAGCGAACCGCCGAACCCGAGCCCGAAGGTGCCGCCCAGCAGCACACCGGCGAGCAGGACCACCACCCAGTTGTGGGTAGACAGCGCCGGAATCGTCAGCACCAGCGCGATCGCCATGCCGGTATCGCCGCCGATGGCCGCGCGCCGCGCCGGAATCCCGGTGGCGAACAGCTGCGCCAGCGCGCCCGCGGTCGCGGTGGAGGCGACGACCGCGCCGCCGAACACCAGGTTGTGCACGCCGGTCTTCTCGGCGGCCAGCGTCGGATACAGCGACAGCAGCACGCCCAGCACCGACCAGGCCGCCATCACACCCAGCGCCGAGAACCAGAAATCACCGCGAATCTCCGGCGGCACAGCCGGTTTGGCGATCCGGATGGGTCCCGAGACGCGCTTGGTGTGGGTCTCCTCCATCGCCACCACGCCGACGCCGATCAGCAGGCACAGCACGGTGATCACCAGGTACGGCGTGCGCAGCGGATGCGGCACGTACTGCGCCAGCAGCGCCGAACCCAGGATCGCCACGGCCATACCGACGTTGAACGCCACGCCTGTCAACTGCCCGGAGCGCGCACCGTTCTTGGGCCGCAGATCCAGCAGCGCGGCCGCGCCCGACACCACGGTCGCACCGACCGCGATACCGTGCAGCGCCCGGGCCACCAGCAGCATCGCGACGTTGTCGGCGAGCAGGAACACCACCAGGCCGACGACCATGGTGGCCAGCGCGCCCAGCAGCACCGGCTTGCGGCCCACCACGTCGGAGATCTTCCCCGACACCAGCACCGCACCCAGCGCGGCGATCGCGTACACGGCGAACACGATCGTGGTCGTCAGCGGCGAGAAGTGCCACTCCTGCTGATACAGGCCGTACAGGGGCGCCGGGGCCCCGGACACTCCGAGCGCGACGCCGCTGGCCACCAGGATCAAGGCGTAGGCCCAGGGTTGTGTCGTCCGCTCGACCGGGGATACGGCCGCAGTCGCTGCCATCGCTCGTTCTCCATCGGGTAGGTTTGATTACGATCGAACCCAACAACCCTAACGCCGGTACGATTCCCATCAAACCGTCGGTGAGGTAGATCATGACGGAAACCAAACGGACCGTGGAGGCCTTCCCGGTCGGCTCGGTGCAGACGGTGCTCGACGCGCTGCACGATCCGGTGCGCCTGGAGATGGTGCGCCGCCTGGCCAATGCCGGGACGGCGGTGCGCTGCGGCCTGCTCTACGACACGATCAACAAGTCGACCGCGACCCATCACCTCAAGACGCTGCGCTACGCCGGGCTCACCGAGAAGATCATCGAGGACGGCCAGACCTATGCCCGGCTGCGCGCCGAGGAGGTCGAGCGGGAGCTGCCCGGCCTGCTCGATGCCGTCGTGGGCGCGGCGAACCGCTCCGAGACGGCTTAACCTGCCCAGATGTCGCCGATCTCCGAGCTGACCGACGTGATCGTGTCGCTGCATTCCGACCTCGCCGAATGGCTGGGTACGGACGCGGCGCCGAAGGTGTTCGACCGGTTCGCCAACGCGCTGGACGACAGGTTCACCTCGGTGGTCACCACCGGCGACGCCGTCGATCGCGACACGCTGCTGAGCGGTATCTGGAAGTCCCGCAACGCCCAGCCCGGCCTGGAGATCGAGATCTCGGACGTGGCGGAGATCGCCCGCAGCACCACGCTCGTCGTCGTGCGCTTCGTGGCCGAGAACCGCCTCGGCGACATCGTCACCCGCCGCCGAGTGACCGCCGTCCTGATCACCGACGGACAGCTCTACTTCTGGCGCTCCGTGCACGAGACGCCCGCCCAGGGCTGATTCCGGCCGGAAGGGCGGTGGCGCCTACAGATCGGGCGTCATGCAGGCTTGCGGAGCAGCTCGATCAACGCCGTAATGCTTTGTTCCCCATGGCCTTCCGCTACCGCGCGGCGCAGCAGGTCGTGCATCGGCGCGTGCCACGACATGTCGACGCCCGCCTCGGCGCCGATCTCGGCGTCGTCATCGATGGCCGCGTGGAACAGATTCACCGACGAGCCGAGCCGGGTGTAGTCGCCGGAGTCGATCTCCTCGGCGAGGACGGGCAGGATCGACTCGATCATCTGCAGCCACTTGACCTCGTGGTCGACCATGGTGCTCGCGCAGTAGCCGCGGGCCGCGAGAACCGCCGCGCCCTGCAGGAATCCCAGCAGTGCGGGCAGCAGGGTGGCGCCCACCGCCGACTCGTAGAGCGCCGCGAGGTCCGGTTCGCCGCCGAGATGCCGGGTGTCGCCGCCGAGCACCCGCAGGGTCGGCTCGTACTCGTCGAACACCGCCTTGTCGCCGCCGTAGTAGAGCAGCGTGTCCGGCTTCCCCACGGCGGTCGGCACATTCTTGATGGCACCGCCGAGGAACCGCCCGCCGCGGGCGGCCACCCACTGCGCCATTTCCCGTGCGGCACCGGGCGTTCCGCTGTTCAGGGTGACCAGCGTCCGCCCGTCCAGTGACCGCACCGGCGCGAGGCTGTCGATCGTCGCACGAAACGTGGTGAGGCACGCGATGGTCAGCGGGCTCGCCGCCACCGCGTCGGCGATCGGCTCCCGATACGTGGCACCGGCGGCCACCAGCGGCTCCGCCTTCGCGGCGCTACGGTTCCACACCGTCGTCGGATGCCCCTGCGCGACAAACGCTTCCGCGAGGGCCCGCCCCATCGAGCCGAGTCCGAGCACCGTCACCGGCGTCCGTTCCAGTTCCGTCATCTGCCGCCCTTCCGAGAGTGTTCTGCCTGGTACGACAGCCAGTCTCGAATCGGGCCCGGAACGCGACAAGTACGCACTTTCCTGTCGGATGCCTACCTCGAGGTAAGCGAACAGGTCGGCCGCACCGCCACGGGCCGACCTGTGCACACCATCACTCGCGAACCCTCAGTCGCGCACCAGCCTCCGCACCGACGACGGCAGATCCCGGGTGCGGCGGTAGGGACCCGCGACCGAGGCCGCGAACGGGCGCGCGAGCAGCCGCCGCGCCACGGCCGAGACCTCGTCGGTCGTCACGGCGTCGATGCGGGCGAGGGTGTCGGAGACGCTGCGATGGTTGCCGTAGCTGAGTTCGCTGCGGCCGATGCGGTTCATCCGGGAACCGGAATCCTCCAGCCCCAGCACCAGTCCCCCGCGCAGTGAACCCTTCGCCCGGGCGCATTCGGCGTCGGTGATCCCGTCCGCCGCAACCTCTTCCAGCACGCCACGCGCCAAACCCGCGACCTCGCCGAGGTTTTCGGGCTGGCAGCCCAGATACACCGAGAACGCGCCCGTATCGGCGAAGGTGTCGATGCCGGAGTACACCGAGTACGCCAGGCCCCGCTCCTCCCGGATGCGTTGGAACAGACGGGAACTGAGCCCGCCGCCCAGCACCGTGTTCAGCACCGACAGCGGCCAGCGCTTCTCACCGTCGTGGCGCCCGAACGCCCGCACGCCGAACACCAGGTGCGCCTGTTCGCTGTCGCGGTAGATCCGGTGCAGCTGCGGCTGGGTGCGCGGCCGGAAGTGTCCCTCGCGCCGCGGCGCCGGATCCCGCGCCGGATCCAGCCGCGCGGCGAACGCGCGATGGATCAGCTCCACCGTGTGCTCGTGCTCGACATTGCCCGCCACCGCGACCACCATCCGGTCCGGCCGATACCGCCGCAGATGGAACCCGCGCAACTGCGCCGCGGTCATCTCCTCGATGGATTCGACGGTCCCGATCACCGGCCGCCCGACCGGATGGTCGCCGAACAGCGCCCCGAGGAACGCGTCGCCGACCATATCCTCCGGATCGTCGTCGCGCATCGAGATCTCCTCGAGCACCACCTGCCGCTCGACGGCGACATCCTCCGCCCGGCACAGCCCGTTGAGCACCACATCCGAGACCAGATCCACCGCGAGCGGCAGATCCTCGTCGAGCACGTGCGCGTAGTAGCAGGTCTGCTCCTTGGCGGTGAACGCGTTCAGCTCGCCGCCGACCGCGTCCATGGCCTGGGCGATATCCAGCGCCGACCGGGTCGGGGTCTGTTTGAACAGCAGATGCTCGAGGAAGTGCGCGGCACCGGCCACCGTCGGGCCCTCGTCGCGCGATCCCACGCCGACCCACACCCCGATGGAGGCCGACCGCACGCCCGGCACATGCTCGGTCACGACTCGCAGCCCGCCGGGCAGCACGGTGCGCCGCACGCCGGTATCGGCGAGCGGGGCGTCCGTAGGCGCGAGTCGGAGAGAAGAACCCCCCTGCTCGGTGACGAGCGAGGGGGGCGCAGACTTCTTCTTCGTCACACCGAAATGATTACTCGGCACCGGCCTCCACCGCAGCAGTGTTGCCGTCAGCGGGCGCCTCTGCCGTCTCTTCCTCGTCGACCGGAACCAGCGAGATCTTGCCCCGGTTGTCGATATCGGCGATCTCGACGCGGATCTTGTCGCCGACGTTCACCACGTCCTCGACCTTGCCGACCCGCTTGCCGTTGCCCAGCTTCGAGATGTGCACCAGGCCGTCGCGGCCCGGCAGCAGCGAGACGAACGCGCCGAAGGCGGTGGTCTTGACGACCGTGCCCAGGAAGCGCTCACCGACCTTCGGCATCTGCGGGTTGGCGATCGCGTTGATGGCGTCGATCGCGGCCTGCGCCGACGGACCGTCGGTGGCGCCGACGAATACGGTGCCGTCGTCCTCGATGGAGATGTTGGCGCCGGTGTCCTCGGTGATCTGGTTGATCATCTTGCCCTTGGGGCCGATGACCTCCCCGATCTTGTCGACCGGGATCTTGATCGCGGTGACGCGCGGCGCGTACGGGCTCATCTCGTCCGGGGTGGCGATGGCCTCGGCCATCACGTCCAGGATGGTCAGGCGCGCATCGCGGGCCTGGTTGAGCGCGCCCGCGAGGACCTTCGACGGGATGCCGTCGAGCTTGGTGTCCAGCTGCAGCGCGGTGACGAACTCGCGGGTACCGGCGACCTTGAAGTCCATATCGCCGAACGCGTCCTCGGCGCCGAGGATGTCGGTCAGCGCCACGTAGCGGACCTCGTCGCCGACGGTGTCGGACACCAGGCCCATGGCGATACCGGCCACCGGGGCCTTCAGCGGCACACCGGCGTTCAGCAGCGACAGGGTCGAGGCACACACCGAGCCCATCGAGGTGGATCCGTTGGAGCCCAGCGCCTCCGACACCTGGCGGATGGCGTACGGGAAGTCGTCCTGCGAGGGCAGCACGGGGATCAGGGCCCGCTCGGCCAGCGCGCCGTGGCCGATCTCGCGCCGCTTCGGCGAGCCGACGCGGCCCGTCTCACCGGTGGAGAACGGCGGGAAGTTGTAGTGGTGCATGTAGCGCTTGGAGGTCTCCGGGCCGAGCGAGTCGACCTGCTGCGCCATCTTCACCATGTCGAGGGTGGTGACGCCCATGATCTGGGTCTCGCCACGCTCGAACAGCGCCGAACCGTGCGCCCGCGGCACCACGGCCACCTCGGCGGACAGCGCGCGGATATCGGCCAGGCCGCGGCCGTCGATGCGGAAGCCGTCGGACAGGATGCGCTGGCGCACCAGCTTCTTGGTGACCGAGCGGAACGCCGCGCCGATCTCCTTCTCGCGGCCCTCGAAATCCTCGGCGAGGCTCGACAGCACGTCGAGCTTGATCTCGTCGATCTTCTCCTCGCGCTCCTGCTTGCCGGGGATCGACAGCGCCTCGGACAGCGGGTTCTTCGCGGTGCCCTCGACGGCGGTGTAGACGTCCTGCTCGTACGGCGGGAACAGCGGGAACTCCTCGGTCGGCTTCGACGCCTTCTCCGCGAGGTCCTGCTGCGCCTTGCACAGCCGGGCGATGAACGGCTTGGCGGCCTCGAGGCCCTCGGCCACAACGGTTTCCGTCGGCGCCGGGGCACCGCCCTCCACCAGCGCGATGACCTTCTCGGTGGCCTCGGCCTCGACCATCATGATCGCGACGTCGCCCTCGACCACGCGACCGGCGACGACCATGTCGAACACGGCCGACTCCAGCTGCTCGACGGTCGGGAACGCCACCCACTGGCCCTCGATCAGCGCGACGCGCACGCCGCCGACCGGACCGGAGAAGGGCAGGCCCGCGATCTGCGTCGACGCCGAGGCCGCGTTGATGGCGACCACGTCGTAGAGATCCTTCGGATCCAGGCTCATCACCGTGACCACGACCTGGATCTCGTTGCGCAGGCCGTCGACGAACGACGGGCGCAGCGGGCGGTCGATCAGGCGGCAGGTCAGGATCGCGTCGGTGGAGGGGCGGCCCTCGCGCCGGAAGAACGAGCCGGGGATGCGGCCCGCGGCATACATGCGCTCCTCGACATCCACCGTCAGCGGGAAGAAATCGAACTGGTCCTTGGGGTGCTTACCGGCCGTGGTGGCCGACAGCAGCATGGTCTCGTCGTCCAGGTAGGCGACCACGGAGCCCGCGGCCTGCTTGGCGAGGCGGCCGGTCTCGAACCGGATGGTGCGGGTGCCGTAGCTGCCGTTGTCGATCAGGGCGACCGATTCGAAGACGCCGGGTTCGACCTCGACGGCGGAACTGTTCACTGTTTCGGACATGTACTTTTCTCAACCTCTCGTCTCGCCGGATCCAGCGCAGGTCTGCGCGATCCGGCTGTCGTCAGCCGTACCCGGTTCGGGCGCGTATCAGCGCGCACACCCGGCCGAATTCCCCTTGGAACCGGCGACGCGGAGGCGGTCATCGATCGAAGCCTTCCGGGCTGTGGTGCCGAAAGGCCACTACCGAAGACCGACGCCACGCGACGGGTGCGTACGGCTGTGTCGTGCCGTGCGAGGGACCGTCTGTCCCCATACACGACTAGCCGACGGGGGAGATTCTATGCTTCCCCGTCGGCTGCCATGCGAACTGCCTGTGCAGAACGTGTGTCGCTAGCAGATCAGCGACGCAGTCCGAGCCGCTCGATCAGCGCACGGTAGCGCTCGATGTCCTTGTCCGCCAGGTACTTCGACAGACGCTTGCGACGGCCGATGAGCTGCATCAGGCCGTGGCGGGTGTGGTGATCGTGCTTGTGCTTCTTCAGGTGCTCGGTGATGTCGGAGATGCGCTTGGTCAGCATCGCGATCTGGGCCTCCGGCGAACCGGTGTCCTTCTCGTGCACCCCGTACTCGGCGAGAATCGCCTTCTTCTGCTCGGTGGTCAGCGCCACGAATTCACTCCTGTTTTCCAGTCCGCGCTCGGAAGAACCGGGACAGCCCCGGGCGGGCGCCACCGCGGACCGCAGCAAACCCGACGAGCCAGTCTACCCGGACCACCCCGGACAACCGAAAACGGCCCGACCCGCCGACGTGCGATCCCCGGGGGGGCCGGCCCACGCGGGGGGGGGGGGGGGGGGTGTGGTGGGGGGCGGGGGGGCGGGGGGGGGGGGGGGGGAGCCCCCCCGCCCGG
>NZ_JARWQD010000363.1 GCF_029869545.1 Nocardia wallacei | reverse complement strand
ACCCCACACCCCCACCCCCGCCCCCACCCGGGCCCCCCCGCCCCCGGGGGGCGCCCCCGCGCCCGGGGGGGGGCCGGGGGCCCGCGCGGACGCCCTGGCGACGGTGTTCGGGGCGTGCGCCGATCACAACTACTACCGGCGGCGTCGCCACTGGCGCCTCGCCCGCGCTCTCGCTGAGCGGCGGCTGGGGCGCGGGGATGTGCTGTCGGTGCCCGAGCTGGCCACCCTCGCGCACCTGCCGACCGAGGACGGGCTGCCCGGCCTGCACCGCGCCGGAGCCCGCGCGCTGGCCCCGGCGCCGGAGATCCCCACCAATGGCCCGTACACCAAACCCCTCGGGCTGGCCGACACCGCCAGTCGCCGCCCGGTCGCGGTCCGCGTCTCCGACGCCCGCCACCACCTGCACATCCTCGGCCCCACCGGTGTCGGTAAATCGACGCTGCTGGCCAGGACCATCCTCGCCGACGCCGAGGCCGAACGCGGCATGATCGTCATCGACCCCAAAGGCGACCTCGTCACCGACGTCCTGGCCCGCCTCCCCCGCCGTCTCGCCGACCGGGTCGTGCTGTTCGACGCCGACTCGCACGCCCCACCACCATGCGTGAACCCCCTCGACATCGGCCGGATCGGGCACGCGGGCCTGGATCTCGCGGTCGACAACCTCGTCACCGTCTTCCACCGGGTCTTCGCGCAATGGTGGGGGCCACGCACCGACGACATCATGCGCGCCAGCCTGCTCACCCTGTGCGCCCAGCCCGGCACCGCCACCCTCGAAGACCTCCCCCGCCTGCTCACCGAACCCGCCTTCCGCGCCCGCGTCACCCGCACCACCACCGACCCGGTCTTGCGCGGGTTCTGGGAAGGCTACGAGTCCCTGTCGGACGCCGGACGCGCGCAAGTGATCGGGCCGTTGCTGAACAAGCTGCGCGCGTTCCTGCTGCGGCCGTTCGTGCGCGCCGCGATCGCCGCCGGGCCCTCGACCGTCGAGTTCGGTGACGTGCTCGACGACGGCGGGATCTGTCTGGCGCGGCTGCCGAAGGGCTCGCTCGGGGAGGAGACCAGCCGCCTGGTCGGTTCTCTGCTCGTCGCCCGCACCTGGCAAGCGGCCACCGCGCGGGCCCGCCAGCCCGCCGCCGACCGCGCCGACGCCTCGCTAGTGCTGGACGAGGCGCACAACTTCTTGAACCTGTCCACCCCGGTCGAGGACATGCTCGCCGAAGCCCGCGGCCTGCACCTCTCTTTGCTGCTGGCGCATCAGAACCTCGCCCAGCTCCCGAAAGATCTGCGCGACGGCATCAGCGCGAACGCGAGAAACAAGGTCATCTTCGCCGTCTCCCCCGACGACGCCCGGGAGCTGGCCCGTCACACCAGCCCGTGGTTGTCCGAGCACGATCTCACCCACCTCGATGCCTTCCACGCCGCCGCGCGGCTGCTCGTGCACGGCCAGCAGGCCCGCCCCTTCACCCTCACCACCCAGCCGCTGCCACCGCCCACACCGGGCCGCGCCCGCGACATCGCCACCGCCGCACGCGCCCGACACACCGGTCCATCCGAAGGCCCAGCCCCCGGGTCCGCGCCAGCCACCGGTCGCCACGACGCACCGCCTGCCACCGGCGACCCCCGGCTGACGTAGCCGCTTCCTGCTCGTCTCTGCCTGCTTGCCCACGAAAGGATTTCCCTCTCCGATGACGATCGCCCGCCCCGCCCGGCAATCCGAGTCCCGCGCACCGCGCCCCATCGTCGCGGACACCACGCGGCTGGTGGCGCGGCTGACCGACCGCGACCGCTGGATCCTGCGGATGCTGCACGAGCATCGCGTCCTGACCACCAACCAGCTCGCCGCGCTGGCCTTCCCCATTCCCCGCATCGCCCGCGACCGCCTCGCGCGCCTGTATCGCTACCGCGTGCTGGATCGGTTCCGGCCGATCCGCACCCGGGGCAGCGCACCCTCGCACTGGGTCCTCGCCCCCGCCGGCATCGCCGTGCTCGCCGCCGAAGCCGGAGCACACGTACGCGAGCTGGGCTACCACCATCACCGCCCCCTCGACATCGCCCACAGCCTGCACCTGGCCCACACCATCGGCGTCAACGACTGGTTCACCACCCTCACCACCACCGCGGCCCACCACAACGCACACGTCCTCGCATGGTGGGGCGAGCCCCGCTGCCGCCGCCTCTGGGGCGACCTCGCCCGCCCCGACAGCTTCGGCCGCTACACCCGCCGCAATGCGCGGCTGGACTTCTTCCTCGAATACGACCTCGGCACCACCAGCCTGACCCGCGTCGCCGCCAAACTCCTCGGCTACGCCGAGCTGGCCCGCTCCACCGGCGTCATCACCCCCGTCCTGCTCTGGACACCCACCCGAGCCCGCGAAACCGCCGCCCGCCACGCCCTGCGCGACACCGCCATCTCGCTCCCCGATCCCGGCGCGGTACCGGTCGCCACCGCCGCCGCCGAACTCCTCGACAACACCGAGCACCCAAGCCCCGCCGACCGCGTGTGGCTACCCCTCGACACCACCCGCACCACCCGCATCCGGCTCCACGAGCTGGCCACTGCCTGGCCCCGCCGCACACCACCACCCCAAGAAACCGACACCGACTCGTCCTCCGCCGCCCGGCTCAGCGGGCAGATCCTGCTCACCCCACCCCCACCCGCCGCTCCCACCACGCAGACCGGCAGGTGAACTCGAGATGCTCGGCAAAGTCCTCGGTGCGGGCTCGGCAGCGGTCGTGTTCCTCGTCGTCGTCATCGCCGCCGTGGTCACCACCGCCGTCGTCTACGGCCCATCCTCACCACCTGCCCCCGGCCCGTCACCGGGGGCGGGCAGCGCGCCGAACCCGCAGGCCCGCGCCGACATCCCCCCGGAGCTGCTGGTGCTGTACCAACGCGCGGCCGGAGACTGCCCCGGACTGGACTGGTCGGTTCTGGCCGCGATCGGGAAGGTCGAAACCGACCACGGCCGCTCCACACTCCCCGGCGTCCGCAGTGGCGAGAACTTCGCGGGCGCCGGGGGCCTCATGCAATTCCTCGCCCCCACCTTCGACGCCGTCACCACTCGCCACCAGCTCCCCGCCGGAGGCGCGAACCCGCCCTCGCGCCACAACGACAGCGACGCCGTCCACGCCGCCGCCTTCTACCTGTGCGACTCCGGCGCACCCGACGACCTCCACCGTGCGCTGTTCGCCTACAACCATTCCGACGACTACGTGCAACAGGTCCTCGACCAAGCCGCCCGCTACCGCCTCACCCCACCACCCGCCAGCGACGTCTGCCGCCCCCTGCAACCCGCCAGTCCCGCTGCCGCACAGGTGATCTCATTCGCCTGCATGCAGCTCGGGCAACCGTATGTGTGGGGCGGCGACGGGGCCAGCGAGGGCGGCTGGGACTGCTCCGGCCTCACCAAGGCCGCCTACGCCACCATCGGCATCGACCTACCCCGCACCACCTACGACCAAATCCACACCGGCCCCCGCATCCCCGAGAACCGGCTCCAGCCCGGGGATCTGGTGTTCTACGGCACCGCCGCCGACGTCCATCACGTCGGGATTTTCCTGGGGGCCGGGAAGAAAGTGCACGCCGCCACCTTCGGAGTGCCTGTCGAGGTGGGCGATCTCCGGTATCCGGGCGATGACTACTACGGGGCGGTTCGGCCGGTTTTTCGCGCTGCCGCTGCCGAGCACAGCCGTCCCGACTGACCACGCCACCTCGACCCTGACCGTCGCGAGATCGCCTCCATACCAATACATCCCGAGCAGTGAGAGGACTTCCCGACCGTGCCGCACCCACCGCACTCGATGACCCGAACCGTCGAATTCCCTGACAGCTCAGCAGGTCACACCGTGACACCCACTCGGCCGACCATCCACCGACTCGCCTACGCTCTGCTCTGCATCGTCGCGGTCACCGCCCTGGCAGTGCTCGGCTCCGGCCCTGCCACGGCCGCCCCGGCATCGGCCGATCCGAACTGCCCTCGATTCACAGCGGTCCTGGTCCCCGGCACCGGCGAAACCACATCGGCCGCGTCGGGCCAGCCGGACGGGGCGCTCGCCCCGATCGGACAGGGCCTTCGCCAGCGCTACGGCACCGACATCGCCATCCACACCCTCACCTCCACCACGACCGGGTCCGGCGCCTCGGGCACCTCGGAATCCGCAGGCGTGCAGGCCCTCTCGACGGCCCTGGCCGGGTTGTGCTCGTCCACGCAGGTCGTGCTGGCCGGATACTCCCACGGCGCGACCATCGCCGGGAACGTCGCCACGGCGATCGGCCACCATCGAGGCCCGTTGCCCGCCTCACGGATCGTTGCGGTCGCGCTGCTTTCCGACCCGCGCCGCGCGGCCGGTACCCCGCAGCTCGGACCGTCCTCGCCCGGCGAGGGCATCGCCGGCCCCCGCGGCGAGGACTTCGGCGCCCTCACTGACCGAGTCCGCACCCTCTGCGCCACCAGCGATCTCACCTGCGCCACCTCCCCCCACGCCATACCCGCCCTCACCGCGCTCGGCCGCGCCGTCACCGGCAACCCCATCCCACCTACCGGCGACACGACCGCCCCCGGCACGGACCCCACCTCCGCACCGCCACTCTCGCCGCCGACCGGTCCGAGTCCGGGACCGGCGGCTGGTTCCCTCGGCGGTCCGGAGCAGGCGGCGGCGGGCTCGATCGCAGGCTTGGATCCGTCGGAGATCGTGCGGCAAGTGGTCATCGTCCTGAGCGGGCTGACCTCCTTCGCCGCGGGCGTGCCCGCGATCGTGAGCGACCTCGCCCAGCTGCCCGGGTTGCTCGCCACCGGCAACGTCCCCGGCCTGCACCAGGTCTCAGGCGACCTGAACAACCGGTTCGCGCCCCTGGTTCAGATGGCCGCCCAGATCGACCTGCACCTCGTCGCCCGTGCCCTCGCGCTGGCCGCGCCCCTCGATACGTCCGGGTGGACCGCGATCGCCTCCCAGATCGTCGCCATCATCGCCAACCTCGACATCGGGCGCATCGCCACCGACATCGGCCAGGCACAGGAAATCGCCTGGGACGCAATACACAAACTCGCTACTGGTGATCCGGCCGGTGCCGCGCTCGCGCTCACCGGGCTCCTCCCCATCGCCGGAGACCTCGCTACCACCGCGGCCTCGGCCCTCATCGGAGACGCCGGGACCTATGTGTCCGGACTCGCGCACACCTTCACCGACTCCACCAGTCCCGACACCAGTAACGCCCTGGCCGATCTGGCCCGCCGAGGCAGTGACGCGGCCCGCCTCGCCGGTCCGGGCGTAGACCGCAACGGCTACTCCGACGACGCCGGGCGGCAGGCGTTGAACTGGCTCATCACCCGACTCGACGCGGCGCGCTAGCCCGGCGCACCGGGGTGGATCATCGTCAGTGCGTCGCGGCTTCCCCACGGCCGGGAAGCCTCATTCGGTGTGGGACCGATGCCCGGCCGGGGACACCTTCTGCCGGGCGGCCCATTCACGGAAATCGGCACGGCCCACCGGACCCGCTCGCCGCCCCGGGTCGCACACGCGCTACGGCGCGGGTCCGTCCGTGGTACCGGTCGCCGTGTCGGGCCGGGTGGGTTGCCAACAACCACACGTCCGGCCATACACCGCCCCACACGCCCGGACCGACCACCACAACGGGCCCCGGGTGTTCCACGGTGGCAACGGATCACCCGGGGGGCCCGTACGAACGCGTATCTAGTCGGCGCGGCGGTCGTGGGCGGCCGAGGAGTCGGCATCGGCGCGCTGCCGGGACAATTCCCGTCCGGCTTTGGTGCTCGAGTACCGCACTTCGTAGTCTATTTCCCAGCTTTCCGCGCACTCGGTGCATATCGTGATGCCGTGGTTGCATTCATCCGTAGCCATGAACAACAACTTGCCGCGCGCCCGGGTTGTCCTGCATCGCACGGACACATAGGAATTCCCGCTGAGTTTGGCCGATGATTTGACCGCACCCTGGGTGTCGTGGGTTGCGGTGTCCCGCATGACGTGCTCGGTGTCCTCGCGCATGTAGGTGATGCCCGCCGCAGCGCATCGAGCCTCGATTTCCCTGCGTCCGAGATCGGACGTGACAGATCGCCACATACTGAGCACCCACAGGTTCTCTCCCGCCGACCACGGTTCGGCGGCCTGATATCCGTCGGCGAGGTGCCGCGCGGCGAAACCGGCCAATTCCTCGCGGTCGCTACCATGCACCGTGTGAGTCACGACGGCATCCACAATTGAATGTTTCGCCATTGCCTGCACTCCTGTTTATGAGATGACAAACCCCCGGCATCCCGCTGGGGAGGACGAACGTTTCCGGATTACGGCTGGTCCGATACGACCGCCGAAACGATTCCCGCCAACGCATTGACGCTCCATACACCGCCAAATGTCAACCCGCCCTATTCGCCCCGGCCCGAATACGGCACACCAACACCACGGGCCATCAGGTCGACCCCGGCCCCAACCGCCGGGGGGGGGGGGGGGGCGGCGACAACCCCCCCCCCCCCCCCCGGGACGGGGGAGAGGGGGGGGAGGGGAGCCGACGGAGTCGTCCCC
>NZ_JARWQD010000362.1 GCF_029869545.1 Nocardia wallacei | reverse complement strand
TGCGTTGCGGGGCGGCCTGGTATTTCCGCATCCGCCGCGTCCGGGGGTGTGTTTTTTGCGGCGTGCTGGGAATTTTGACTAGGCCGCGTGCGGGGGTGTGGGCTCTGTGGCGTGCTGGGGATGGGAACTAGGCCGCGTGGTGGGGGTGGGAACTAGGCCGCGTGCCGGGGATGGGAACTAGGCCGCGTGCCGGGGTGGGGGCTACGTGGTGTGCCGGGGTGTGGGCGCTTCGTGGCGTGCTGGGGGAGTGGGCTTTGTGGTGTGCGGGGAGCGTGCTTTGTGGCGTGCCGAGGTGGGTTTCGTGGCGTGGCGGGGATGTGAAGCTCGGGCTGAGGCGGTGGGGCGATGATCGAAATCGACCTATCATCGGCCCTGTGACTATTCGTGACATTCCCGTACGTACCCTGTCCGACGAATCCACCACGCTCGGCGAGTTGGCCGGGGACAAGGCGCTGCTGGTGGTGAACGTGGCCTCCAAGTGCGGCCTCACCCCGCAGTACACCGGCCTGGTGGAGCTGCAGCAGACCTACGGTCCGCGCGGATTCAGCGTGGTCGGGGTGCCGTGCAACCAGTTCATGGGCCAGGAACCCGGCACGGCCGAGGAGATCGAGCAGTTCTGCTCCACCACCTACGGCGTGGACTTCCCGCTGCTCGAGAAGTCCGAGGTGAACGGCGAGGGACGGCATCCGCTGTACCGGGAGCTGGTGCGGACCACCGACGCCGAGGGCGAGGCGGGCGACATCCAGTGGAACTTCGAGAAGTTCCTCGTCGACCGCGACGGCAAGGTGGTGGGCCGCTTCCGGCCGCGCACCGAGCCGAAGGACCCGGCGGTGGTCAGCGCCATCGAGTCGGTGCTGTAGCGGGTCAGCGGCGGCGGTAGCGGACGGCGCAGGGCTGCTGTAGTTGGACGACCATCTTGGAGTGGTCGTTGCGGTAGCTGTCGGAGGGCTGGACCATCTCGAATTCCCAGTCTCGCAACAGGATCGAGAAGATGGCCTTGAGTTGCATGAGGGCGAAGGCCGCGCCGACGCAGCGATGCCGCCCGGCGCCGAAGGGGATCCAGGTCCAGCGGTTGACCAGATCGGCCTGGTTCGGGTCGAGGTAGCGGCCCGGGTCGAAGCGGTCGGGCTCCGGGAAATCCTCCGGGATGCGGTTGGATACCGCGGGCGTGGCGGCCACGAGATCGCCCGGCGCGATGTGGTTTCCGCACACCTCGAACTCGTCGCGTGCGACCCGCATGAGGATGATCAGCGGCGGGTGCAGCCGCAGGGTCTCCTTGAGCACCGCCTCCAGCTGCGGAATCTGGCGCAGCGCATGGAAACTCACGTCCTTGCCGTCGGCGTAGAGCTCGTCCAGCTCCGCGATCACGCTCGCGAGCTGCTCCGGATGCCGTAGCAGTTCGATCACCGTCCAGGCCGCGGTGCCCGAGGTGGTGTGGTGCCCGGCGAACATCATCGAGATGAAGATGCCGGTGATCTCGCTGGCGGAGAAGCGCGGGGCGCCCTGTTCGTCGCGGATCGAGACCAGCACGTCGAGCATGTCCCGATCCTGTTTGCCCGCAGGCGGATTCGCGATCCGCCGGTCCATGATCGCCTGCACCAGCTCGACCAGTTCGGCGCGGGCCTCGTCGCGGCGGCGGAAGCTGTCGATCGGCGCGTAGGGGTCGACGTAGCACAGCGCGTCGGTGCCCTGTTCCAGCTCGTGGTACAGATGCGCGAAGCGCTCGTCGAGCTCGTTGCGGAACTTGACGCCGATCAGGCAGGCCGAGGAGGTGTAGATGGTCAGCTCGGCGAAGAACTCCAGCAGGTCGATCTCGCCCTCGTCGCCCCAGCGCGACAGCATCCGATCCACCTCGCGCGCAATGGTTTCCGCATGCCCGCGCATATGCTCGCCGCGCAGCGCCTGATTGTGCAGCATCTCCTTGCGGCGCTCCGGGCTGGCATCGAACACCACGCCCTCGCCGAAGATCGGCTTCATGAACGGGTAGGCCGCGCCCTGGTCCAGGTCCTCGTCGGCGGCGCGGAAGAAGAACTCGTTGGCCTCCGAGCCGGACAGCATGATGACGTTCTTGTCGGCCAGCCGGAACGAACCCACATCGCCGCACTCCGCGCGGACCCGGCGCATCAGCGCGATCGGATCGGTGCGGAACTCCTCGAGATGGCCGTGTTCGTGGCCGCCCCCGGACACCTGCTGTGGTTTGACGAGCGTCATCGGAAATCCTTCCGCCGTACCGGATCCACCCGTGATGGACACGTGTCTGGACGGTACTACGGAAGCGAGTCCGCGGCAAGGTATCGGACTGTCTCCAGCGGGGAATTGCGCGGGTGCGGAGTCGATTACTCCAGCACTCGGAGAGTGGACTTTTCGAGCCGGTCGGCGATCTCGGCGTAGGAGGCGTAGCCCATTCCGGCGCGCACCAGGGCCCCCGCGTAGAGCAGCTCCAGCGTTTCCACGATATCCGGATCGGCATCGTCGCCGAGGGCGGTGACCAGGCGCTTGCGGATCTCGGACCCGATGCGCACCCGCAGATGTGCCACGTCCGGATCGGTGCCCAGCAGTGCGCTGGTCACCGCGCCCGCGAGCGCGGGCTCGTCGGCCACCAGCATCGCGATCTGGCGCTGCACCGCGACCACTCGGGCGGTGGGGCCGGAATCGTCGTCCGCGGGCGGCGGCGTCGCGGCCAGGCGGCGCCAGAAGACCTCCGCGACAAGGTGTTCCTTGGAGGAGAAGTAGGTGTAGGCCGTGGCCGTGCCCACCCCCGCCGCGGCGGCTACCATGCGGACCGTCAGACCCGCGAAACCCTCGCGGGACAGCACCTCGAGCGCGGCCTTGGTAAGCCGGTCGACGGTGTCGGCCTGCTTTTCGGTGAGGCGGCGCCGGGTCGCCTCGAGGCTGACGGGCATCGGATCGGACACGTGTCTGGATGCTACTATGGACACCTCTTACGGGCAACTCGCACGGCCCGTGTGCCACGTGCCGACAGAAAGGTTCGCCCCTCATGACCCGTGCCGATTCGGCGATTCCCGTTGGTTCGGAAGAATTGTTCGATCTTGCCGAGCGAACTACCGGTTTCATGCCGATCGAGGAGGGGAGGGCGCTGTACGAGGCGGCGCGGCGATACGCGGGCGACGGCATTGTCGTCGAAATCGGAACCTATTGCGGCAAGTCGGCGATCTACCTCGGCGCGGCCGCCCGCGAAACCGGCGCGACGGTGTACACGATCGACCACCACCACGGCTCGGAGGAGCATCAGCCGGGCTGGGAGTATCACGACAGTTCGCTGGTCGATCCGGCGACGGGACGATTCGACACCGTCGCGGCGTTCCGGCGGTCGATCGTGCGCGCCGGTCTCACCGAGACGGTGGTGGGCGTGGTCGGCGCCTCGGCCACGGTGGCGCGCATGTGGCGCACGCCGATCCGGTTGCTGTTCATCGACGGCGGGCATACGGAGCAGGCCGCCCAGCGCGACTACGACAACTGGGCACACTGGGTGGCCGCCGGTGGTGCGCTGGTCATCCACGACGTCTTCCCCGATCCCCGCGACGGTGGTCAGGCGCCCTACCACATCTACCGAAAAGCCTTGGACAGCGGGAAGTTCCGCGAGGTCGAGGCGGTCGGCTCGATGCGCATCCTCGAGCGCGACACGGGCTGCGGCGGCCAGGCATAGTCAGCCCCGCCCGCGTCGGTCGAGGAGGATCAGTGGGACGGCGGCCGTGGCGAGGGCGGCGCCGATCAGGCACACCGAGGTGAGTGCGGCGCCCGACGTGAGCGTTGTGGCCGCCAGGACCGGCGTGAGGCTGATGCCCAATTGGAAGGCCGACACGGTCGTCGCTCCCGCGAGCGTGGGCGCATCGGCGGCGATGGCGAACACGCGTCCGTAGAGAGCTGGGTTGAGCACGAACGCGGCGACTCCGAGCAGGAACACCGTCGGCACCGCGACCCAGACCTGCTCGATCTCGGCCGCCAGCACCAGCGACAGCGCCGCGATCGACAGCGCACCGGCGAGCAGTGCGAGGTGTGGTCGCCGGTCGGAGATTCGGCCGCCGACGGACAGGCCGACGAAGGCGCCGATCCCGAACAGTGCGAGGACGGCCGGAATCCAGACCTCGGAGACGCCGGTGCTCTCGGCCAGCATGGCCGCCAGATAGTTGAACGTGATCATGTACGCGGCGGTGGACGCGATGACGATCGCGTAGACGACCCAGAGCATCGGCCTGCGCATCGCGGTGACCTCCCGCGCGACGCTCGCTGTCGGGCCGGAACCCGTTGTGGCCGAGGGGAGTCCGAGCACGCTGCCGACGATGCCCGCGAGCGTCAAGGCCACCACGGCCCAGAATCCGCCCCGCCACTCGGTGAAGTGGCTCAGCAGCGTTCCCGCGGGGCCGCCGGCGATCATGGCCACGCTCAGGCCGCTGACCACGACGCCGGACGCGCGGGCGGTGCGGTCCGGGGTGACCAGCCCGATCGCGGTGACCGAGGCGACGGCGAAGAATCCGGCGTAGGCCACACCGGCGACGACCCGGCTGACCAGCAGCACCTGATAGTTGCCCAGCAGCCCGGCGGCGACGGCGGCGGCGAAGACGCCCTGCGTGGCGACCAGGGCGGTGCGACGCGGCCAGCGCAGGCTGAGCACGGCGAACGGCGGGCCTCCGAATACGACGCCCAGCGCGAACGCGGTGATGAGCATCCCGGCCGCGGAGAGCGTGACATCGAGGTCGGCGGCGACCTCGGGTAGCACACCGGCCAGCAGGAATTCGGCGCTCCCCATCGCGAACAGGCTGAAGCCCAGCAGGTACACCCCGGCCGGTAACCGGTCCGGCCGACCGCTCCGAAACCGCTGCGCGCGGGCACTTCTCGTTGCATCCGTTGTGATGTTCATCCGGATCACCTCCGCTACGAGCATCGGAGGGCTCGCCCGGTATCGACAAACACCGTTGCCGATTCCGGGACGCATTGGTTGACTGGGCGCATGGACGAGCCGAGTGTCGGTGCCGCGATCGAGCAGATCGCACCCCGGTTGCGGCGCGCGCGGGAGAAGAAGGGCGTCAGCCTCGCCGAGATCACCCGGGCCACCGGGATCTCGACCAGCACCCTGTCCCGGCTGGAGTCCGGGCAGCGCAAGCCGAGCCTGGAGCTGCTGTTGCCGATCACGGCGGCCCTGGGCATCCCCCTCGACGAGATCGTCGCCGCACCCCGCATCGTCGATCCGCGGGTGCCGCAGCACCCCACCAGCAAGGACGGCCGGGTCCTGATCCCGCTGTCGCGGCACAGCGCCGAGCCGCGCGCCTACAAGATGACCATTCCCGCGCACGACCGGGAGCCCTATCTGCGGACCCACGCGGGCTACGAGTGGCTGTACGTGCTGCGCGGGCAGCTCCGCGTCCGGCTCGCCGACCACGATTTCGTGATGTCCGCCGGTGAGGCCGCCGAATTCGACTGCCAGATCCCGCATTGGTTCGGCGCCGCCGGGCGCGGCGATGTCGAGGTGCTGAGCCTGTTCGGCAAGCACGGGGAGCGCATCCACGTGCGCGCCCGGACCCCGCGCCGCTGACCGGCGCTACCGGCGGGAACCGATACAGTCGCAGGCGAATCCGGCGGTGATGTCGATCGGTGCGGCCGCATCCCGGAAGATCCCGGCGGCCGCCGTCGCATTCGACAGCGCGTCGGCGGCGAGGATCATCGCCGCCCCGGTCCAGGTGGTGCGTTCCTCCGGCCAGCGCTTGCCGTCCGCGAAAACGAGTCCGGTCCAATAGGATCCGTCGTTCTCGCGCAGATGCTGCATGGATCCCAGTAGCTCCCGCGCGCGCCGGTGGTCGCCCAGGGTGTCCAGTGCCAGGGCCAGTTCGCAGGTCTCCGCTCCGGTGACCCAGGGGCGGTCGGCGACGCAGCGGATGCCGATCCGGCCCACGACGAAATCACCCCAGCGGGAGTCGATCCGCTCGGCGCCGTCGGCGCCGCGGTAGGCGCCGCACAGCACCGGGTAGTACCAGTCCATCGAGTACCGGTTCTTCTCGGCGAACGACTCCGGATGATGCCGCAGGGCATGACCGAGGCGCAGCGCCGCGACCTCCCAGTCCGGCTGTGGATCCCCGACCAGTTCGGCCAGCGCCAGCGCGCAGCGGATGCTGTGGAACATGCTCGAGCAGCCGGTGAGCAGCGCCTCGGGAATCACACCGGAAGCCGAACGCAGCCAATAGATCTCGCCGTTGCGCCCCTGCTGCATGGTGGCGACGTAATCGATGGCGGCGCGGACCGTCGGCCACATCGACTCGGCGAAGGAACGGTCGCCGGTGCGGCGGTAGTGGTGCCAGACGCCGGTGGCGATGTAGGCGCAGAAGTTGGTGTCGGTATCGGCGTTCTCGACCGCGCCGCCGCGGAACTGCAGGGGCCAGGAGCCGTCCGGCCGCTGGGTGCGCGCGGACCACTCGTAGGCGGCGCGCGCCTCGCTCAGCAGGCCCGCGGCGGTGAGCGCCATGGCGCTCTCGATGTGATCCCACGGATCGGTGTGGCCGCCGGTGAACCACGGTATGGCGCCGCCGGATTCCTGCTCGGCGGCAATGGATTCGGCGGTGCGCCGGCACTGCGCGGCGGTGAGTATGCCGGGCACTGCCGGTAGGTCACGCACGTCGCACCGCCGGTTTGGTGAAATACAGCGCGACGCTCTTGCCGATGACCGGGTCCAGTGCCGTCTCGGCGAAACGGGTCTGCCAGGGTCGTTGCATCATGTCCCACACCAACAGTCGGTGATATGCCGCGACTACCCGGCTGTCGGACTTCGACACCCCCACCAGACATTTCAACCACCAGTACGGCGAGTGCAACGCGTGGGCGTGGGCGCTGTGGACGAATCGCATCCCCCGGCGGGAGATCTTGTCCCGCAGGTCGTCGGCGCGATAGA
The DNA here is from genome assembly GCF_029869545.1 of Nocardia wallacei. Taxonomy (GTDB): domain Bacteria; phylum Actinomycetota; class Actinomycetes; order Mycobacteriales; family Mycobacteriaceae; genus Nocardia; species Nocardia wallacei_A. The sequence continues at coordinate 18,753 of NZ_JARWQD010000362.1, read as the reverse complement.
TGCGGACGTGCCCGCCCTCGTTGGCGTGGTACTCGTCCGACAGCAGCCAGCAGATCCGCTCGGGCAGCCAGCGCGGCACGGTGACCGCCAGGGCGCCACCGGGTTTCAGCACCCGCACGAGTTCATCGATGGCGCTGTCGTCGTCGGGAATGTGCTCGAGGATCTCCGAGGCGACGACCACGTCGAATTCGCCGTCCTCGTACGGCATGGCCAGCGCATCGCCCTGTACCGCCTCGGCCTTCGCCGCGCCGGGCGCCTCGCCCGCCTCGGCCATGGCGCCGAACATGAGCTTCACATCGGCCAGATCGCTCGCGTTCTGATCGAAGGCGACGATATCCGCGCCGCGCCGGTACGCCTCGAACGAGTGGCGGCCCTGCCCGCAGCCCACATCGATCACGCGGGTGCCCGGCCGGATGCCCAGGCGGTCGAAGTCGACGGTCAGCATGGAATGATCTCCTCGCTCGTGCGGCGCGCGATGGCCTGCTCGTAGACGGAAACGGTCTGTGCGGCAACGGCTTCCCAGCTGTATACCGTCAGGGCTCGGTGACGCCCGGCGGCGCCGAGCTCGTCCAGGCGGCGCCGCGAGTCCAGCAGGCGCCCGATCGTGTGGGTCAACTCGTCGATATTTCCCGGCTCGACCAGTTCGGCACAGTCGCCCACGACCTCCGGCAGTGCCCCGGCGCGGCTGGCGACCAGCGGGGTGCCGCTGGCCATGGCCTCCACGGCGGGCAGCGAGAAGCCCTCGTACATCGAAGGGATGCAGGCGATCTCGGCCGAGGCGAGCAATTCGGCCAGGTCCAGGTCGGACAGTCCGGCGCCGGCGGTGACGATATCGGACAGGCCGAGCTCGGCGATCAGCTTCTCGGTGGGGCCGTTGGGCTCGAGCTTGGCCACCAGCCGCAACTCGAGATCGTGCGAAAGCCGCAGCCGCGCAACGGCGTGCAGCAGGTGGCCGATGCCCTTCAACGGCTTGTCGGCGCTGGCCACCGCGACGATCCGGCCCGGCACCCGGCGCCCCCGCGGCCGGAACAGCTCGGTGTCCACGCCCAGCGGCACCACGTTCAATTGCGACATGTCGACGCCGAAATCGTCGACGATATCGGCGGCCGAGGACGACGACACCGTGATCAGGTCCGGGATCTGCCGGGCCACCTGCCGCTGCATGCCGAGGAAGCCGTACCAGCGGTGTACGAACGGCTTGCGCCGCCAGGGCGCGGCGGCCAGGTCGAGCGCGCGGTCACGGGTGATCGGGTGGTGCACGGTGGACACCAGCGGCAGCTGCCGGGCGATATGGAGCAGTCCGGTGCCGAGGCACTGATTGTCGTGCACCACATCGAAATCCGCCGCGCGCGAGCGCAGCAGCCGGGCGGCGCGCAGGCTGAACGTGCGCGGCTCCGGGAATCCGGCCGTCCACATGGTGGCCAGCTCCAGCAGGTCGATCCGGTCGCGGATCTCGCCGGGGCGGGGCGTGCGGAACGGGTCGGGCTCCCGGTACAGGTCCAGGCTGGGCACCTCGGTCAGCGTCACCCGCGGATCGAGGTGTTCCGGATACGGCTGGCCGGAGAACACCTCGACCCGGTGCCCGAGCTCGGCCAGGCCGTGGCCGAGGTGCCGGACATAGACCCCCTGCCCGCCACAGTGGGTCTTGCTGCGGTAGGACAGCAGGGCTATGCGCACGGTATCGGCTCACTCTCCGGTGGTCGAAACAGTCAGGGAACTAGGGGGTTTCAGGCGGTCAGCCCGAGCGGTGCCAGCTTGGCGGCGAGCCGGTCGAGGTAGGCCAGCACATCGGATTCGGGCTTGTCGGGCAGGCCGTACAGCACATCGGTGACCCCGGCGGTCTCCCATTCGGCCAGGCGCTGCGGGTCCGGCTTACCGTCGAGGGCGACGACGCGCGGGCGCCCGCTGCGGCCCGCGTCCTGCCAGACCTTGTGCAGCAGGGCCAGCCGTTCCAGCAGCGTCTCGGTCTCGTAGGGCGTGGTGATCCAGCCGTCGGCCGAGCGGGCGATCCAGCGGAACCCCTGTTCGGTTCCGGCGGTGCCGATGAGCACGGGCACGTGCTGCTGCACCGGCTTCGGCCATGCCCAGCTGGGGCCGAACTTCACGAACTCGCCGTCGTAGGCCGCCTCCTCCCGGGTCCACAGGGCCCGCATGGCCTCGAGGTACTCGCGCAGCACCGTGCGGCGCTTACCGGCGGGGACGCCGTGATCGGCGAGTTCGTCGGTGTTCCAGCCGAATCCGGCGCCGAGGCTCACGCGGCCTCCCGACAGGTGGTCCAGCGTCGCGATGGTCTTGGCGAGCGTGATGACATCGTGCTCGACGGGCAGCGCCACGGCCGTGGACAATTCGATGCGCTCGGTGACCGCGGCGGCGGTCCCCAGCGCCACCCACGGGTCGAGGGTGCGCATATAGCGGTCGTCGGGCAGGCTGGCATCGCCCGTCAGCGGGTGTGCCGCTTCGCGTTTCACCGGAATGTGGGTGTGCTCGGGCACGAAGAACGAGGCGAAGCCATGGTCCTCTGCGGCCTTCGCGGCCGCGGCGGGGGTGATTCCGCGGTCGCTGGTGAACAAGACGATGCCGAAACGCATGGGCCCGTGGTCCTTTCAGTTCCCCGCAGCAGGGGTGTGGTTTGCTTGCCCGGTGGCCGCCGCCACGCCCGCGCGACGGCCGTAGAAGCTGCCGTCGCCGAGTGAGGCGCCGCTGGCGTAACCACCCGCGCAGATGCCGGAGGTGCAGCGCCCCGCGGCATACAGGCCCGCGATCGGCTCGCCGGAGACGTGCAGCACCCGCGAGTCGAGGTCGGTGCGCAGGCCGCCGAGGGTGAATCCGGCGGTGAAACCCCGCATGTCGTACCCCGCCAGCGGGGCGCCGACGGGCCTGACCCACTCCGGCTTCTTGCCCAGCACCGGATCGACGCCGTCCTTGGCGTGCCGGTTGTAGACCTCGATCGTGGACTGCAGAGTGCCTGCGGGCAGCCCCATGTCGGCCTCCAGTTCCTCCACCGATTCGGCCACCCAGGTGGGTGGCTGCCGGAAGAACGGGGTGGCGGTCTCGGTCGCGTCGGCCGCCTCGAGCGCCTCCTCGTCGAGGATCAGGAAGGCCTGATTGTCCTGCTGCAGCAGCGTGGCCTGCCCGATGCGCCCGGGATAGGTGTCCTCCGGGATGTAGCGCTGGCCGCGCCCGTTGACCAGGATGCCGCGGGCCATCCGCTGCGGATCGCCGAAGATGGCGACCTCCGTGGCGTCCATGTGGGCCAGGTCGGCGCCGAGGGCCTGGGCGATGCGGATGCCGATGCCGTCGTGCTCCTCGATGGCCGCGCCCGGGCGGCCGATCAGCCGCGGCGCGTAGCCCTCGATCATCTGCTGCTGGTAGGCGAAGCTGCCGGTGGCCAGCACCACGCCGCGCCGGGCGCGGATATTCAGCTGCTTGCCATAGCGTTTCGCGACGACGCCGACGACGCGATCGGTGTCGTCCACGATCAGCCGCTGCAGCCGAATGTCGTATTCGGCACGGACGCCGAGCTTTTCGGCCGTGTCGGTGAGCGGCTTCATCAGCATGTAGCCGCCGCCCTGCTCCCCGGTGCGCTTGTTCTCCATCTGCGGCAGATGTCCTCGTGGCGCCGGGGGCACGAGTTCGTTGAAGGGGGCGGCGTTCTCGCCGCCGGAATACATCAGGCCCTCGTCGTGCGGCGGCTCCCAGCCGGGCTCGCCCCAGAACGCCTCCTTGAACGGAACACCCTGGGCCACAAGCCAGTTGAAGTGCTCGACGCTGCCCTGGCAGTAGTCGTGCACCTTCGCCTTGTCGACGCCCGGGCCCAGCGCGGCCACCAGGAACTTCTCCATGTTCTCGGGGGTGTCGTCGAATCCGAGCGCCTGCTGCAGCGGGGTCCCGCCGCCGAGGTAGATGAACCCGCCCGACAGCGCGGCCGCGCCGCCCCAGCCGCCGGTGCGCTCCAGCACCAGCACGTCGGCGCCCGCCCGGGCGGCCTCGATCGCCGCGGCCGCGCCCGCGACGCCGTACCCGGCGACCACGACATCGGCTTCGAAATCCCAGGTGGTGATCGTGGCGGCACGCGCGGGGCGCACGGTGGGGGTCTCGGTCATCGTCTGCTGTTCCTCACTTGCTCGGCTGGATTGTCCGGTGCCATCTCATCGTCGCGCGCCCCGGTGTCCGCTCGTCACGGCTCACCCGCTGGCCGGGACTTCCGCTCGGCCTTGCGCTGCTGTCCCACTACCTTGCCCACCACGCCGTCGAGCGTGGTGCCCGCCGGCCAGCCGACGTAATGGCACAGGAACAGCGCGATCTCGTGGAGTTGGTCGGCGGTGAGTTCCTCGTTGCGCAGCGCCGCGCCGAGCTGGATCTCGGCGACGTCGAACGCGCCCTGGGCGGCCAGCGCGCCGAGCAGCAGCAACCGCCGGTCGCGCACCGACAGGCCGGGCCGCGACCAGATGTCGGCGAACAGGTGGTCGGCGGTGGCGGCGAAGTGGGCGCCCGGGCCGTCGGAGAACTCCCACCCGTACACCTCGGACATCTTCTTCAGACCGCGCTGCCTGCGTTCTGCGGCCGATTCGCCATGCTCGCTCATCGCTGCTCCTTTGCGGTATCACCGGCGCCGACGCCGAGTCCGGGGCCGAGGCCGTCGAGGGCCGTGCGGGCCAGGGGTAGCTCGATTCCGAGCCGCTCGCCCAGCGACAGCGCGAGCGACAGGTCCTTTTCGCCCAGGTCGCGGACGTGGCCGAGGATCGAGTGCCAGAAGTCGCCGGGCGGCACCGGCGCGGTGGTCTCGCGCAGCATGATCGCGCCGGGACCGCCGGTGACGGCGTCGGAGTGGCGTACCACCTTGCCGAGGTCGGTGATATCGAGTCCGGCGGTCTCGGCGAGGCGCTGGGCCTCGGACGCGGCGGTGAAGGCGACGAAGTGCAGCAGGTTGCGCGCGAGCTTCATCCGGGTGCCCGCGCCGGCCGGGCCCGCGTGCACGACGAGATCGGCCCAGCGGCCGAAGGGTTCGCGGATTCGTTCGAAGGCGGTGTCGCTGCCGCCGACCATCACCGCGAGCCTGCCCTGTTTCGCGCCCTGCGCGCCGCCGCTGATCGGCGCATCGACGAATTCCACACCCCGCCCGGCGCATTCGTCGGCCAGCTCCACCGCGGTCGCATCGCTGATGGTGGAGTGCACGGCGACGACCGTGCCGGGTTCGGCCGTCCGCAGGATCCCGTCGGTCCCGGTGACGACCTTGCGCACCTGATCGTCGTCGAGGACGACCACGGAGATCACGGCTGCTCGCGCGGCCGTATCGGCGGGGGAGTCCGCGGCCTCGGCACCGCGCGCGGTGAAGGTCTGCGTGGCCTCCGGACGCACATCGCAGACCACGAGCCCGCCGGGCCGGTCCAGCAGGCGCTCGGCCATCGGGGCGCCCATATTGCCCAGTCCGATGAAGCCGACGCGAAAGTCGTTGCCGCTCATGACCGGAAGATCTGTCCGCCGTCGACGTTGAGGATGTGCCCGGTCACCCAGCTCGCCTCGTCGGACAGCAGATACAGGCAGGCGCCGACGAGGTCGTCGGGAGTTCCCATGCGTTTCAGGGGCAGTCGCTGCACCATATCGTCGACGATGGTGCCCGGGGTGACCGTCTTGGTGGCCTCGGTGTCGATCGGGCCGGGGGCGATCGCATTGATCCGGATCCTGGAGCCGCCGAGTTCGGTCGCCAATTGCTGGGTGAGACCGTTGATACCGGCCTTGGCCAGGCCGTAGAAGCCCGAATAGAGCCAGGCCGCGGTGGAGGATTGGTTGACGATCGACCCGCCGCCGTTCTTCGCCATCTGCTGCCACACGGCGCGCGTCATGTTCAGCGCGCCGTCGAGGTTCACGCCCATGAACTTCTTGTAGTAGTCCCAGGGGACGGTCAGCAGCAGGTCGAGCTTCATATCGCCGTAGATGGCGGCGTTGTTGACCAGGTGATCGATGCGGCCGAACCGCTCGGTGGTGAATTCGGCCAGGGCGGTGGCGGATTCGGGATCGGAGACATCGACGGTGTGGAATGCGGCGGTGCCCCCGGCGGCGGTGATCTCCTTGGCGACCGCCTCGCCCTTGTCCGAATTGAGGTCGGCGACAACCACCTCGGCGCCCTCGGCGGCCAGGGCCTTGGCGTAGGCGGCCCCGATGCCCTGGGCGGCGCCGGTGACGATCGCGGATCGTCCGGTGAAGCGGGCCATGATGAAAACTCCTCTGCGGCAGGGATTGTGCGGCGGCTATTCGGCGGTGGCGATGAGCTTGGTCTCCAGGTACTCCTCGAATCCGGCGACGCCGAGCTCGCGGCCGATACCGGACTGCTTGTAGCCGCCGAACGGCGCGTCGGCGGAGTACCAGACGCCGCCGTTGACGCCCAGCGTGCCGGTGCGCACCCCGTTGACGACGTGGCGGATCCGATCGGGGTCGGTGCCCCACACCGCGCCCGACAGCCCGTACGGCGATTCGTTGGCGAGCCGGATCGCGTCGTCGTCGCCGTCGTGCGGGATCACCACCAGCACCGGGCCGAAGATCTCCTCCTGGGCCACGGCCGAGGTGTTCGGCAGTCCGGTGATCAGGGTGGGCTCGACGAACCAGCCGGGGCGATCGGGACGCCCGCCGCCGACCACGAGCGTTCCGCCCTCGGCGCGCGCGATGTCGAGGTAGCGCTCCACCCGGGTGCGCTGCCGCTCGGAAATCAATGGGCCGCAGATGGTTCCGGAATCGCTCGGGTCACCCGGCACGATCCCCGCCATGGACTTCGCCGCCGCGGCGACCGCGTCGTCGTAGGCGGCGCGCGGCACCAGCAGCCGGGTCGTCAGCGCACAGCCCTGTCCGGCGTGCACGCAGACCGAGAACGCCGCATAGCTTGCGGCGGCGGCGATATCGGCGTCGTCGAGCACCACGAACGCGGACTTACCGCCCAGTTCCAGGAACACCTTCTTCAATGTCGCTGCGGCACCGGCCATTACCGCGCGACCGGTCTGGGTGGAGCCGGTGAAGGAGATCATGTCCACCCGCGGATCGGTGACGAGCTGACTGCCCAGGGCGTGATCGCCGGAGGTGACGATGCCGACCACGCCCGCCGGGATATCGGTCTGTTCGGCGATGACCTTGCCGACCAGCGCGGCGCACCAGGGCGTATCGGGTGCGGGCTTGAGCACCACCGTCGCACCGGCGGCCAGCGCCGGGCCGAGCTTGGCGAAGTTGATCTGGTGCGGGAAGTTCCACGGCGTGATGGCGCCGACCACGCCGATCGGCTCCTTCCGCAGCCGGCGGGCGGACCTGACGCCCATCGGTGCCGCGCTGCCGAGGTCGGTCTCCCACTCGTAGCTCTCGGCCAGATCGGCGAAGTATCCGAGGTCGCCGATCGGCCCCTCGAGCTGCGGACCGCCGGTGAGCATGCGCGGGGCGCCCACCTCGGCGATCGTGACCTCCCGCAGCTCCTCGATGTGGCCGCGTAGCGCCTCGCGCAGCTGCCGCAGGCATCTCGCCCGCAACGCGTGATCGCGGGACCAGTCGGTGTCGTCGAACGCGGACCGGGCGGCCGCGATGGCCGCATCCATATCCGCGGCATCGCCGTCGGCCGCCTGCCCCAGCACCTCACCGGTCGCCGGATTGACCGTCGGGAACACCCCGGCGCCGCCCGGCACCAGTTTGCCGCCGATCAACAGCGACGAGCCGTCGGTGGTGACGAGCCTGCTCATCGGTTGCTCCCATGCTGTCTGGACACGTGTACGGACTATAGGTTCGGGGCGGTGGGTGGCGCAAGAACTTGTTTCAGTTCAAGCTATCCCTGCGCCGGGAATGAGAACGTGGGACCGCGTGCCGTGCCGGGGAATGAGGATGTGGGACTGCGTGCCGTGCCACGTCGAAAATACGCCGAACTCATTGTCGGCGCGAGGCGGCGGTGGTACCGTCCAGACACATGTCCAGCTATGTGTCTTTCGGGGCGGTCCGCGACCGCCGCGAACGGCTGAACTCGTTCTCGAATGTGGGGTGGTGGCGATGACCGGATCGGCCAGTGCGTCGGCGTCGGTGGAGCCGCTCGCGTTCGATCCCTACGACTACGCGTTCCACGACGATCCGTATCCGGTGTACCGCCGCCTCCGTGCCGAGGCGCCGCTGTATCACAATCCGGAGCTGGGATTCTGGGCGTTGTCGCGGCACGCCGACGTGGTCAACGGCTTCCGCGACCATGCGCGCCTGTCCAGCGCCAACGGGGTGTCGCTGGATCCCGCGGCCTGGGGTCCGCACGCGCACAAGACCATGTCGTTCCTGGCGCTGGACGATCCACGCCACCTGCGCATGCGGCAATTGGTCAACAAGGGCTTCACCCCGCGGCGGGTCACCGAAATGACCGACCGCATCCGCGAACTGACGCTGCAGCACCTGGAACCGGCGCTGGCGGGCGAAAGTTTCGACTGGATAGACGATTTCGCGGGCAAACTGCCGATGGACGTCATCTCGGAGCTGATGGGCGTCCCCGAGCCCGATCGGGCCGAGATCAGAAGGCTCGCCGACCAGGTGATGCACCGCGAGGACGGCGTGCTCGACGTCCCGGTCCCCGCCATGGAGGCGTCGCTGCACCTGGTCGGGTACTACGCCGACATGCTCGCGCAGCGCCGCCGCGCTCGCACCGAGGACCTGACCTCCGCGCTGCTGGACGCCGAGATCGACGGGGACAAGCTGTCCGACGACGAGATCATCGGCTTCCTGTTCCTGATGGTGGTGGCGGGCAACGAGACCACCACGAAGCTGCTCGGCAACGCGTTGTATTGGGCCGCAATCGATCCCACGCAGTACGCGAAGGTGGCCGAGAATCCGGAGCTGGTCGGTCACTGGGTGGAGGAGACGCTGCGCTACGACACCTCCAGCCAGATCCTCGCCCGCACCGCCGCGGTGGACATCGAACTGCACGGCGGCACCATCCCGGCCGGGGACAAGGTGTTGCTGCTGGTCGGCTCCGCGAATCGGGACGAGGACGTGTTCGCCCACTCCGACACCTACGACATCGAACGCGCCGACAAGGGCGGGCTGGTCAGCTTCGGACGCGGGGTGCACTTCTGTCTCGGCGCCCATCTGGCGCGGCTGGAGGCGGGAATCGCCCTGCGCGAGTTCACGAATCGAGTGCGGGCCTACGGAATCGACGAATCGGGCATCGAACGCGTGCACTCCACGAATGTCCGCGGGTTCGCGAAACTCCCTGTCGCCGTGGAGGCCCGATGATTCCGGATTGCCGCCCCGTGCCCGAGTCGCCCCGAAAGGTTGGTCGCTGATGCCGCGCTTCGAACCCCACCCAACGCGCCGACCGGCCCTGATCGCCGGTGCCTCCTCCGGCATCGGCGCCGCTACGGCGGTGGCCCTCGCCGAGCAGGGCCATCCGGTCGCCCTCGGGGCCCGGCGTGTGGACATCTGTGAATCGTTGGCGGAGAAGATCCGTGCCGACGGCGGCGAGGCCTTCGCGCACAAGCTGGACGTGGCCGACGGCGACTCGGTGGACGAGTTCGTCGCGGCGGCCGAAAAGGCGTTGGGCCCAGCGGAAGTCGTCGTCTCCGGCGCCGGAGATCTGGAGTTCGGGCATGCCTACGACATGGATCCCGAGACGTTCCTGCATCAGGTGCAGGTGCACCTGGTCGGCGCCCATCGATTGGCGCACCGGGTCGTCCCGGACATGATCGCGCGCCGCCGCGGCGATTTCATCGTGATCGGATCCGACTGCGCCGACCGACCGCGGCCGGGCGTGGGCGCCTACAACGCCGCCAAGACCGGACTCGAGGCGATGGCCCAGCAGCTTCGAATGGAGCTGGAGGGCACGGGGGTTCGGGCCTCGATCGTGCGTCCCGGGGCGACGCAGACCGCGATGGGCATGAACGGCGCTCCCGAGGTGATCGGTCCCATGCTGGAGGAATGGGTGCGGTTCGGGTTCGCGCGGCATCCGTACTTCCTGCGCGCGTCCGATATCGCCGCCGCCGTGGTCGCGGTGGCCGCCACGCCGCGCGGCGCGCATCTGGTGCTGGTCGAGGTGCAGCCGGAAGCGCCACTGCGGGAACCGGATTCGGACAGCGCCGGAGGGGAGCGTTGATGCGCATCGAGGTGGATCTCGATCTGTGCCAGGGGCACGCGGTCTGCCAGGACGAGGCGCCCGCGGTGTTCACCGTGCCGAAGAACGGCAAGGTGCAGATCCTGCGGACCGATCCGGGCGACGACCTCGAGGCGGCGCGCGACGCCGTCCGCTACTGCCCGACCCAGGCTTTGACGATCGTCGACGACAACCAACAGCCCTGATACCGAAGGACATGCACATGGCCTCCTTTACCCGTGACGAGCTCGACGAAATGGTCCGCCGCTGGGTGGACGAGAACAAGCGCTGTGAGGACGCGGGCGACTGGCGGCCGCTGGCGCAGATGTACACCGAGGACGCCACCTACGGCTGGAACTACGGGCCCACCCAGGAGTTCATGGCCGTCGGCCGCGACGAGATCCGCGACCTGGCGCTCGGCCAGGAGATGGCCGGGCTGGAGGGGTGGACCTACCCCTACCAGGAGTTCGTCGTCGACGACCGCAGCGGCACCGTGATCGGGTTGTGGAAACAGATCAACGAGGCGAAGCGCGCCGACGGACGCCACTACAGCCCGGAGGGCATCGGCGGCAGCTGGTTTCGCTACGGCGGCGACTTCCAGTGGTCGTGGCAGCGCGACTTCTTCGACTTCGGAAATGTCGCAGCGCTTTTCATGGACATGATCACCGATGACGCGCTGTCGCCGGGCATGCGGAAGCGCATCGAGCGGTCGACCTCGAAGGACCCGCTACCAGGGTGGTACCGCATCGGGGAATCCCCGGTTCCCCTGTGGTGACCGGCATGTCGTCGCGATACGCCGACCTGTCCCGCGACCGGCTCGCCGTGCTGGTGCCGGAGCTGCTGCTGTGCGGGCATCTCATCGACCGCTCCGGCATGGCGCATTCGATCGCGGCCTTCGGCCGGGACGGCATGGCCGAGATCGCCATCGAGGAGTGGCAGCTGGCCAGTCCCGTCTACACCCGGCGGATGCGCGAGGCGCTGCGGATTCCCGGCGACGGGGTCGTCACCATATTCAAGGGCCTGCAGCTCGACATCGGGGCGCCGCCGCAGTTCATGGACTTCCGGTTCCGGGTCGACGACCACGACCACGGGGAGTTCTGGCTCGATCACTGCGGTGCGCTCGCGGATGTGGAGCCGATGGGCGAGGACTTCGTGGTGGCGATGTGCCACACCATCGAGGATCCGACCTTCGACGCGACCGCGCTGGCCACCAATCCGCACGCGCAGGTGCGTCCGATCCACCGCCCGCCGCGACGGCCCGCCGACCGGAATCCCGTGTGCGCGTGGACGGTGACGATCGATGCCGCCCACGAACCACCGCCGATCCCGGCGAACGCCGCCCGCATCGCGGAATCGGCGGCCGCTCGCCTCGAACTCGCGCCGGTCGATCCCGCCGATCCCGGGCAGTCGGACTATGCCGGACCGCTGCTGAGCGATCTGCGGTTCGCCGATTTCTCGCGATCGGCGCTGGTGCGGATGGCCGACGAGGTGTGCCTGCAGCAGCATCTGCTGACCCTCGGATTCCAGATCGCCGTGCGATCACGCACCGATTCGGCGGCGGCGCAGGACATTGCGCGCAAGCAGTTCACCGGGATCGCCGGATTGACCTCCGAGCGGATTCGCAAGGCGCTGGGTCTCGGCGACGACTTCGCCGCCCTGGCACAGGTGCTGCGGTGGCATCCGGCGTGGAATCCGTTGCCCTACACCGATATCGAGATCACCGGCTACCACGACAGCGTGGTGCTGCGGCTGGCCCGCGATTGTCCCGGCGTGGCCGACGGGGGGTGGCCCGCGCTGATCGACGCCGACCACCCCGAACCGCTGGACGCGATGGTCCGCGGCGTCAACCCGCACTTCCGCAGCCGGGTGCGCGCCGACGGAGCCGACCTCGTCGCGGAGATCACCGCGGCCGACACGCCGTTCGCGGAGGCGTCCGAGGTCGCCGTCACCCGCTTCAGCACCGGCGCCGACTTCGCCTTCGCCGAGCGGCGGCCGCTGCCGCTCACCGTCGTGTAATCCCCAGCCAGAGAGCAGAAATCATGCCGAACAACTTCGCCGACCTGTTCGAGCACGCCGTCGACGCCATGCCCGACCGGGTGGCGGTGATCCAGGGCGAGCGCCGGTCGACCTTCCGGGAGCTGGAGGGCCGGGCCAACCAGCTCGCCCATCATCTGGCCGCGAACGGCGTCGGCACCGGTACCCACGTCGGATTCCAGATGCACAACAGCATCGAGACGCTGGAGACGCTCGTCGCGTGCTTCAAGGTGCGCGCGGTGCCGATCAATATCAACTACCGCTACGGCGCCGACGAGCTGCGCTACGTCTATGACAACGCCGATCTCGAGGCGCTGGTGCACCACCGCTGCTATGCGCCCGTGGTCGACACCGTGCGCGAACAGATGCCCTCGATCCGGTACGCCCTCGTGGTCGACGACGACCAGGGCGGCGCCGGGCTGCCGTGCCGTTCGGTGCCGTATCAGGACGCCTTCGAAACCTCCTCCACCGCACGAGATTTCGAGCCGCGCACCGCCGACGACCTGTTCATGATGTACACCGGTGGCACCACCGGAATGCCCAAGGGCGTGATGTGGCGGCAGGAGGACATGTGGCGGGTGCTGGGCGGCGGCATCGACTTCTACACCGGTGAGCCGGTCGCCGACGAGTTCCAGCAGTCGCGCACCGGCGCGCAGGGTGAGCCGAGCCGCTGGCTGGTGCTGCCGCCGCTGATCCACGCCGCCGCCATGATGCCGACCTTCACCGCGCTGTGGTCCGGTAACGGCGTGATCTTCCAGCCGCGCTTCGATCCCGCCCGGACCTGGCGGATGGTGGCGCGGGAGCGGGCGAACGTCCTGGTCATCACCGGCGACGCCATGGCGCGACCGTTGCTGGACGCCTATCGGGAGGCGCCGGTGGACGCGTCGTCGATGCTGGCGATCGGCTCGGGCGCGGCCCTGCTGTCGCAGCCGGTGAAAAACGAACTGCTGGAGCTGTTCCCGCACACCGTCGTCACCGATTCCATCGGCTCGTCCGAAACGGGTTTCGGCGGTATCGGATTCGCCCAGAAGGACGACGACCCGGCACGGGGGCCGCGGGTGCAGACCGGCCGCGGGGCCATGGTGGTGGACGACGATGGCCACCAAGTGGTTCCGGGTCAGGAGGGCTGGGTTGCCAAGCGGGGCAACGTTCCCCTCGGCTACTACAAGGACGAGGCCAAGTCCGACAAGCTGTTTCGCACCGTGGACGGCGTGCGCATGGTCGTCACCGACGACCGCGCCCGGGTCGAGGCCGACGGTTCGATCACACTGCTGGGCCGCGGCAATATGGTGATCAACACCGGTGGCGAGAAGGTCTTCACCGAGGAGGTGGAGGCGGTGGTCAAGTCCCATCCGGCCGTCTACGACGCGGTGGTCATCGGGGTGCCACACCCCCGGTGGGGGCAGCAGGTCGCCGCCGTCGTGTCCGGGCACGGCACGCAGCCGGTGGATTTCGCCGCCCTCGAGGACCACATTCGCAGCCATCTGGCGGGCTACAAGCTGCCGCGCCGGATCTGGGTCGTCGATGTCGTGGGCCGCACCCCGAGCGGCAAGCCCGACTACCGCTGGGCCAAAGACCATGCGGCGAGCCGGGATCCGGACCACGAGGCGGGGTGAGCCGAGCCGGGATCATCCCGTCGGTTCCCGCTCAGTGGGATCGATCGCCGAATTCCGGGCGCCGAATCCGCGCTCGATCATCCTAGAACGTGTTCTAATTACGAGGTGATGGCGCAGGTGTATTCGATTCTCGGTGAGCAGATCCGGGTCCCGGTCGAGGTACGTCACGCCGAGGCGTGCTCGAGCCTGTTCCCGGTCGATCCGGCGGCGGCGCGCGGCCTGCTGGCGGGGACCGGGCTGGAACCGGTGCGGTTCGCGGGCCGCGCGCTGTGCGCGCTGGCCTTCATGCGGCACCTCGACACCGACCTCGGCCCCTATCACGAATTCGCCTTCTCGCTGCTGGCTCGGGTGCCGGGTCGTCGGCGCAGTACCGGTGCCTATATCCGCTGGCTGCCGGTGAATCAGAGTTTCACCTGCACCGTCGGCCGCGAGCTCTGGGGTTTCCCCAAGGAGATGGCCGATATCCGGATCGTCCCGAAGGGCCGCGGCAGGCGGTGCGAGGTACGGCTCGAGGACCGGCTCGTGGTGGCCCTCGACAGCGGCGGCGGGCTGCCCGCGCCCGCGGGCCTGGGCGGCGCCTCGATGCAGACCTACACCCATCGCGACGGCGTGCTCCGCGCGACGCCGTGGGTGATGGAACCCGCACGGGTTCGAATGTGCCTGGGCGGCACCAGGATCGAACTGGGAGACCATCCGGTCGCGGCGGAGATGCGCGGCCTCGGGCTACCCACGCGCGCCTTGTTCACCAGCCATATCGGCTCGCTGCGCATGGCTTTCGAGGAAGCCACGGAAATCCGATGAGTAAGCCGCGCGGACCCGACACAGGAGGCAACATGACCAAGACCGCATTGGTGACCGGGGCCGCGAGCGGCATGGGCCGCATCGTCGCCCATCGCCTGGCCGCGGCCGGATACCGCGTAGCCGCGGTGGACGTGAACGAGACCGGGCTGGCCGAAACCGCCCGGCGCTCACCGAATATGACCACCTACACCTGCGACGTCTCCGATACGGCGGCCGTCACGACGCTGGTGGACAAGGTCAGCGCCGAGCTGGGGCCGATCGAGCACCTGGTGCATGCCGCCGCGCTGTGCCGCGTGGGTTCGACTCTCGCCCAGGGTGTTCCGGAGATGCGCCGGATCATGGACATCAACTACATCGGCACCGTCAATCTGTGCCAGGCCGTCATCCCGGCCATGCGCGACGCCGGATCCGGCACGGTGGTGCTGTTCGCGTCGGTGGCCGGGTGGCTGCCGTCGCCGGGGCTGGCGGCGTACTCGGCCTCGAAGTTCGCGGTGGTCTGCTACGCCGAGGCGCTGTCGCTGGAGCTGGCGGGCAGCGGTGTGCGGCTGATCGCCATCTGCCCGCCGCACGTGGAAACCCCGTTCCTGGACGGAGTTCGGTCGGTCGATCCGGCGATCCTGGCGGGCAGCAGCGGTATGGCGCCCGAGAAGGTGGTCGACGCCATGGAGAAGGCCGTCGCCAACCCGAAGTCCCCGCTGTTCGTCTTCCCCGGCCCCGCCCGGCCGCTCTGGCTGGCCCGTCGCTTCGCGCCCAACCTGCTGCGCAAGCAGATCGCCCGCATGGTGAAGCCCACCGTCGCCGCGGACACCCGCGGCGAGTAGATGTGCCCCGGCGGGCCCCGACGCCGGTCGGGCCGGGTCCGGCGGCCGCGGTTCGCCCGGCCGCCGGGCGGGATTCGTCGGCCGTCAGTGGCCCGTGAACTCCGGCTTGCGCTTCTCGGCGAACGCGCGCGGACCCTCCTTGGCGTCCGCGCTGCGGAATACCTCCAGCCCGAGCCTGGCGTCGATCTTGAAGGCCTCCTCCTCGTGCAGGCCCTCGGTGTCGCGCATGGTCCGCAGGATCGCCCGCACCGCCAGCGGCCCGTTGGCATTGATCAGCTCGGCGATCTCCAGAGCCTTGTCCAGGGCCGTGCCGTCGGGCACCACGTGGCCGATCAGGCCGATCTCCTTGGCCTCGGCGGCGCGGATGTGCCGCCCGGTGAGCAGGATCTCCGCGGCGACCGTGTACGGAATCTGCCGGGGCAGCCGCACCGCGGAGCCGCCCATCGGGAACAGGCTCCAGCGCGCCTCGGAGACACCGAATTTCGCGCTCTCCCCGGCGACGCGGATGTCGGTGCCCTGCAGGATCTCGGTGCCGCCCGCGATGGCCGCGCCCTCGACCGCGGCGATCAGCGGCTTGGTGAGGCGGCGGCCCTTGAGCAGGCCGGGCATGTAGGTGGGGTCGAAGGCGCCGCCCTCGCTCATGTTCTTGCCCGGATCCTGCTTGGTCATCGCCGTCAGGTCGGCACCGGCGCAGAACGCGCCGCCCGCGCCGGTGAGGATGCAGGAGCGGATCTCCGGATCGTTGTCGACGGTGTCCCACGCCTGCACCATCAGCTCCAGCATCTCGCCCGACAGCGCATTGCGAACCGCCGGGCGGTTCATGGTGACGATGAGCGTGTGACCGCGGCGCTCGATCAGCGCATGGGGTTCTGTGTTGCTACCGGTTTCAGTGGCTGCCGTCGTCATCGCCGATCCTCTTTCGTCCTGGCTCTGCCTGCGTATCGGGGACGAAGTTACCCCTCTACATTGTCCATAACAATAACGTGTTCTAGTTTGGAGCATGGTGACCGCCGTCACCGGGCGGCAAGTTAGGGAGATCCTGATGGAGACAACTACGCACAGCGGCGCGACCACGTTGCCGCCGCGGATCACGACGACGCTCATCGACCGGCTGACCGCGATGGTGACCGCGGGCACCGCCGGGGACAAGCGCGAGCCGTACGAGATGATCGAGGTCTACACCGGTGCCGTGGTCGGCGAGCTGCCGCAGTCCTCGCCCGAGGATGTGACCGCCGCGGCGGCGAATGCCCGTGCCGCACAGCGGGAATGGGCGCGGCGGCCGGTGTCGGAGCGGCTGGCCGTCTTCGAGCGCGCGCACGAGCTGATCCTGGCGGAGATCGAGACGATCGCCGACCTGATCCAGATCGGCTGCGGCAAGACGCGGCGGATGGCGATCGAGGAATCGTGCGATCCGCCGATGGTGATCAGCCACTACCTCAAGACGGCAGCGAAGGTGCTGAAGCCGGTGCGGCGCGGCGGCGCGATGCCGTTCATCACCACCTCGACCGAACAGCACCGGCCCAAGGGCGTGGTCGCGGTCATCGCCCCGTGGAACTTCCCGTTCGCCATCTCCATGTCCGATTCGATCCCGGCGCTCATCGCGGGCAACGGCGTGGTGCTCAAGCCGGACAACAAGACGGCGCTGTGCACGCTGTTCGGGGTGGAACTGCTGCACAGGGCCGGGCTGCCGCGCGGCCTGGTCCAGGTGGTGTGCGGGACCGGGCCGGACGTCGGTCCGACGCTGATCGAGAACTCCGACTACGTGATGTTCACCGGTTCCACCGCCACCGGCCGCACCATCGGTGAGCAGGCGGGGCGGCACCTGATCGGATGCAGCCTGGAGCTGGGCGGTAAGAATCCGATGATCGTCCTCGACGATGCGAACCTCGACGAGGTGATCCCCAGCGCCGTGTTCGCCGTCTACGGCAACTCGGGCCAGGCGTGCATGCACATCGAGCGCATCTACGTCCACGATCGGATCCACGACGAGTTCGTACGCCGGTTCGTTTCCGCCGCAGAGGAATTGGGCGCCCAGGCGGGCGCCTCCTACGACTATGCGCCGGAGTTCGGATCGCTGGTGTCGGTGGATCAGATGGAGCGCGTCGCCGCGCATGTGGACGATGCCAGGGCCAAGGGGGCGACCGTGCTGACCGGCGGCAAGGCCCGCCCGGATCTCGGACCGGCGTTCTACGAACCGACGGTGCTGACCGGCGTCACCTCGGACATGGCGCACGCCACCATGGAGACCTTCGGCCCGGTGGTGACGGTGTATCGCTACTCCGACGAGCAGGAGGCGATCCAGCAGGCCAACGCCACCACCTACGGTCTCAACGCGAGCGTGTGGAGCCGGAACCTGGAGCGCGCCAATCGAATTGCCGACCGGCTCGAGGCGGGCAACATCAATATCAACGACGGTTTCGTGGCCACCTACTCGGCCAAGGTGACCCCCTCCGGCGGCGTCAAGCAGTCCGGTGTCGGCACCCGCCACGGCGATGCGGGCCTGCTCAAATACACCGACACCATCAACGTCGGCGTCCAGAAGAAGCAGGTCCTCGCCGCCCGCGCGGGCATGCCCTACGACAAGCAGCTCAAAACGACACTGCTCACCCTGCGCCTGATGCGCAAACTCCGCATTCGCTGATCCCGCACTTGACCTCGACCATCCTCGAGGTTTCAGGATTGGGGCACGAGAGCTTCGTGGAGAGGAATCGTCATGCCCCGTCCGAAGATCGGTGTCGCGCTGCCCACCATGGAAATCGGTCACATCGGCCCCGGCGGTATCGCCGAGGCCGCCCGGCGTGCCGAGGCCGCCGGGCTGGATTCGGTCGGTGCGGCCGATGTGCTGCTCGGCGACGGGACCGCGGCGCTGGAGCCGATGGTCGCGCTGGCCACGGCCGCCGCGGTCACTCACGACATCGCCCTGGAGTTCGGGGTGCTGTCGGTGCCGACGCGGCCGCTGCCCATGCTCGCCGCGCAAGTCCAGACGCTGCAGTACCTGTCGGGGAACCGCGTCGGTCTCGGGCTCGGAATCGGCGGGTTCCCCGAGTCGCCGTTCTGGCGGGCACTGTCCGCCCCCACGCGCGGGCGCGGCAGGCAACTCGACACCGCACTCGATCTGCTGCCCGGGCTGATCGCCGGTGCGCCGACCCTCCTGCCGGGAGCCGAAACGCCCCTGGTGCTGAGCCCGGCCGCCGCCGTTCCGCCCCTCTACGTCGGCGGCGGCACCGCGGATGTGGTGTTGCGCCGGGTAGCGCTGCGCGCCGCCGGGTGGGTGCCGGCGGCGCGGGCCCCCCCCGCGGGGCCCACGGCCCCCGCGCCCCGACGAGAACAAGCCCCCCCCCCCCCCAGCCCACCCCCCCCCCCCCCAAAAAAAGGGGTAAAAGGCAGCAGGGGT
>NZ_JARWQD010000361.1 GCF_029869545.1 Nocardia wallacei | reverse complement strand
AAATATGGTGGCGTGGCGCGCGCCGGAAATATGGTGGCGCGCGCGGGAAACATGGTGGACGACAGCTGAGCGACGACCTCAGCCGACAGTCCAGGTCTCCTTGCCCGTCAGCAACTCCTGCAGCGAACCGTCCCCCACCGGCTTGCGCTCGCGGGCCATCGCGGTCTGGGCGCGCACGCCGTCGTCGTAGGTGGGGCGGGAGACGCTGCGGAAGATGCCGACCGGGACGTGGGAGAGGTCCTGGTCCGACAGCCGCGACAGGGCGTAGGCGTACTCCGGGTCGTCGGCGTAGGCGTCGTGGACGACGATCTCGGATTCGGCGACCGTCTCGGCCCGCGCCACCGTGAGGCCGAAACCCTTGCGCACGACCGCGAATTCGCCGTCGCCGCCGAAGCGCACGGGCTGGCCGTGCCGCAGCCGGATCAGGTGGGATTCGGCGTTCTCCTTGCGCAGCATGTCGAAGGAGCCGTCGTTGAAGATCGGGCAGTCCTGCAGGATCTCCACGAACGACGTGCCGCGGTGCTCGGCCGCGGCGCGCAGCACCTCGGTCAGCCCCGCCCGATCGGAATCCAGCGCCCGCGCCGCGAAGGTGGCCTCGGCGCCCAGCGCCACCGACAGCGTGTTGAACGGGTGGTCGACCGAGCCCATCGGCGTCGACTTGGTGATCTTGCCCGGTTCCGAGGTGGGCGAGTACTGGCCCTTGGTGAGCCCGTAGATCCGGTTGTTGAACAGCAGGATCGTCATGTTCACATTGCGGCGCAGCGCGTGGATCAGGTGATTGCCGCCGATGGACAGCGCATCGCCGTCGCCGGTCACCACCCACACCGACAGGTCGGGCCGGGTCACCGCCAGGCCGGTGGCGATGGCGGGCGCGCGACCGTGGATGGAGTGGATGCCGTAGGCGTCCAGGTAGTACGGGAACCGGCTCGAGCAGCCGATCCCGGAGACGAACATGAGATTCTCGCGGCGCAACCCGAGGTCGGCGAGGAAGCCGCGCACGGTGGCGAGGATGACGTAGTCACCGCAGCCCGGGCACCAGCGCACCTCCTGATCGGAGGTGTAGTCCTTGGCCTTCTGCGGCCCGTCCGCACCGGGCACCCCGGACAGTCCGGTCAGGCCGAGATCGGTTCCCACGAGCGAGGTTTCGACAATGGTCATCACTTGCCCCCTGGGGTGCGATACGTGGCCCGCGCCCGCGCGGCGAAGGCCTTGTCGTGTTCCATTTCCGCGATGGAGCCGTCGAGCGCGGCGTCGATGACGCCGACGAGTTCCTGGGCCGAGAAGGCGGTGCCCGCGATCTTCGTCCACGGCTGGACGTCGACCAGGTAGCGGGCGCGCAGCAGCGTGGCCAGCTGACCGCCGTTCATCTCCGGGCACACCACCGTGCGGTAGCGGCGCAGCACCGCACCGGTGTTGGCGGGCAGCGGATTCAGATTCCGCAGGTGCGCCTGGGCCACCGGCACGCCGCGCCGCCGCGCCCGACGGCAGGCCTCGCCGATCGGGCCGAAGGAACTCCCCCAGCCGATCAGCAGCAGTTCGGCGCGATCGTCCGGATCGTCGACCTCCAGGTCGGGCACCGCGATGCCGTCGATCTTGGCCTGCCGCAGCCGCACCATCAGCTCGTGATTGGCCGGGTCGTAGGAGATGTTGCCGCTGCCGTCGGCCTTCTCGAGTCCGCCGATGCGATGCGCCAGGCCCGCCGTGCCCGGCACCGCGAGCGGACGGGCCAGCGTCTCCGGGTCGCGCGCGTAGGGCCGGAACGAATCCGGTTCCGCCGCTTCGGTTTCGAAGCCCGGATCGATCGGCGCCAGCTCGGCGACGTCCGGAATCGCCCAGGGCTCCGACCCGTTGGCGATCGCGCCGTCGGACAGCAGCAGCACCGGCGTGCGGTAGGTCAGCGCGATGCGGGCGGCCTCCACGGCGGCGGCGAAACAGTCCGCGGGCGAGCGCGGCGCGACGATCGCGACCGGCGACTCGCCGTTGCGGCCGTAGAGCGCCTGCAGCAGGTCGGCCTGTTCGGTCTTGGTCGGCAGGCCGGTCGACGGGCCGCCGCGCTGCACATCGATGATCAGCAGCGGCAGCTCGGTCATGACGGCCAGGCCGACGGTCTCGCTCTTGAGCGCCAGGCCCGGGCCCGAGGTGCTGGTGACCCCGAGCGACCCGCCCAGCGAAGCACCCAGGGCCGCACCGATTCCGGCGATCTCGTCCTCGGCCTGGAAGGTGGTGACGCCGAAGTTCTTGTGCTTGCTCAGCTCGTGCAGGATGTCCGACGCCGGGGTGATCGGGTAGGTGCCCAGGAACACCTGCAGCCCCGACAGCTGCCCGGCCGCCACGATGCCGTAGGCCAGCGCCGTATTGCCGGTGATCTGGCGGTAGGTGCCCGGCGGCAGCGTCGCCGGGGCGACTTCGTATGTGGTGGCGAAGGTTTCGGTGGTCTCGCCGTAGTTCCAGCCGGTGCGCAGGGCGAGCAGATTCGCCTCGGCGATATCGGGTCTGGCGGCGAACTTCTCCCGCACGAACTGCTCGGTGCCGGCGATCGGCCGCCCGTACATCCACGACAGCAGCCCGAGGGCGAACATGTTCTTCGCGCGCTGGGCGTCCTTCTTGCCGATGCCGGTGGATTCGGTGGCGGCCAGCGTCAGCGACGTCATCGGCACCCGGTGCACGACGAAATCCGACAGCGTGTCGTCGGCGAGCGGATCGGTCGCGTAGCCCACCTTGGTGAGCGTGCGCTTGGTGAACTCGTCGGTGTTGACGATCACCGTGGCGCCGCGCGCCAGATCCTCCAGATTCGCCTTGAGCGCAGCCGGATTCATCGCGACCAGCACGTCGGGCTGGTCACCCGCGGTCAGGATGTCGTAGTCGGCGATCTGGATCTGAAACGAGGAGACCCCGGGCAGCGTGCCCTGCGGCGCGCGGATCTCGGCCGGGAAGTTGGGCATGGTGGCGAGGTCGTTGCCGAAGGCGGCCGCCTCGTGCGTGAACCGGTCCCCCGTCAGCTGCATGCCGTCGCCGGAATCACCGGCGAAGCGGATGACCACCTTCTCGAGTTTCTCCGACGCTGCCGGTCGCGCTGCGGCAGTGTCGCTTCGACGCGTTTCGTCAGCCATGCGCCTGCATCACTTCCTCGTCGGTATGAGGTACCACTGGCCAAGTTACTCCCCCGCACCTCGGACACACCCGAGTTATGTGCGGTCCAACAAGATTCAGCAGAGTGCACCCGTACCGCGTCAGGCGAACAGCGCCAGCTGCGGATCGGGCTGTCGCGAGCCGGTATCCGGCTCCCGGTGCGGTGCGGCCTCGACCGGCCGCTCGCGGTGCAGTCCGTGCCGCGCGAGCAGTGGCTCGACCCGACCGCGTAGCCACGCAGCGTACTCCGGTGTGACGTACGCCCCACGACCGTACAGCTGCCGGTAGCGCCGCAGCAGCGCCGGGTGGTGGGTGGCCAGCCATTCCAGGAACCAGCCGCGCGTGCTGCCGCGCAGATGCATCGGGAACGCCACCGCGCTCGCGGCACCCGCCGCGGCGATCGCGCCGAACAGCGCGTCCAGATGAGCGCTGCCGTCGGTGAGGCAGGGGATCACCGGCGCGACCATGACATGCACCGCGAAACCGGCCTCGGCCAGCGCGCGCACCAGATCCAGCCGGGCGCGGGGCGAGGGCGTCCCGGATTCGAGGCCGCGGTGCAGCTCCTCGTCGAGGATCGCGATCGAGACCGCGAGGCTGACCGGCACCACCCGCGCGGCCTGGACCAGCAGCGGCAGATCGCGGCGCAGCAGCGTGCCCTTGGTGAGGACGGAGAACGGGGTGCCCGAATCGGCCAGCGCGCCGATGATCCCCGGCATCAGCCGATAGCGGCCCTCGGCGCGCTGATACGGGTCGGTATTGGTGCCCAGCGCCACGCCCTCGCGCCGCCACGAGCGCCGGTGCAGTTCGCGCCGCAGCACCGCCGCGACGTTGGTCTTCACCACGATCTGGGTGTCGAAGTCGCGGCCCGCGTCCAGTTCCAGATATTCGTGGCTGCCGCGGGCGAAGCAGTAGCGGCAGGCGTGCGAGCAGCCGCGCATCGGGTTGATCGTCCAGTTGAACGGCAACCCCGAACCCTGCGGCATCTTGTTCAGCGCACTCTTGCACAGCACCTCGTGGAACGTCACGCCCTCGAAGTCGGGAGTACGGACGCTGCGTACGAAACCGGCGCGCTCGAGGCCCGGCAACGCCCCGTCATCGACGTCGAGGGTCTGCTTCTGCCACCGCACTCCTTCAGTCGAACATGTGTTCTAACACCTGTCAAGCAACGCTGGGCGCCTCGGGCCGCAGCGACGCGCCCTTGTAGAAGGCGATCAGGTCGCGCAGTGTCTCGGCCGTCGGGCGGGGCCGGTAGCCCAGCTCCGCCCGGGCCTTGTTCCCGTCCACCAGCGGCGCCGACAGCAGCGCGCCCATCGCCGCCTTCGACACCCGGTCGCTGCCCAGCAGCTTGGCCGCGGGCTCGAGCACCGGCAGCACCGCCGAGATGACCTTCGGCGGAATGGCGAACGACGGACCTCGCTTGCCGTTGGCCGAGGCGGCCATGCGGCTGACCTCGAGCATGGTGAGCATCTCGCCGGTCAGCAGGTAGTTCTCCCCGGTGCGCCCGTGCTCGGCGGCCAGGATCAGCCCGGCCGCCACATCGCGCACGTCGACCAGGTCGAAGCCGCCGCCGATCATCACCGGCACGCGGCCCCGCGCGCAGTCCCACAGCGTGGTGTTGATCCGGGAGTCGGAGTGATCGACCGGACCGTACACGCCGGTCGGGTTGCAGATCACCGCGTCCAGGCCCGCGTCGACGACCTTGCGCAGCTCGATCTCGCCCTGCCACTTGGAGCGGTCGTAGACCGGCAGATGCTCCTCGACCGAGCGCGCCGACCGCTCATCGATGCGGCCGCCGCAGGTGTACTGGTTGAAGGCGTGAATGGAGCTGGCGTGCACCATGCGGCGGACGCCGACCTCGAGCGCGGCCTCGGCGACCACCCGCACGCCCTCGGTGTTCACCCGCCAGGCCAGATCGTCGCGATGGGCCAGGGTGATCACGGCGACCAGGTGGTAGAGCACCTCGGTGCCCGCGAGCGCCGACCGCATCGACGCCGGGTCCAGCACGTCGCCGCTCACCCAGGTGACGCCCGCCTCCGGCGCGCCGGTGGGCCGAACCCGATCGATGGCGGTCACCTCGTGACCGGCCGCCACCAGCTGGTGGAGCAGATTCGTGCCAAGGAAGCCGGCTGCGCCGGTGACTGCGACCTTCATGGCACAGAGGATATAGAACCCGTTCCAATTTGCAACAAGTTCTAGTTTGTCCGCTCGAAACCTGTCCCGCAGGTCGGCTATATTGAGGCCGAGCCGTTGCCGGGAGTCACGCGGCGACGCAACAGATCACGAGCACCGCCGTTGCACGAAAGCTGATGATCATGATGATTGGGGGGCAGATTCGATGAGCGAACCACTGTCGATCGAGACCGACGCGGTCCGCACGTTCGCCGCGACGCAGGAGGGGGTCGCGGGCCAGATCGCCGCCGCGGGGAATATGGACACGGTCACCCACGTCGCCGCGATGACGCCGGTGTTCGGCATCATCGGGGCCGACTATCTGGCCATGTTCGCCGCCGCGCAGGTGTTGCACGCCAAGGACATCAACGAGTTGTCGGGCAAGGTCGACAATCTCGGCAAGCACGCGTTCGGCACCGCCGCGGTGATCGACGACTCGGACTCGTCGTTCTCGAGCGCCCTCGGTGCCCTCGGCAACCAGATCGGGGCATAACTCGTGCGCACACTCGATTCCGGACACGACAGCGGCGTCATCGGCGCACCCGCGGCGGCCCCGTCCGACCCGGCCGCGGCGGCACCCGCTCCGGCCGCCGACCCGGTCCTGGCGTCGGCGGCCCAGCAGGGCCCGATTCAGGACGTTCCGCTCGGGCAGCTGCCCGCCGATATGCCCGCTCCGGAGCCGCCGGAGTTCATGCCCTCCCGCAAGGAGTTCGAGGACGACGCGGCCCCGCTGACGGGAGCGCCCCACGCGCCCGGATCGCTCGGCGGCGGTGACGTTCCCGACGCCCCGGCGGCCGTCGCCCCGGCCGCGGCCGACGATCCCGTCTCGTCCCTGCTCGGCGGTGCGCACAGCGCGATCGACAGCGCACAGGGAGCGCTCGGCGGCGATCCGTCGGGTGTGCTGGGTAGCGCGCACAACGCGGTGAACAGCGCGGCCGGTGGCGCCGCGGCCGTCGCGCAGCAGGCCGCCGTTCCGGCCGTCGCCACGGGCGCCGCCCTCCCGGCCGATCCGGCCGCCGCCCTCATGAACGGTCTCGCGCTGCCCGCGCTGCCGGGCGTCGACATGCTGTTCAAGCCGTTCCTGGATCTGCTGTCCTCCTTCGGCACCGGCGTCATGGGCTCGCTCAATCCGGCCGATCTGCTCAGCCAGTCCTCGCAGGTCATCCAGAGCGCGATGTCCGTCGGCCAGGGCGCGCTCAAGAGCGTCGGCGACGTGTGGGAGGGCCAGTCGTCCACCAGCGCGCAGGCCGCGGGCCAGCAGGCCCAGGTGCACGGCGAGGACGCCGCGCAGCGCGGCTTCGACATCTCCAAGCTCACCGAGGAGGCCGCGGCGGTCGTGCAGCGCGGCAACGTCCAGCTCACCGCCGTCGCCAATGCCTTTGCGGCGCAGGCCTCCACGCTGGCTCCGCTGATCTTCACCCCGCCCGCGCAGGCCACGCTGATCGGCCTCGCCACCGAGCACCTGGGCCAGGCCGTCGCGATCACCAACGCCACCCGCGGCGAGCTGGGCGGCTACACCGGGCAGCTGGCCGGTGTCGTGCAGCAGGTGCTCGGCGCCAACGGGCCGCAGGCGGCCCAGGCCGCGCAGTCGGTGGCGGAGAACGTCGGCCAGCCGATCATGGAGCAGGCGCAGCAGCTGATCTCGAGCGGCGCCTCGGAGACCACGGCCGCGGGCCTCGGCGATTCGGCGACCGGCGGCACCTCCACCTATTCGTCCTCGTTCGGCGGCAACGGCGCGCATCCCGGGTCGGGCGGCGGCATGGGAGGCGGCGGCGGTGCGAGCGGCGGCCTCGGCGGGGTCGGCGGCCTCGGCGGCGTCGCGGGGTCCACCCCCGGCGGTCCCGGCGCCTCGGTCACCGGTGCGCGGCCCGGCCTGGGCGCCGTCCCCGGCATGCCGTTCGGCCCCGGCATGTCGGGCGCGACCGGTCAGGGCATGGGCTCCGGGTTCATGGGCGCCCCCGGTGCCGCCGCCCAGCGCAACAACGAGGAGGAGCACGACCGCAACGTGCAGCCCTACCAGAGCCCTACGGGCAACACCGATCTCACCGGCGCCCTGGGCGAGACCGCACCCGAGGTCATCGGCCAGACCCACCACGACGAGATCATCAACGATTACGAGATGGACCAGCTGTAGTTCTCGCGCGCGAGACCGGCCCGGGCTGCTTCGGCCCGGGCCGGTTTCCTGTATCGGCTACGTAGAACTCGTTTCATAATTGTGCCCGCGGGACTCGTTCACCGATCTACTGACAACCGGGTTCGGTCCGGGCTAGGATCTCGACAGCCATTAGAATCTGTTCTAGTTTCGCCGCCCGGGAGCGGGCGGCGCGGTTGAGCCGAGAGGATGCCTCGATGCGCTTCACCTATGCGGAGGCGATGACCGATCCCGCGTACTACATCCCGCTGGCGCAGGCTGCGGAGGCCGCCGGATTCCACGGCATGTCGATCGCCGACAGCATCGCCTACCCGGCCGAATCGGATTCGAAGTATCCGTACACCCCCGACGGCTCGCGCGAATTCCTCGACGGCAAGCCGTTCATCGAGACCTTCGTGCTCTCGGCGGCGCTGGCGGCCGCGACGACGACGCTGCGCTTCAACCCGTTCGTGATCAAGCTGCCGATCCGGCCGCCGGTCCTGGTCGCCAAGCAGACCGCCTCGCTGGCGTATCTCAGCGACAACCGGTTCGCGCTCGGCGTCGGGATCAGCCCGTGGCCCGAGGATTTCGAGATCATGGGCGTGCCGTTCGAGCGCCGGGGCAAGCGCATGGACGAGTGCATCGAGGTGGTGCGCGGGCTGTGCACCGGCGAGTACTTCGAGTACCACGGCGAGTTCTACGACATTCCCAAGATCAAGATCACCCCGGCGCCGACCGAGCCCGTCCCGATCCTGGTGGGCGGTCACAGCGACGCGGCGCTGCGCCGCGCGGTGCGCCTGTGCGACGGCTGGATGCACGCGGGCGGCGACGCGGGCGACCTGGACAAGATGCTGGCCCGGCTGACCGAATTGCGCGCGCAGAGCGACCGTTCCGGGCCGTTCGAGATCCACGTCGCCTCCCTCGACGCCTACACCCCCGACGGCATCAAGCGCCTCGAGGACAAGGGCGTCACCGACGTCATCGTCGGCTTCCGCTACCCCTACACGCCGGGCCCCGACACCGAACCCCTGGAGACCAAGATCGCCAACCTGGAGCGCTACGCCGAGTCGGTCATCGCCAAGACCTCCTGAGATCAGCGCTTCTTGGCGAACCCCAGGTCGATGACGGCATCGCGCTCGGATTCGAGTTCGGCGACGCTGAGATCGATGCGCTCGCGGGAGAATTCGCTGATCGACAGGCCGGGGACGACCGTATAGCGGCCCTCGGCGCAGGTGACCGGGAACGAGCTGATCAGACCCTCGGGGACGCCGTAGGAACCGTCGGACGGCACGGCCATCGACACCCAGTCCCCCGCCGGGGTGCCCAGCACCCAGTCGTGGATGTGGTCGATGGCCGCACTGGCCGCGCTCGCCGCCGACGACGCGCCACGAGCCTTGATGATCGCCGTGCCGCGCTGCTGCACGGTCGGGATGAAATCCCCGCGCACCCAGTCGTCGTCGGCGACCGCGTCGACGGCCGGGCGGCCCGCGATGGTGGCGTGGTCGATGTCCGGGTACTGCGTCGCGGAGTGGTTGCCCCAGATGCTCACCCGCTGGATCTCGGCGGCCGGTGCGCCCGTCCTGCGGGCCAGCTGGGCGATGGCGCGGTTGTGGTCGAGGCGGGTCAGGGCGGTGAAGCGCGCGGCCGGGACGTCGGGCGCGTTGCTCATCGCGATGTAGGCGTTGGTGTTGGCCGGATTGCCGACCACGAGCACCTTCACGTCGTCGGCGGCGCTGGCGTTGATGGCCGCGCCCTGATCGGTGAAGATCGGGCCGTTGGCGGCCAGCAGATCGGCGCGCTCCATGCCCGCCGTCCGCGGGCGCGCACCGACCAGCAGCGCCACGTTCGCGCCGTCGAATCCCGTCCACGGGTCGTCGCTGATATCAATCGACTCCAGCAGCGGGAACGCGCCGTCCTCCAGCTCCATCGCCACCCCCTCCAGGGCGCCGACCGCCGCCGGAACCTCGAGCAGCCGCAACCGCACGGGGGTCTCGGGGCCCAGCATCGCGCCGGAGGCGATCCGGAACAGCAACCCGTAGGCGATCTGACCGGCGCCGCCGGTCACGGTGACGGTCACGGGCGTGCGGACAGCGGTGCTCACGACATCTCCTCCTGATCGGCGACCTCATCCCAACCCTAACGGCCCTCCCCCGCCCACAGCGCACACCGTGAGCAACGAGACATTCCCGCCTCGCAAACCCTCAGCGATCCGTGCGAGCAGCGAAGTAGGTTGCGCGTCAACCGGTTCAGCGACGACAGCCGACCCGGCGGCCCTCGCCGCGGGCCGCCCGCAGCGGTCGCGCACCGTCACTCCAGCGTGGCGATCTCACTGTCGCTGAGCACCACCGGCTGCACCGCGTCCTTGGCGCGCACCAGCTGCACGGCCCGATACAGCGGGCGCTCCTCCAGCCCGGCATCGCGGGCCTCGGCGCGCAGCTGGCCGACGAGGAGGTCCGAAACCGACAGGGCCGCAGCGAGATTGCTGGAGGCCAGGGCGTCGGCGAGCTTGCGCAGGCCCAGGATGTGCAGCTCCCGGCCGCTCCCGGCGTCGGTGTACATCGCCAGCGGGACCGCCTGGATGCCCCGCCCGGCGGTGATCCGCAGCGCGACACGGCTGAGCCTGCCCGGATAGACCAGGATCTCGACGCCCTCGGCGGCGGCGATATCCAGTCGCCGCGCTCCGAACACCGTCCGCGCCTCGATCACGCTGCCCGCCAACCAGATTCGGCGCCGCTGCACCGCGGCGGCATACAGCGCGGTGGGCGCCCCGAGCATCAGTCCGGCCAGCAGCGCCACCGGCCAGCTCACCAGCAGGGCCAGCAGCAGCGCGGCGAGCACCCCGACGGCGGAGGCGGCCAGCAGCAGCCGCCGCAGCATCGGCGCGTACAGCTCGGGGGCGATCAGATCCAGGCCGACCCGTTGCGGCCCTTCGGAATCGGTGTTCTCAGTCACGCGTCCACATTCGTCCGGCTACGATCGAACGCCCGCCCGTTCGCCGAATCATCCGGGGGTGACTCGCCGTCGGGGCGGGCGCGGTATCCGTGACGGTACTACCGATCCCCCGCCAGGGCGGCGGTGACGGCGGCAACGGTGTCATCGATCGGGATCTGCTGCTGATCCCCGGTGGACAGGTCCTTCAGCCCGATCTCGCCCTCGGCCAGATCCCGATCCCCCAGCACCAGAGCGTATTTCGCGCCGGACCGGTCGGCGGATTTCATCGCGCCCTTGACGCCCCGGCCGCCGTAGGACAGATCCACCCGGATGCCCGCCGCGCGCAACCGGCCCGCCAGCTCCACCAGGCGGCTCTTGGCGGCCTCCCCCAGCGGCACCCCGAACACGTCCACCCGCGCCGGATCGGCCGCGGTCTTGCCCTCGGCCTGCAGCGCGAGGATCGCGCGGTCGACGCCGAGCCCGAAACCGATGCCGGACAGCGGCTGTCCGCCCAGTTCGGTCATCAGGCCGTCGTAGCGGCCGCCGCCGCCGATGCCGGACTGCGCGCCCAGTCCGTCGTGCACGAATTCGAACGTGGTCTTGGTGTAGTAGTCCAGCCCGCGGACCATCCGCGGATTGATCACATAGGGCACCCCGAGCGCGTCCAGATACCCCAGCACCTGCTCGAAGTGCGCCTTCGCCGAGTCCGAGAGGTGATCGAGCATCAGCGGCGCGGCGGCGGTCAGCTCCCGCACCTCCAGCCGCTTGTCGTCGAGCACCCGCAGCGGATTGATCTGTGCCCGCCGCTTGGTCTCCTCGTCCAGCGGCAGGTCGAGCAGGAACCGCTGCAACAACTCCCGGTATTGCGGGCGGCAGGTGTCGTCGCCGAGCGAGGTGATCTCGAGCCGGAATCCGTCGAGCCCGACCGAGCGGAAACCGGCATCGGCGATGGCGATCACCTCGGCGTCCAGCGCCGGATCGTCCACGCCGATGGCCTCCACGCCCACCTGCTGCAGCTGCCGGTAGCGCCCGGCCTGCACGTTCTCGTAGCGGAAGAACGGACCGGCGTAGCACAGCTTCACCGGCAGCGGGCCACGGTCGAGCCCGTGCTCGATCACCGCGCGCATGACCGACGCCGTCCCTTCCGGCCGCAGCGTCATGCTGCGGTTCTTGCGGTCGGGGAAGGTCCACATCTCCTTGCTGACCACATCGGTCGATTCGCCGACGCCCCGTGCGAACAGACCGGTCTCCTCGAAGATCGGCAGCTCCACATGCCCGTACCCGGCCAGCCGCGCCGCGTGCACGAGCGCGTCGCGGACGGCGACGAACTGCGCGGAGGCGGGCGGCAGGTAGTCCGGAAAACCCTTCGGGGCGGCAAAGCTGCTGGTCTTGGTCACGATCGTCCAGTCTCCCCCACGCCACCACGAATAGTCCAACCAGTTGCCGCCGTGGCGCCGCGGAGGTGACGAACACGATCCTCAGGAACTGATGGCACACTCTTATGCCGGAAGCTCAGGGTTCACCCGCCGGAGGCGGCGCAGACGAACACAGCACGGGAGGAATTGGGAGTGCCGAGCAACGAACAGCGGCGAGCGGCGGCCAAACGCAAGCTGGAGCGACGACTGGCCCGCCAGGCCGAGCGAGCCCGCAAGCGCAAGCGGCTCGCCATCGCCGGATCAGCGCTCGGTGTGGTCGTCGTGGTCGCGGCGGGCGTCGGGATCTACTACCTGACCCGCGGCGACGATCAGGATGCCGCGGCCGCGAACCCGGACACCTCGCAGACCGAGACCCCGCCGGCCGCGCCGCCGCCGGAGGCCAAGCCCAAACCGGCGACGGTCAGCTGCACCTACAACGACGGCGGCGAGGCCGCCAAGCCGGTGCACAAGCCGGAGAAGACCGAGGTCTCCACCGCAGAGGCGCAGACGGTCCGCATCCAGAGCAGCCAGGGGCCGATCGACATCGCCCTGAACGCGGGCGAATCGCCCTGCACCACCAACAGTTTCGTCAGCCTGGTCAACCAGGGTTACTTCAACGGCACGCCGTGCCACCGGCTCAGCACCAAGGGCCTGAAGATGCTGCAGTGCGGCGATCCGACCGGTAGCGGCAAGGGCGGTCCGGGCTACGCCTTCGACAACGAGTATCCGACCGACCAGTACCCGCCGGAGCAGCTGGCGGCCGATCCGACGCCGGTCCAGTACAAGCGCGGCGTGGTCGCCATGGCCAACGCGGGGCCGGGCACCAACGGCAGCCAGTTCTTCCTCATCTACGGCGATTCGCAGCTGCCGCCGCAGTACACCATCTTCGGCACGGTCGACGAGGCCGGGCTGCAGACGCTGGACAAGATCGCCGCGGCGGGCGACGACGGCTCGATGGACCCGCGCCCGGGCGGCGGCAAACCGAACCTGCCGGTCACCTTCGATTCGGTACAGGTGGCCTGAGGCACGGAACCCCTACCGCCACGGCGTCTTTGGGCCCGGCACCGGCTATCGGTGCCGGGCCCGTCGCCGATCCGGGGCGGGCGCGGGAAACCCACCGGCGGGAACCCCGCATGTCGCACTGGCACAGGTCATTCGGTTGAGGCATTCTGAATCCGGAGAACATCCGGCGCTTCGGGTTCCTTGCCGGAAATGTGCGATATATGCTTTTGTTGCACGGTCTGAGTAAGGTAACCCTGCTTTTTGACTGGTAACCTCGAAGAACGGAGTACGAAGCGACGTAGTATCCGCCCCACCGGGTGGTGCCTCGTCGAAAAGTGCTCCCGGTGTCCGCGTTTGCAGGCGGGGCATCGTCACGCGAACCACCGTTCGGGTGGCGTTGTCCATGACGAAGCACCACAATCATCCACAGTGATCACTGCAGCATCGGGGAGCAGGCTATGGCCGAGGAACTCGACGACATCGGTCGCGAAACAGCGGCACTGATGAGGCAAATGTTGCAGCTTGCGACCCTGGTCGCACTGCGCACCCGGGAACGTGGCCAACGTGAGGCCGAGGCCCGCGTCAAGATGACGCAGGAGCGGGTCAAGGAAGCCCGGGAGCGCATGCTCCGGGACGCGCGCGAAGCCAAGTCCAAGGACCCACGCAACCTCGAGCTGGCACGGATGCTGGAGAAGCCCGTGCTCGAGAAGGGCGTCTCCCTGGAGAAGGACCGCTTCGCCGCCCAGGCCACCGCCGCGCGCAGCGCCGCCCAGGCCGCGGCCCGCACCAAGGGCCGGGAGCTGGACCGCTACGACTCCGTGGAGCGTCGGCAGGCGCTGGCCGGGCATCTGGCCCGCATCGGTGTCGCACCGGAACTGGCGGCCGTACGGATGCTCATGGAGGTCAGCCAGGCGCAGCCGCCCCAGGCAGCGGTACGCACCCGGCCCGACGAGCCGCCGAAGGTCACCCGCGCACGGGAACTCGAGGAACGCGGCCGCGAGCGCGTCCGCAACTGACCCCGTCCCGCCCGGACCGGAGCATTCCGGCCGCGACCCCACCACCGGGATCCGGCCGACATTCCGGGATACCGTGCGGGACTTTACATTTCAGGAACGAAAGTCGCCCGCCGCGGGATCGATCGTCGGATCGCCGAACATGCCCTGCTGCGGCGATTTCAGCGGCAGCGGATTGAGCATGTCCTTGTGCCCGTTGCGGACGCTGCAGTACTTGAACGGGCCGCGCGGATCGAACAGCTTGCCCATATGCGGGTCGGCATGATCGAGGAACCAGACGCTCATACCGGTCTTGCCGTCTTGACGCAGATATTCCCACGCCCGCCACAGCGCCTCCAGCCGCATCGCGGCCTCGGCATGCTTCCACCATTCGGGACACCACACCGTATCGGTGAGATCGGTGACCTGCCGCCGGTAGACGAGGCTCAGATAGTTCTCCACGAACTCGACGACGTTCGAGTAGATCATGTCCTGTTGCTGGTCGGCGTTCACAGCGGCCGGACCTCCTCGGGCTGTCCGTAGGTGGTGGGCGGCGGAGCGATATCGGTCGCGCCGCGGGACTCGATCAGATCGTTCACCGTGCTCGCCCGCTGCGGGTCGTGCTGCTCGATCGAGCGCCTCACCTCGGCAGCGTACTCGCCGTCCCACCACGGCACGGTGCGAACCATCGTCGCGGGGGCGCCGGAGGAGAAGACGACCGCGCGACCGCGTGGCAACGTCACCAGGGCGTTCACGTTGAGCGTGCGCGAGGAGCCCAGCGAGCGCGAATAGCTCTTGCTGCCCTTGGATTCCGAGACCGACGCGGAGATCGAGTCGTAATCTCCGATCGCCTCCGAGCGCTGGGTCAGGAACTTGATGTCGTCGACGCCGCTGCCGAGCACCTTGATATTGGCGGCGGCCCACAGCGCCTCCATGCCGCCCTCGCCCCAGCAGCGCGCGCCCTGCGCCCAGGACTGCAGCACGGTCATCACGACGATGCCACGGGAGCCGAAGTGGCTGTACTGCTTGGGCAGATCCTTCCAGCGGACGATATTGGCGGCCTCGTCCAGCACGGCGAGCAGCGGGATGGGGAGGCGGCCGCCACGGGACTGGGAGGCCTTGAACATCGCGCGTTCGATGACCGCCTCGGTGAGCGCGCTGACCAAGGGGCCCGCCGAGCCGCGGCCCTCCAGCGACAGGCAGTACAGGGTCCAGTTACCGTCCAGGAATTCCAGTTCGTCGAATTCGTAGCGGGAGTCGCCGCCGCCCGCCCGGGACACCCACGGGTGCACGTTCGACAACTTCAGGCAGCGGACCATCTTCTTCGCGGTGCCGAAAATGCCGCTCTTGGTGCGATGTTCGGCGTTGTACTGCTGCGCCAGGCCGGAGGCCGAGAAGTTCAGCCCCGTGGCCCCGTAGTACTGCGCGGCGCGGCGCAGGATCTCGACCGGCTCACCGTTGTTCGGGTCGGTGACCCACTCCCAGACCTGGGTGATCGGATAGTTGCCGACCGAGGCGGCGAGGAACAGCCCCGCCAGCAGATCCTCGGCCTCGGGATCGAAATAGGTGTCGCGGGTATCTTCCGAGCCGTCCTCGCCGTCCGCGAAGTGACCGGCGAGGCGGGAGGCCCGCATCTCGCATCCCTCTCGCGGAGCGTTCACCCAGCGCAGCGGGTCCCAGAACCAGGTCGCCGGCTCGCCCGCCACGCCCTGCGGATCGAAGACGAAGGTCCGAGAACCCTTGGCCTCGCGCACATCTCGCGTCGCGTCGACCACGTCACGCTTGTTCGACGTGGCCAGCACCGGGCCGATCGCGCTCAGAATGGCCGGGATGACGCGCGAGGTGGTCTTGCCCTGCCGGGGGCCCCAGATGTCCAGGTGCAGATCCTCGTAGGAGCCGTACAGCGGAACCCCGTCGGCGACCGAGATGCCGATCGGCACGCCGGGCGGATCGTCGTAGCCCAGCCGCACGCCGATCTGCTCGGCCTTCGCCCGCGCGCCCGCCTCGGTGAGCGAGGCGATCGCGCCGCCGCTGCCCATGTACTGAGCCTTGTCGTCGACCGGCAGCTTGCCCTTGCTCTTGTTCTTCTGCAGCCGCTTGCGCACGATCAGGACCGCCACGGCGACCAGGACGACCAGCACCAGGATCACGGTGGCCGCCGTGGGCCACTGGATCTTGCCGCGCACCAGGCGCGCCACCACCTCGATCGGGTTGATCGGGATGTCCTGCCGGGTCGCCGACAGGCGGTTGCCCAGATGCAGCGCGAGCCAGACGGTTCCGACCACACCGAACCCGATGAAGATCAGATACAGGGATACGTCCGGACCCGGATCGGCCGGGTCCCGTACCTTCTTCGCCATCTCCGCCTCCTGGGGTGACCGTATACGTGGGTGCCGCTCAACGGAATCCGTCGAGCCGCCAGCCGTCGGGGGTGTGCACGACGGTGGCGATGACCGTCGCCGGCGGCAGCGGTTCGCGGCGGCCGTCCGGGTAGACGACGGTCTGCTCGATCCCGATCTTGTACTGCTGGTTGTTCGGATCGCCTGCGCTGGGGGCCTTCTCCCCCGACGCGAAGGTGAACGCCTCCACCTTGGCCCCGGCCTTACCCCAATCCGCCCATCGCAGTGTCGGTTTCGGGGTCTCGGCGGCGCTCGGTGGTGTATCCAGGGTACGGATCAGGCTGGGACCCAGCCACTTGCGGGCCCGCGACAGCGAGGCGTCCTGGCCCTCCGTGGCCGGATACCAGGTGTAGATC
Organism: Nocardia wallacei; assembly: GCF_029869545.1. Lineage (GTDB taxonomy): Bacteria > Actinomycetota > Actinomycetes > Mycobacteriales > Mycobacteriaceae > Nocardia > Nocardia wallacei_A. Next base: position 8,054 of record NZ_JARWQD010000361.1, on the reverse strand, counting down.
TCCTTGATCGCGGCGACCGCCACGCCGTCGGGGGTAGTGGGGTCGGGCGCCGGAACCGCCTCGAGCCTGCGGACGGTGGACGTGGGGGTGCGCTCGGCGGCCGCGTCCGAATCGTCACCGCCGCTACCGCTGCACGCGGCCAGCATCGCGACGCCCACCACCAGCATCACCACCAGATTCGCCTGTTTCATCGTATTCTTCCAGGTTATCCGCCCGGCGCGGCGAATCGGCAGCACCCGTGCGGATCCGGTCTCGGCGTGTCCCTTGCGTGTATCCGTCACATCACCCTCCGCAGCCGGCCGTCGCCGGGGATCGGGGCCTCGCGCACGCCGGAGGGGTTCTCGGCCTTGATCATCGTGCTGTTGCCGATGTAGACGCCGACCTCCGCCGGGCCGCGCCGGCCGAATTCGGAGAACACCAGATCACCGGGCTGCGCCTTGCCGATCGGGATCTCCGCGCCGATCTCCCACTGCTGTTCGGCGGTGCGCGGCAGGTTCACCCGCCCGGACGAGGCGGCGAAGACCGCCGCCGAGGTGAGACCCGGGCCGTCCAAGCCGCCGCCGGTGGGACCGGACGGACCGCCGCCGCCCCACACGTACGGGGTGCCGAGCCACTGTTCGGCGGCCTCGACGACGTCGGCGCCCTGGCCGTCGCCCTCCGGCTGGAACCGGCCCATCGACCCCGGTGCCCGGTACTGCCCCTCCATCGCCAGGATGTTGGCGACATACGGCTGAGTCTCGGAGAAGTGCGCGGCGTACTGATTGGGCATGCCGCCGGAGGCCAGCACCGCGCCCTCACCCGCGTTGTAGGCGGCCAGCGACAGCGGCACGACGTCGCCGCGCACCTTGCCCTCGGCGATCCAGCCCTCCACCTTGTGGGCGATCGCGCACATGTAGCGCCCCTGGGCCATGATCGCGTCGCCGTCGTCCCAGATGCTCGCGGCGCCGTTGCCGTCGGCATCGATGAGATACGGCTGACCGTCGTCCGGATTGGTGGCGCGGGCGGTGCCCGGCAGGAACTGCGACAGGCCCTGGGCCCCGGCCGGAGAGGTCAGGCCGCGCCGGAATCCGGACTCCTGGCGGCCCTGCGCGGCCAGGATCGACGGGGTCATCTCCGGGCACAGCGAACCCGCACGGCGGTACCAGATTTCGAGTTCGGGCGGCACCTTGCCCGCGGCGAGCGCGCCGCCGGCGGTGCCGAATCCGCGCAGGCAGTTCGGGTTGGTCGAATACGGCCACGCCCCACCGGCATTCGGGGTCGGGGCGCCGTCGAGCCAAGGCAGCGGGTCGATCTGGCGGCCGCCGGTGAAGCGCCCGCCCGGCACGATCTCGAAATGCAGGTGGGGGCCGGAGGATTCGCCCGCGGAGCCGACCGCGCCGATCTCCTCCCCGGCGCGCACGCTCTGGCCCACGCGCACCTTCACCCCGCTGTCCCATTCGTGGCCGTAGACCGCCGAGAACGGGCGGCCGTTGACGTCGATGGAGTCCACGACGATCCAGTTACCGAAGCCCGACGCCGGGCCCGCCGCCACGACCACGCCGTCGGCGACGGAGTAGATCGGCGTGCCGTCCGCGGCCGCCAGGTCGACGCCGAGGTGGCCGCCGTTGCGGGCGCCGAAGGTGTCCGACACCTGGAAGGAGCCGCCCGGCAGCGGCCAGGTCCGGCGGATCGGGGCATTCCCGGCCGCCAGGGAGGGCGCACCGGTCGCGGTCGATTTCATGGCGGCGGGCGCGTTCGCCACGCCCGGCATATCCGGCCGCGTCGAGGAATCGGAGGTGGGGCGCGCCTGACTCGCCGACGGTCCGGCCGCCGAGGTGCCCGCCGCGCGCGGGTCCCCCGGTGCGTAACCACCCAGCGGCGGCGCCGCCGACGACGGCACGGTCGTGGTATCGCACTCGTCCTCCGAGGCGGGCACGACCACCACCAGCACGAGCGTGACCAACGCGATCACGCTCCCCAGCCCCGTCCACGCCAGGGTCTTAGCGCTCACCCCGCACCCTTCCCGCACCCCTCACACGCCGAACACCCACCGGCGCACCGATACCCGCCGCACCCTTTGCCTGCTCACGCACCCCTGACAAGGGCCCGAAGGGGGTGCGGGAACCGGCACAGGGTGCGGGAGGCGATGTGGTGGCTGGGGTCATGTGGTGCGCTTGGCATCGTTGAGGGTCTCCGCGAGGGTGCGGTTCATCTCGGCCGCGGCGGCCAGCTGCTGCTGCAGCAGGGCGACCTTGCGGCGCAGGGCGCCCGCGTCCATCCGCTCCAGGCCCGGGCCCTCGGCGGCGCGGACCCAGTTACGCACCGAGTTGGTGTGCACGCCGATCTGCTCGGCGACCACCCGGCAGGCCTCCGATTCGCTGCGCAGCTTCCCGGTCAGCGCGATCACCTGCTCGACGGCGGCCTGGCGCACCTCCGGCGACACTCTTCGATAGGACCTGTGCGGCATCATCCGACGAACCTCCCGATGCTCGGCAGCCGATTGGGCGAATCATGGTGCGGCACAACCGGTTCGCGACTCGGTACGTGCCGGAGTTGACTGAATTCCTGCGGCGCCCGCCTCATGCGGCGCTCCCCTCGTCTCCCGGACGCCCACCGTCCGAGTGCCGCGACGTGGACTCGGTGAACTCGCTGAAACGCTGGTTGGTCTCGTGGATGCCGCTTTCCTTCTCCGACAGCGTGAACTCCATGTGGAACGGGATCCCGGGGCGGCGATCCTCACCGATCTTGAGCAGGAACTTGCCGGTGCCCGGCGCCGGTGGCCGGGCCTGCCCCGGCTTGAGCGCATCGCCCGTCAGCGCCTGCGGCGCCGACCAGCCCGTCACCATGTCCTCCTCGGCCGAGGTGAACGGCACCGTCGAATCCAGGCGCTTGATCTCCTCGGGCGGCAGCGCGCCGAAGATCTTGGCGCGCGCGCGTTCCAGGAAGCCGAGCGCCTTGGCGATGGCCGCCTCCGATCCCAGCGACTGCAGGTCCTTGATGGTGTGGCTGATCATGATCAGCGCGGTGGCGATGGTGCGCTGCAGGCGGGTCAGCTCGTCCACGCGGTCCACCATGAAATCCCCGAGACCGAGCACCTGCCACAGCTCGTCCATCACGACCTGGAAGTAGCGCTGCGGACCGAGTTTGGCGTCGGCGAGCACGTGCGCGGCCTCGACCGAGGCGAAGCCGTCCGCCCAGCAGGCCAGCATGACCGCGGCCTTGAGCTTCTTGTCCCCGTTGGGAATATGCGATACGTCGATGCAGACCGCGACCGCTGAGGTATCGATCGGCGTGGTGGTCTGCCCGTTGAAGACCGCGCCGAACGGCCCCTGGGTGAGCGCGCGCAGCGATCGGCGCAGGCCCTTGGTCGCCTCGTGGTACTCCTCGGCGTTCTCGGCACCGGCGTCGAGCATCAGTTCCTGGCCTCCGGCGCCGATCACGTTCGCCAGATCCTCCATGATCGGCGGGCTGTCCGGGGTGAAGCCGCTGCCCTCGCGGTACAGGATCCGCAGCGCGGTGGAGATCAGCGTCTCCTCGTAGTCGCGCACCCGGGCCCCGCGCACCAGCTCGACCAGGCCCGCGATCAACGTGACCTGGCGGGCCCGCAGTTCCTGCATGACCTGCAGTTGCAGGGCGGGCATCTCCTCGAGCTGCGGCACGATCGAGCCGAGCACGCCACCGGCCAGCGGGTTCAGCACGCCGTGGCCGTACCCGAGGTCGATGACCTGGCCGCCGACCATCTCCACCATCTTGCGATAGTCCGGCTTGACGTCGGCCAGGATCAGCGGCGTGATGCCCTGCGCGACGCCGCCGAGCACGATGCGGCGCACCAGCGAGGACTTACCGAAACCGTTGAGGCCCAGCACGAACAGGCTCGGCGCGGTGATGAAGCTGCCGCGCATGAACCAGTTCATCGGGTCGAAGCAGACCGGGGCGCCGGTGTGCAGGTGCGATCCGAGCGGGGTGCCGATCAGCGGGGCGCCCGCCCCGACCGACCACGGCCACAGCCCTGCCACCTGCGCCGTGGTGGCGCGGTATTCGACGGGGCGGCCGATCACGTTCATGCGCCCGCCGCCGGGGCCCGCGTAGCCGCGATCGGTGAGTGGCTGTGTGTCGCGGTCGAATCCGTCCTCGACGAAGGCCTCGATGCGGGCCGACGCGTTGGCCCGGCGCAGATCGTCGGTGCGGATCCGGAACGCCGCCCACGCCGCGCGCAGGCCGTTGCGCTCGCGCGCGATGGCCTCGTAGCGCGCCCGGGTGTGATCGTCGAGCAGCGGCGGGCCCTGCTTCTTCTGCTTGCCCGCCTTGGCGTTTCGGGAGGATCCGCGGGCGGGGGGCCGCGGTTGCGCGGGCATGCGCTCGGGGCGGGGACGGGCGGTGCCGTCCGGTGCCGGGGCTCGCAACGACATTTCCGGTCCCCCGTAGTCTCGTGTCCGGCGCGTGCCGGTGTCGTGTGTGCGGTCCGGGGATCGCCGCTCGTCCGCTCGTTCGGACGGGCCGGATCCGCGTACGCGCTGGCGGCCGGACAGTTCCTCCAGGCCGCGGCGGCGCTGCCCGGACCGGCCTGCGGCGGAACGGGATTCGTCGCGGCGACGCTCACCGCGCGAGCCGTCGGATCGTCCTTCTCCGGGGTGGTCGGTGCGCGATCGCCCACTGCCCGACCGAGATTCGCCCGCCGATGCCCCGCGCGCCTTGCGGCGCGGCCGATCATCCGCGGCTGCTCGAGGGTCCGCCGCAGCGGCCCGATCGGCATCGAAATGGCCTGGGGCGCCAGCATTCTCGATCTCGCTCCGCGCCACGTCCGGCCCATCGTGACCACGGCCCGAATCGCGGCGACCACGGCCGTTCCGGTCGACCACAGTCCGGGAGCCGCCGTGTTCATCCCCCTCCGGCTCGGTCACCTGCGCCTCGCCGCGCGCCGAACGGGCTTCCGCGTGCGCCGCCCGCTCACCACCGTCCCGCTCCGCACCGGAGACCTCACCACGCGCCGCAGCCGATCCAGCCTGCTCCACCGGTACGCTGTCACCCCCACTCGCGCTGTAGAACTCAGCGTGCGCACGCGATCCGGGCGGCTCCGAGGCGACGCCGTCCCCACCCGCGCCGTAGACCACCGCAACCGAATCCGAACGCTCCACCGCTGCACCGCCATCCGCACCCGCGGTGTAGAACTCGGCCTGCGCCCCACGGGATCCGGCCCCCACCGCCGACGCGGCATCGTCTCCACCCGTGGAAGAGGACTCGGCATGCGCCGCACGCGAACCGGGCCCCTCCGCCGACGCGGCGTCGTCTCCAACCGCAGCATCGAACTCCGCGCGCACCCCACGCGGTCCCGTCGGCTCCACCGGTGCGCCGCCGGGTGCGCTCGCGCTGTAGAACTCCGCGTGCGTACGCGAATCGGGCCGCTCTGCCGAGGGGATGCCGTCTCCGCCAGCGGTGTAGAACTCGGCGTGTGCGGCGCCGTGTGCCGGGCCGCCGTCGAACCGAACGGGGTCACGTACTTCCGAACGCGCAGTGGGCGATTCGTCCGGACCGCCCACCGGCTCCCCTTCCCGGTGACCGGCCTCCATATTCAAGCGCGCTTCGCCGGGCAACGCTGATGCCGATGGTGCGGAACCCGGAGGAGCGGACGCACGCGTGGCCCTCGAGTCTGCTACGCCGCTCTCTTGTACAGCGCCACCAATCCCGTCGAGCGGCTCACCATCCGCACGCCTAGCGCCCCCACGCGCGGCCTGCGGCCGCCCCGCGGCGGTGGCGCCACCACCACGCACTTTCCCACTCTCGGTACGTGATTCGGCCCGGCCACCACGTGACTTCCCGCGCCGTCCCGCACGCGGTTCGCCGTCGGGTTCGTTCTCGGCGGGCCTGGGGTCGGTGGGCGGCGTGGGGGTTGCGCGCCGGTCGCGCTTGCCGTGGGCCATGCGGGATTCGGCCGTGCGGGCCGCGGTGGGGTGATCGTCGCGGTCCGGGGTGCGCGGATCCCTCTGCGCGGGGCCGGATTCGAGGTCCGGGCGGGGACGGCGGTCGGGGTCCTGGCCCGGCTCGCCCGGGGCTCGGCGGCGCACGGGGCGCAGCGGGACCTCGTCCCAGTCGGCAGGCCACTGTCCCGCGCGGGGCTCGCCGGGCGTGTACGCCTCGAGCTCCCACCCCTCGTCGCGGCCGCGCCGCGCGCCGCGGCGCACGGGCACCGGATTCTCCGGGTCCACCACCCGTTCGCTGTACCGCGGCGGCTCGCCGCGGTACCGAACCGGAGGCTCGTGCTCACCTGCCATGAAGACTCACCCCGCCAATGCTTTCGGAATGGTCGCGTGTTCCGGCAGGATGACGCCGCAGCCGAGGGAGGCCGCGAAGGCCGCCGCCTGGTAGCGGTAGCACCGCCGGATCTTCAAGCGCGCCTGCGTGGACAGGTCGCGGGTAATGGCTTCGATACGCGGCAGGTCGCCGCGCAGGGGCTCGGTGATGGTCACCAGCGCCCCGAAGCGGGTCACACCGTGACCCCGGGCCTGCTCCTCGCGGGCCTGCTGAGTGGCGCCCACCCGCAGCGTCGCGGCCGCCGAGACGACACCGCGCTCGCTCTGCTGGGCGACCAGCGCGTTCTTGTAGTCGTCGTCGACGATCTCGGCGGCGTCGGCCGCCGAATGCGGGCGGTACACGATGGCGATGCGCTTGCGCGGCACCTCCGGATTCGGCGCGAGCAGCCGCTGCAGCACCCGCTCGTCGACCGCGCCCTCGGGCGCCGAGTCCATCTCCCAGGTGACCGAGCGGCCGCCGTCGTGCAGGAAGTGGTCCCAGCGCTCCTCGTGCGAGATCGGGCCCGCGTCGGCCCAATCCAGACCGTGCCCGCCCGGCTCGCCGACCGCCACCTCCAGATCCGCCTGCGACGCCGGATCGTAACTGCGGCGGATGAACGAGATCACCTCGTCGGCCGACATCGGCTGGGCCCGCACACCCGCCTCGGCCAGCGCGGCACAGATGCCCGGCAACCGGCGGCCGATCTCCACCGCCTCCTCGGCCGGATTCTTGCGGCGCTCGGCGGTGGTGGCCTTGAACGTGATCGCCACCCGCGGCAGCAATTGCACACGCTCCTGGGGCAATTCGGTGGCCAGCTCGAACATCACCTGCTGCGCCAGCTCCGGCGCCTCCGCGCGGGTGATCGTGGAAACCTCGGTGAGCAAACGGTTTCCGGTCTCGGGCACGGTATCGATGACGGGCACGACGGCCACGATGTCGGAGGTCTGGCCGAGCGAGGCCAGGAATGTGCCCCAGGCCGACACCCAGCGGTCGATCACCGGCTGGTCCACCGCCTCGTGCCCCTGCGGCCACGCCCGCAGCACCACCGTGTACTGGGCGAACTGCGGGAGGTGGATCATGCCGAAGCTGTAGCCGCCGGCGTCGATGCCCTCGTACAGCTTCGACGGCGCCATCAGCCCGGGCAGCCGCGCCACCCCGCCGGGGACGCGGGAGAACCGGCCGCCGCGGTACACGTGCTCACCCTTGCTGCGGCCGCGCAACCAATGAAACATCATCAATCCCGTCTCGTAACCGGAGCGGCCGCCCGACCGCCAGACCAGTGGAACCATCACGACCGCGCCGATACCGGCGACGAAGAACGCGGGTTTGGGCCCGGCCATCAGCGCCGTCAGCAGCGCGGTGATGACGACCCCGAAGCCCAGCACGGTCTCCCCCCAGCGCAGCCCGAAAAGGCCGGCGCTGCGGGGCTTCTGCCACAGCCCGTACGCGCGGTGCTCGTAGGTGGATTCGGTCGTCGTCATCGCGGGATGGTGCTCCTGCCCAGGTTGGGTTCGCGGTTGGCCCAGCGGTCACCGGCGACGTCCCCCATGGCGGAATCGGCCCGGTTCAGGCTGGCGCCCGCCGCGCGGGCCGTCGCGATGTTCTTCATCGCTCCGGACGCGCCGGATCGTACTGCGCCCGAACCGGTGGGTGCGGCAGGACGCGCTGCGGCACCCGCACCGCCGCCACCGCTGCGCGGCCCGCGCGGCGGCGTCGGACGCTGACCCCCGCCGGGACCCGCGGTACCGCCCGGTGGGCGGCGCCCGCCGCCGCGGCCGACGTAGCCG
>NZ_JARWQD010000360.1 GCF_029869545.1 Nocardia wallacei | reverse complement strand
GGTTTTGGTTGTTCATCTTCTAGTATGTGTTATACCATAAAATTCCGCTGGGGGTTTTGATGTGGTTTTCTATCCCGCCGCTCCCCCCCAACTCCTTGGGGCGGGGCGGCCGGTGCCGCCCCTCTCCCGGTATGGAGGAGTCTTCGGATCAGCGGCCGAGCGAGTCGATCAGTCCGCTGTTCTGCTCCAGGAGCTGGTGGTACTGACCGCCGACACCGAACTGCGCGGCCACCTGGTCGCCGGCCGCCTTGGCCTGCTCGATCAGGGCCTGGCGCTCGGACGGGGCCGGGGCCTGCGCGGCCAGCGGCTCGGGCTCCGGCTGGGCCGGTTCGGTCTGGGCGGGCTCCTCCTCGGTCCCCGCACCCCAGCGCAGGTACTGGCCGCACACCGGCCAGGCGCCGACGCCCTGGGTGGCGAGCACGTTCTCCGCGACGCGGATCTGCTCCTCCTTGGAGGCGTTGGCGGGGCTGCCGCTGCCACCGTTGGCGTTCCAGGTGCTCTGCGAGAACTGCAGGCCCCCGTAGTAGCCGTTGCCGGTGTTGATGCCCCAGTTGCCGCCGCTCTCGCACTGGGCGACACCGTCCCAGTCGTGCTGTGCGGCCGAGGCCGTGCTGGACATGGCGAACGGGACGGCAACAAGGGCGCCGGTGACGGCGGCGAGGCCGAGGGCGCGACTGCTGATCTTCCGGTTCTGTTTCATGGTGGATTCCCTCCCTGCGCCCACCAGCCCGGCGGTCGCCCGCCGGTCCCTGCCCCCAGGAGGTCGGGGATCCCTCGAACCGCGGGGCAGGGTTGCCGGTGTGCAGCGGTTCGGGTCGGTGCCCATCACGGGGTCGATCCGGGCCGAGCACGACGATAACGAACCTATTTCGACAGATCACGTCTTGATAACAGGCAGGAATGCATGAAGCGAATAACTGCAATTAGTGGGTTGATGCAGGTTGGCTATGCTCCATTTGTAAATTCTGGACGGTCTGTTATGCATTCGTTATGTGTTGCAGATCACCCCGGAAAAGTGGTGTGGATCACGTTTTGCAGGGGTTGCGCGGGTGACGCGCGCGTGCACGGGGATGAATACGAATGGTTCGGTGCCTATGTCGGGGACGGCGATGCGCATCCGTATGCGGGCGTCGCCGCGGGGCACGTTCGATCTTGGTCGCGCCCACCGCGACCGCGATCCGCCGGAGTGCGGTGACCTTGCTCACGGTGGCGCCGGAGCGGGGTGTGCGGACTCCTCCCCGAGATCATCTCCGAGACCCTCGAAATACCGGCTGGCCAGGCGATTTGTGTATGTCCGGCACGTGTGTGTAATGTTGTGTTCACCGACGCGGGGTGGAGCAGCTCGGTAGCTCGCTGGGCTCATAACCCAGAGGTCGCAGGTTCAAATCCTGTCCCCGCTACTAGGGAAACGGCCCCGGAACCACTGGTTCCGGGGCCGTTTTCGTGCTGGACGGCATCTTCGGCCGCATTGCGCGTTACCTAAATGATGCTGGCCCACGTCCTTTGCGAGCGTCCGACGCGGATGACGATGACCGCGAGGGCGATCGCTGCCGAGCAGAACAATACGACCGAGATACTGCGCATCGCGCTGTAGTGGAACAGCGCGTCGAGGTCGCCGCTGTCCATGGTCTGGACGGTCCGCCCCCGGTTGGGGCGCAGGGCGGTGATCGACACCCAGAACGATACCCAGGCGAGTAGCCAGGCCGACCACCACATCACCACCGCCGCAACACCTCCCGGGCGGCGCGGCGACGACGCCTTGTCTATGTCGTTCACGAAAAGAGCGGGGAACCACAGCGAGACCGGTGGGACCGGCCACGACCACAGCGCCCACTTCGCGGACAGCGCCTGCGGAGACGGCGCGAAATTGTCGACGTTGGCCCGCGCCCGTGCGAGCCACACGACGAGCACGATCCAAGCGGCCAGCATCACCACGAACGCCGCAGGCCACAGGCCGACCTCGAGCGGGCCCAACGTGTTTCGGCCCGCCGCATAGGTCTCGCGGCCGACCTCCCCGTACACCCGCGACTTCACCGTCGCATACCCGATCCAGCGGAGGACGAGCGTCATCGCCAGCATGGTGCACGCTGTTCCGATCAGCAGCACGAAGGCGGTCCCGAGCCCGCCGACAGGGCGGAAGCCCGGCACGACACGCGCCGGGCCGGCGGGCGGTGTTCGGTGTTGGTTTGCGTTCATGCCGGTGTAGACCGCCCGGCCCCCGAAAAGGTTGGGACGATTCGGTCAGTGGTGCTTGCTGGGGCGGACTCCGGCGAGGCCGGTCCAGCACAGGCTGGCGGTGGTGGCGACGGCGTCGGGTTTGGGGAGGAGCTTGCCGGTGGCGGCCCAGTGCTTGGCGCACGATTGGGCGATGGCGACCAGTTCGGCGGTGATCAGCCAGCCCTGTTCGGCACGCGGTAGCGGGAACGGTGTCAGTGCCCGGGCGAGTGCGTCGGTGCAGATCGCGGAGGCCCGGTGGGCCATGCGCTGCGCCGAGGGCTCCTCGGCCACGGCCGCGTCGGCCAGCAGGGTTGCGCTGCGCGGGTGGGTGTCGGCGAAGTCGAAGACCGCGGCCACCGTCGCGGTCACGATCGATTCCATGCTGTCGGCGCGGTCGAGCGCCGCGGTGAGCGTGTCCTCCAGCACCTGCACGGCGTCGTGCAGGACCGCCAGATACAGTTCCAGCTTGCTCGAGAACGATTTGTACAGCACCGGCTTACTGATCCCGGCCCGGCACGCGATCTCCTCCATGCTGGCCGCGCGGTAGCCGCAGGCGGCGATCAACCCCGCCGCCGCGGCTATGACCACGCGCCGGCGTTCCTGCCGGGCCTGCGCCACTCTCGCATCCACCGCCGCGGTCTCCTCCACTCCGAAGCCGGGAACCATGCAATGCACAACCTATACGCCGTACATCCGCTGTGGAAGTGTGTGAACTCACCGCACGGCCGGGGTCGGCCTGCTCGAGCTGTCACGAGGTTCGTTGCAGTTCCGGTTCGCCGCGGTCGGTGGTGGGTGATCCGGATTCGGGGGGCGGGGTGAGGAGGTGGCGGCGGCGGTCGTAGGCGAGTCCGGCGAGGGCGATGAGGACGCAGACCGCGGCGGGTAGCAGCAGTGCCGCCTCGCCGAGGCGGCTGCCGAGGATGGTGCCCGCGACGCTGCCGGTGATGAAGGTGACGACGGTGGCCGACAGGACGGCGGCTCGCCAGTGGTCGAAACGGTGCCGTCGGGCACGCCCGATCAGCAGGCCGAGATCGGTGACGGTGCCGGTGAAATGGGTGGTGCGGATCTGCATCGTCCGCAGACTGGAACTCGTCCCGTTCTGCAGGCCGCAGGCGAGCGCGGCCAGGAAGACCGACAGCAGGTCTCCCGACCAGGCGAAGGCCAGCAACAGCAGTAACGCCTCACCGGCCATGATGGCGCTGTGTCGCACTCCCGCATGGGTTTTCGCCGGGGCCAGGACCGCCCCGGCCGACGCGGCACCCATCATGAATCCGAGGATGATGGCGACGAGCAGGCTGGTTTCGAACATCCACGGGCTGGCGGCGTCCATCCCCAGCTGGGTCGTCGTCGCGGTCACGTTGGCGACCGGGATGGCCAAGGTCAGGATGGCTACGGCGTTGACGAAGCCCGCGACGGTCGCGAGTAGTGATCCGTAGGTGAGAACGAGCGCGCGATGCGGCGTAGTGAGGCTCATGGCAGGCATACAGCTCCCCGAGTTGCTTTGTCTGTCATTGGGCGAAACAGGACAAAACGTACCTGCGTTAGCTCAGAAAAAGCTGAGAAGGCTCGCCTCCACCGGTGGGAAGGTGAAGCGTGCCACCATCATTCGCGAACCGGATGATTCGTCATGGATACGGGAGTTGCTCGGCGCCGCGGGCCGTCAAGAGGGCGGTCATGAGACCTGTTTCACTGTTCTGTTGCCGGACGAATTCGATCGCGGCCCGGCGCACCGCCGCGGTGCGGCCGCGGTCGTAGGCGGCCTGCGCCATGTCCACGCCCCCGCGATGGTGCCGAATCATCAACTGGAGAAACAGCCGCTCCGCCTCGACACCGCGGAGGCCGCCCAAGCGCGCGATGTCGCCGGTGCTCGCCATGCCCGGCATCGGCGGGCCCTCGGGCGAACGGTGGGCACCGTGCCCGCCGTCGTCGTGCATCCAGGCCATCGAACCGTCGGACGAGCGGGGCCGGTCGGCCAGCGCCAGCCAGCCCTGCATCATGGCGGTCTCCGCGGTCTGGGCGGCGGCTATCTGGTCGGCCAGCGCGCGCACCTGCGGTGACACCTCACGAGACAGTGTGTGCGACAACAGGATTGCCTGATCATGATGTGCCGACATGTCCTGAGCGAATCCGATGTCCACGGCCGAGAGCCGCACTCCCGGCTCGTCCGGCGCGGGCCACAGCCAGTGGCCCGCGGCGAAGGCCGCGAGGACGAGCGCGAGGACGGCGGCCGCCCGGCCGGCGCTACGAGCCAACGGTCGAATCCTGGTTCGCGGGTGGCGAATACACGTCGTTGCCGAGCTCCAGGGCCATGAATCCGTTGTCGGTGCACGAGGTCCAGAGCTGGGTGCCGTGGAACTCCGGCGGCGACAGGCACCAGTCGGCCGACAGATCGCCGAAGGCCAGCTGCCCGGCCCGCGGTCCGAGCAGGGTGCCCGGATCGACGCGGCCCTCGATGCTGTCACGCAGCAGCGGAATCAGCCCGAACACCGGCACACCCAGGGTCGAGGCGACCGCGTGCGCCGAATTCGGAAGCTGCAGTGCGGTTTTGCCGGTCTGCGCCGGTGGGTTGTAGTAGGCGATCTCGCGGATGTCGTCGATGTCGCGCACGTCGAACACCCGGATTCCGGCCTGTCCCCACGAGCACGCCAGCGCCGTCGGATCGACCTGGCGGTCGGCGGCGCAGTAGTGCGAGTCGTAGGAGTACGCGGAACCGCCCATGGCCGAACGCCATTGGTCGTCGGCATTGCCCGACAGCTGGATCTCGAGCTTGAGCGTCCGCACGATCCTCGCGCGCCGCGGGTCGGCGACATCGATGAGTTTGACGCCGCCGGAGCTGGCCTCGTCGGGCGTGAAGATGTAGGGCCTGCCGCCGTAGCTCACCGGCACGCTGTGCTGATTGAACAGCCCGTCCGCCCACAGGTACGTAGCCAGTTGCGGCACTACGGGATACGGGTCGCGGCGCTGGATCGCGCTGATGTCGAGGATGTTGATGCCGGTCTGGATCGACAGGTACATCCGGTCGCCGTCCGGGCTGATCCCGAAGCCGTGGTTGGTCAGCGCCTGCACGCTCTGCCAGATGATGCGCGGATTCGCCGGATCGCGAATGTCGATGGCGCTGAGCACACCCGGCCCGACTCCGGACGCCCAGTAGGTGTTGCCGTCCGGGGAGAAGCCGCCCTCGTGCGACAGGAACGGCAGCGGCATCGTCAGGTCGGTCCCCGGCCCGCGGTTGAGCAGCCGCGGATGGGCGCAGTCGGAGATGTCGTAGACGGAGAAGTAGGCGGTGCCCATGGCGACCGGAACCGCGGTGGCGGCCAGCAGCTTTCGCTCCTTGTTGACCTTCAGCGACTCCCAGGTGCCGCCCAGCATCGCGGGCTCGTCGAGCGAGGCCGTGCGCACCGGGCGGGCGGGATCGGAGACATCGAGGACGTGCACACCCGGCGCCGCCGGGTCGAACAGGTTGCCCGGGAAGAAGGTGCTCGTGTACGAGCAGTGCTCGAAGGTGACCGACAGGATGCCCCCACCCCGCTCCTGGAGGCCGCCCACCTGAAACATGTTGCACTGGTAACCCTGGCGGCTGCGGCCGCTGTTGCGATCCTCCGCCGGAACGTCGCCCTGCAGTCCGGGTTCGGGCATCGAGCCCGGCCCGCACTCGGCCCGCGGCACCGAAACCGCCCCGATATCAGTGAAAGTTGTCGTTTCCGCGCCGGCTCCGGCGGGCGCCAGGGCCGCGATCAGCACCGCGCCGAGCGCCATCGCGGCGGCTCGCATCGACAATGACACGCTCACCACCCCCTTCAGCAGTAGAACGCGTTGCAGCATATGTGTGCCGGGGAACCTCTGTCCGTGAATTGCCGGAATCGGATTCGAGGGCGATGAGTCTTCTCCTGGGCGTGGCCTGCGTGAGAAGATGGGGCATGGATAGTCGCATTGTCGCTCGTCAGTGCACCCTGTGTGAGGCGCACTGCGGGATCCTGGTCACCGTCGAGGGCGAGCGGGTGACCAGGATCGAGGGGAATCCGGAAGATGTTCTCTCGCAGGGTTATATCTGCCCGAAGGCGACGGCGATGGGCGGGCTGCACCACGATCCGGACCGGTTGCGGACGCCGGTGCGGCGGGTCGGTGATCGGTTCGAGCCGATCGGCTGGGACGCGGCATTCCGCGAGATCGGGCAGCGGCTGCGCGGCATCCGGCGCGCGCACGGCCCGAGCGCGATCGCCATGTATCTGGGAAATCCTGCGGCACATAGCTCATCGGTGCTGTACGGCGCCCTGCTGCGCGCGGTGCTGCTGACGCGGAACTTCTATACCGCGTCGTCGATCGATCAGTTCCCGCAGGAGTTCGCGGCATGGCGGATGTTCGGCTCGAACGTGCTGATGCCGATCGCCGATATCGATCGCACCGATCGGCTGGTGATCCTGGGCGCGAATCCGGCGGTGTCGAACGGGTCGGTGACCACCATGCCCGATGCCAAGCAGCGGATTCGCCGGGTGCGGACGCGGGGCGGCAAGGTCGTCGTCATCGATCCGCGGCGCACCGAGACCGCGCGGCTGGCCGACGAGCACATCGCGGTGAGACCCGGAGGCGACGCGTACCTGCTCCTGGCGATGCTGCAGGTGCTGGTTACCGAAAACCTCTGTGACACAGGGGTTGTGCGTGCGCGGTGCGCGGGGTGGGACGAGCTGCGTTCGGTGGTCGCGGAGTTCACTCCGGAGCGGGCGGCGCCGCACGCGGGCGTCGACGCGGACACCATTCGCACCCTGGCGCGCGAGCACGCGGCGGCCCGCTCGGCGGTGCTGTACGCGCGAATCGGCGTATGCCAGCAGGTGACCGGCACGCTGACGCACTGGCTGGTGAATACGATCAACGCCGTCACCGGGAACCTGGACCGCCCCGGCGGGCAGATGTTCGCGACGCCGCCGGTCGATGCGGCGAGGTTCGCCAAGTACCTGCCGATGGCGCACGGCGCGTGGACCGATCGCTCCGGGCGGTACAAGTCGTTCCGCTCCGAGCTGCCTGTCGCGGCCCTCGCCGACGAGATCCTCACCCCGGGCCCCGGGCAGGTCCGGGCGATGATCACCTACGCCGGGAATCCGGTGCTCTCGACGCCGCAGCGCGGGCGGCTCGACGCGGCGCTGGAATCGCTGGATTTCTTTGTGGCCGTGGACATGTACGTCACCGAGACCAGCCGGCACGCCGACATCATCCTGCCGCCGATCTCGCCGCTGGAGCGCGAGGATGTCAACCTGCTGTTCCCGGTGTTCAGCGTGCGCAACAACCTGCGCTACGACGCCCGGGTGTTCGAGCCTTCGGCGCAGGGCCTCGAGGATTGGCAGATCCTGGCGCGGATGATCACCGAACTGGTGCCGCTGCCCGCCCGCCGGTTCACCACGCGCGCGCTGAACGGCCTGTTCGAGCGGCTCAGTCCGATGCGCATGGCGGCGCTCGGTGTGGCCGCCGGACCCTACGGGGTGCTGCGGCGCGGGCGGAAAGGACTGACCATCGCCAAGGTGCGCGCCGCCTCCGGCGGAGTCGATCTGGGACCGTTGCGGCCGCGGCTGCCCTCGCTGATCGGTACGCGCGACCGCAAGGTGCATCTCGCACCGCCCGACTTCGTCACCGCCGCACGCGAATTGCTCGCGTCCGCGCACGAGGCTCCCGCGGCCGGAAGCGACGGCTACGACCTGCAACTGATCGGCCGCCGACATCTGCGCAGCAACAACTCCTGGCTGCACAACGTCCCGGCCATGGTGAAGGGCCGCGACCGCTGCACCGCGCTGATGCATCCCGCCGACGCGCGCGAGCGCGGGCTCACCGACGGCGAGCCGGTGACGGTGTCGTCGCCGACGGGCTCGATCGTGGTGACCCTCGAGGTCAGCGAGGAGATCCGCGCCGGTACCGTCGCCATTCCGCACGGCTGGGGCCATCGCGAACCCGGCGTCGGATGGCAGGTCGCGGCGGCCCTACCGGGGGCGAACGTGAACCTGCTGCACGACCCCGCCCTGGTGGACCCGCTGTCGGGCACCTCCGCGGTGAACAACACCTGGGTGCGAGTTCAACGGTCCGCGGGCGGGGCGACGCCGCGGGACGAGGAGGCGACGGCCCTCAGCCGACGATGATCGGCAGGAGATACCGCCGCGCGAATTCGTCCATCTCGGAATCGGATTCGAGGCGCATTCCGCCCGCGGGGGCGAGGATGAGCGAATGAACCACGCGGCAGACGACCTCCGCGCGGCCGATCAGGTCGGGCGTCTCGGGCAGTAGTCCGAGCTCGGCGGCGCGTTCGAGGGCGGCCGCGGTGGTGGCCACGGACATCGCGAAGGTCGTCGCGCCCTCGGTGGTGAGCTTGGTGATGACGCGGTCGGGCTCGACGGTGAGCATCCGGTGGACCAGGGCATGGCTGCGCCATCGGGTCAGGACGGTGACGAAGATGTCGGCGACCAGGTCGGCGATGTCGTCGTGGCGATCGGGAAGCTGCGCGACCTCGGTCAGGACGGCGCCGACCTCGCGGCTCACCACGGCCTGGACCAGGTCGTCGCGGGAGCCGACCCGGCGGTAGACCGTGACGCGGTCGACCCCGGCCTGCCGGGCGACGTCCTCGATGGTGGTCTTCTTCAGGCCGAGTTTCTCGAACTGCACCAGCGCCGCGTCCAGGATGCGCGATTCGATGCTGTCGTCCTCGCTTCGCGGGCTGACGGGGCTGGTCGACGCGGCAGTCATCCCTCGACGATACCGATTTCCCACACCGTTGCAACATTCACACGCCTGATGTGGCTGCCACATTGCCATACCAAATGTTGCAATGTACGGTCGGTTCATGGCTGAGACGGCTGACGCGACGGAGCGCACCTACCGCGACGAGGCGCACGCGATCAATGCCCGGGACGTGCACTTCGACTTCGATTCGGTGCCGATGCACTACATCCCCGGCGAGGTCCTCGCGACCCACATCGTCAACGTGATGCATCTGGTGCTGCCCGAGGGGGAGCGCGCCATGGCGAACTGCCTCGCGGAGGCGCTGCCCTCGATCGACGACCCCCGGCTGCGGGAGGAGGTGCAGGGCTTCATCGGCCAGGAGTCGATGCACGCCGCCAGCCACGAGGGCGCGCGCAGGCACCTGCAGTCGATCGGCCTGGACGTCGAGTCGTATGTCTCGAAGATCGCGTGGCTGGTCGACCGCGTCCTCGGCGACCACGGGCTGACCGGCCGCGCCCGGGAGGAGTGGCTCAAGGAGCGGCTCGGATTGTTCGCGGGCATGGAGCATTTCACCGCGGTGATCGGCGAATGGCTGCTGAACGCCGACATTCTGGAGGAGCAGGGGATGCATCCGGCCATGCTGGATCTGGTGCGCTGGCACGGTGCCGAGGAGGTCGAGCATCGCAGCGTCGTCTTCGACGCGTTCCAGTATGTCGACGGCAGTTATGCGCGCCGGGCGCGCACCGCGCTCCTCGCGACCGCGACGCTGCTGCCGCTGTTCATCGTGTCGACGGCGTACCTGTACAAGCAGGATCCGTCGGAGCGCAAGGGCCGCTCGTGGTTTCGTCAGTTCGTCAGCGCGACCCGGCGCGGCGTGATCCCGAGCTGGACGGTGTTCATCACCGAGATGCCGCGGTATCTGCGGGCGGACTTTCATCCGTCGCAGCTCGGTTCGATGGACAAGGCGCTGCGGTATCTCGCCCATTCCCCGGCCGCCCGGGCGGCCGGTTACTGATGGAAACCGTCATGGCGAGAGAGGAATTCACGCCGCCGCCGAGCCTGCGCATGCTGGGCACGGCGATCGACGCCTACCGGCGGGTATTCGTCTCCGGACCGGCGGCGCCGCTGCTGTCGCGGCGGAATCCGGTGCGGCACAACGGGTTCGATCTGCATCTCCTCGTGGACGAGGTGCACGCCGAGGCCGTGGACGTGGTCAGCTTCACGCTGCGCCGCGCCTACGGGGGACCGCTGCCGCGATGGCGGCCCGGCGCGCATCTGGACGTGTTCCTGCCCTCCGGCGCGCAGCGGCAGTACTCGCTGTGCGGCGATCCCGGCGATCGGTTCCGATACCGGATCGCGGTGCGGCGCATCGCCGATGGCGGCGGCGGCTCGATCGAGATGCACCGCGCCCTGCGCACCGGCGATCCGCTGCGAGTGCGCGGACCGCGCAACGCGTTCACCTTCGTGGACGCGCCGTCGTACCTGTTCATCGCGGGCGGCATCGGCATCACCCCGATCCTGCCGATGGTCCGCGCCGCGGGGGACCGCGGTCGGCTCGTCTACCTCGGGCGATCCCGCGCGACGATGCCGTTCCTCGGCGAACTGCCCGGCGACGCGGATATCCGCCCGGACGACGAATTCGGCGTGCCCGATATCGCCGGACTGCTCGAACGCGCGGAACCCGGTGCGGCCGTGTATGTTTGCGGGCCGCCCCCGGTGCTGGCCGCCGCCCGGCGCGCCATGTTCGCCGTCAACCCGACCGGGTCGCTGCACACCGAACGCTTCTCCGCCGCACCGGTGGTCGACGGCCGGGAGTTCGACCTCACCCTCGCCCGGACCGGCCGCACGATCCGCGTCGGCGCCGAGGAGACCGCACTCACCGCGATCCGCCGGGTGGTCCCCGACGCCGTCTACTCCTGCCGCCAGGGCTTCTGTGGCACCTGCAGGACCGGGGTGCTGGCCGGGGAGGTCGACCATCGCGACCACCGGCTCTCCGACGCCGAACGCGGCGGCCACATGCTCACCTGCGTCTCCCGCGCCGCCGGGGATGCGCTGGTCATCGACCTGTAGAAACGATACGAAGGGACGGCGACGTCCATGACACCACGCGACGCACCCAACCTCGACGAGCACCGGCACATCGTCGTCGTCGGCTCGGGGTTCGGCGGTATCGGCCTGGCGATCAAGCTGCGCGAGGCCGGATTCGACGATCTGGTGATCCTCGAGCGCGCCGACGATCTCGGCGGCACCTGGAGCGCCAACACCTATCCGGGGTGCGCCTGCGATGTGCCGTCGCACCTGTACAGCTACTCGTTCGCGCCGAACCCGGACTGGTCGCGCACCTACGGCACGCAGGCGGAGATCCTGGAGTACCTGCGCGCCGTCGCCACCGAGCGCGATGTGGTGCGCCACATCCGTTTCGGCACCGAACTGCTCGACGCCCGCTGGGACGAGGCGCGGACCCGCTGGCGGATCGAGACCTCCCGCGGCGCGCTCACGGCGGACTTCCTGATCTCGGCGACCGGCCTGTTCGCCGAGGCGAAGTATCCGTCGCTGCCCGGCCTGGACACCTTCGCGGGCAGGACATTTCATTCGCTGCACTGGGATCACGACTACGACCTCACCGGTAAGCGGATCGCCGTCATCGGCACCGGCGCCTCCGCGGTGCAGTTCGTGCCCGAGATCCAGCCGCAGGCCGCCGAACTGGTGGTGTTCCAGCGGTCCGCGCCGTGGATCATGCCGCGCGTCGACCGGCGCACGAGCGCCGTCGAGCGCCGGTTGCTCCGGCGTATTCCTTTGCTGGGGAAGGCGATTCGCGGGGGCTGGTTCACCGCGATCGAGGGATTCGGGCTGGTCGGGTTCGTGGACAAGCGCTTCCGGCACCCGTACGAGCTCATCGGCAGGTTGCAGCTGCTGCGGCAGGTCCGCGACCCGGACCTGCGTCGCGCGCTCACCCCGGACTACATGATCGGCTGCAAGCGGGCGATCTTCTCCGATGCCTATCTCCCCGCGCTCGACCGGCCCAATGTCCGGGTGGTCACCGCGGGCATCGATGAGGTGCGACCACACTCGATCGTGGCTCGGGACGGCACCGAGCACGCGGTGGACGTGATCATCTACGGGACCGGATTCACGCCCACTCCCAGCGCGTTCGACCGGTTCGTCGGCCGCGACGGCCTGTCGATGGCCGACCTGTATCACAAGCAGCCGCAGAGTTATCTCGGCGCGACCCTCACGGGCTTCCCGAACTTCTTCTGCACGCTCGGGCCGTTCGGGGCGGCTGGCAATCAGTCCGCCATCTTCATGATCGAATCGCAGATCGCCTACATCGTCGCCGCGCTCGCCGAGCTGCGCCGCCGCGGGGCGCATCGGGTCGAGGTGAAACCGCAAGTGCAGCAGGCATTCCTGGACGAGATGGCGCAGCGCAGCCGATCCACGGTCTGGGTCACCGGCGGCTGTAGCAGCTATTACCAGACACCCGACGGCCGCAACGCGGGCCTGTACCCCAACTGGAGCTTCGAATACCGCGGCCGCACAAGCCGATTCGACACCGGCTCCTACTACATCGACCACCGGGACGAGGTGCGTGTGTGATGAGTATCGGACCATTCGGGTCGCTGCGCCGGATCCTCGGCACGCACTACGACGTGCGCGGCAAGACCGTCCTGATCACCGGCGCGGGCCAGGGCATCGGCCGCGAGCTGGCCACGATCCTGCATCGGCGCGGGGCCGCGATCGCGCTGATCGATATCGACCCGGCCGCTGCCCGAGCGGCGGCCACGGAACTCGGTGATCGAGCGCTCGCCCTCGGCGCCGACGTCGCCGATCGCGAGGCCATGGATAAGGCCGTCGCACGCACCGCCGAGCACTTCGGCCGCCTCGACGTGGTCGTCGCCAACGCGGGCGTGGTCCCGAGACCGGCCACGCTGCGCACCATGGACCCGGCCGGATTCGACCGCGTGATCGGCGTCAACCTGACCGGAGCGTTCAACACCGTCCGCCCGGCGCTCGATCATGTCCTGCTCGTGGGCGGCCACGTGGTCGTGGTGTCCTCCTGCGCCGCGTTCGCACCCGGCATGGGCGGGTCGCCGTACATGATCAGCAAGGCGGGCGTGGAGCAGCTCGGCCGCGCCCTGCGCGTGGAACTCGCGCCCCACGGCGCCACCGCGGGCGTGTCGTACTTCGGTGTCGTGGACACGGCCATGACCCACGCCACCCTGGACCGGGACGATCTCGGCCGCGCCATCGACGGCCTGCTGCCCTGGCCGCTGAGTCGCCGCATCACCGCGGCCGCGGCGGCGCGGGTCATCGCGGACGGCATCGGCCGCCGGGCCCCACACACCATCGCGCCGTCCGGATGGGAGGTGTACGCGCTGCTGCGCGGGGTCGTCAACGTGGCGCTCGATCGGCGCCTGGCCCGCGACCCGAGGCTCGCCGCGCTCATTCGCCGGATCGAGAACCGGCCATGATCACCGAAGGATGCTTCGTGCCAACCCGTTTCGACACCCTCTGCGCGGCCTTCCAGCACAACGCCGCCCTCGCACCCGACGCCGTCGCCCTGCGCACACCCGGCGACGAGCACACCCTCACCTGGCGCGACTACGCCCGGCGGGTCCGCGCGGCCGCCGCGGGAATGGCCGGGCTGGGCGTGCGGCGCGGCGATACGGTCGCGCTGATGATGGCCAACCGGATCGACTTCTACCCCTTCGAGGTCGGTGCGCAACACCTGGGCGTCACCTCGTTCTCGGTCTACAACACACTGTCGGCCGCACAACTCGCCCACGTACTCGGCAACGCCGGAGCCCGCATGGTCGTGTGCGAACCGCAGTACGTGTCCCGGCTGCGTGCCAGTGGCATCGAACTCGACCACATCGTCTGCCTCGACGAGGCACCGCCGGGCACCGTCTCGGTCGCCGAACTGCTCGCCGCCGCCCCGGCGGATTTCGACTTCGACGCCGCCTGGCGCGCGGTGTCGAGCGAGGACGTGGCCACGTTGATCTACACCTCCGGCACCACGGGAAATCCGAAGGGGGTGGAGATGACTCACGCCAACCTGATGTTCGAGTGCTACGCCGTCAGCGAGGTACTCGACATCCACTTCGGCGACACCATCACCTCCTACATGCCCACCGCACACATCGCCGACCGGCTCACCGGGCTGTACTTCCAGGAGGCGTTCGGAACCCAGATCACCTGCGTGCCCGACGTGGGGCAGATCGGACCGGCACTGGCGGACCTGCATCCCACCATCTGGGGAGCGGTGCCGCGCGTCTGGGAAAAGCTCGAGGCGGCAATCGAATTCGCCGTCGCCGCCGAACCCGACCCGGAACGGGGCAAGATCATGCGGTGGGCGCTGTCGGTGGCCGCCGAACGCGGTGCGCACGAGCTCGCCCGCACCCCGCTGCCGCCCGATGTCGCCGCCGACTGGGAGCGCGCCGACGAGCTGGTTCTCGCGCCGCTGCGCGCCCGCATCGGTCTCGACCGTGTCCGCTGGGCGATATCGGGTGCCGCGCCCATCCCGCGGCAGACCCTGGGATTCTTTGCGGGACTGGGCGTTCCGATCGCCGAGATCTGGGGCATGTCCGAGTTGGCCTGCATCTGCAGCGTCAGTCACCCGCGCGATGCCAGGCTGGGCAGCGTGGGCAGGCTGCTGCCCGGTATGGCGGCCCGGCACGACGACGGCGAACTTCTCGTCCGCGGCCCGCTGGTCATGAAGGGCTACCGGGGTGAGCCCGAAAAGACCGCTGAGGCAATCGATTCCGAGGGCTGGCTGCGCACCGGCGACGTGATCACCATCGACGCGGACGGCTACCTGACGGTGGTCGACCGCAAGAAGGAACTGATCATCAACGCCTCCGGCAAGAACATGTCACCGGCCACCATCGAGAACACCGTCAAATCCGCCACACCACTGATCGGCGCCATGGCGACCATCGGTGACGGGCGGCCCTACAACACCGCCCTCATCGTGCTCGACGCCGAGGCCGCCGCGCGGCGCGGTCTCCGCGACGGCGACGCCGCCACCTTGGCGAACGACGCCGCTGTCGTCGACGACATCAGGTCGGGAATCGCGGCCGGTAACGCCGAACTCTCCCGCGTGGAACAGATCCGCCGATTCCGCATCCTGCCCACCTTCTGGGCGGCGGGCGGTGACGAACTCACCCCCACCATGAAACTGAGGCGCCGAAACATCGCCGAGAAATACGCCACGGAGATCGACGAGCTGTACCACCGGGACCCCGGACCGGATGTGCACCAACCGGAATGACGGCGCGACGAAGGCCCGGCCCGCGGGGCCGGGCCTTCGCGAGCAGGCCGCTCAGATGCCGAACGGCGCCGCGTATCGGACGGTGCCGCCGGGCAGCGGGCGGCCGGTGAGGCTCATGGCCATGAGTGCCTCGTCGGGGACCTCGATGCTGAGCCGGATGCCGTGTTCACCGGCGCGGCCGAATCCGAACCGTGGATAGTAGGTCGGGTGGCCGAGGACGACGACGAAGGATTCGCCGTGGTCCTTCGCGGCGTGCAGCGCCGCCCGGATCGCGGCGGAACCGGCACCGGTGCGCTGGTATTCGGGCAGTACCGAGCACGGCCCGAGGCACAGCGCCGGGGTGTCGCCGATGTGACACCGGGTGAGCAGGGCGTGGCCGATCGGCGTGCCGTCGCTGTCGGTGCTGACCATCGACAGGCCGTCGATCCAGGACGGATCGGTGCGCAGGGCATCGAGGAGGTCCGCCTCCAAGGCGGTGTCGAACGCCGCCAGGGTGATGCGGCGGATGGCGTCGATATCGGACTCGGTTTCCGGGCGAGTCAGCCAGTTACGGTTGCTGGACATGATGGGGTGACTCCTGAATTGTCATGTCGGACAAGAAAAGACAGAACTTCGAGGAGTGACCACTGCTGTCCGGGAAAGTCCCGCAGCGGGGGTGTGGAGAGCGGTTCGGCTCAGCGACGAGAGGTGAGCGGACCTCGGCCACCGCTGTCAGCAGTGGTCTTCGGCGCGGTCATCAACTCACCTCCGGGTCATGTGATACGGCGTCGGCAACCCTACCTGTCGAGCGGGAGATCGACAATCGGGTTATCGCGGACCTCACACGATGCGGCGGCTATGCCGGGGGCGGGCCGACCCTGCCGTTGTGGAATGCGGTGATCAGCCACTGCCCGTCGCGCTCGACGGCGGTGCGGGTCTGGATCGACAGGTCCTGCGGGCGGCATTCGGTCGCGCCGGGACGCAGTACGCATACGCCGCTCGAGATCACGATCGCCAGGTCGGGGGACAGGAACCTGACTCGGCGGTCCTGCGCCGGTTGTATGCGGGTACCGGCCATGAACGTGTCGAAACCCTGCTGCATGCTCTCGGCGATCGCCGCGCGGCCGTGGATGTGCTCATCGGTGACGGCGACGAAATCGGCGTCCTCGGTGAACGTGGCGGCGAACCCCGCGCCGTCGGCACGTTCCCAGGCCTGCCACTGCCGCTGCTCCAGGTCGGCCAGCGCCGCCTCGTCCACCGAGCCCGCCTCGCCCGCGGCGGATCCCGAACTCGACGCCACGGCCGCCAACGCCAGCGCCGCGACGGTGATGGCGATCTGCACTGTCCTGCGCATAACTCACTCCTCGAAATTAGAGTTCGACTCTAGACGTCAACTCTAGAGGTAAGCTCTAGTTCATGGCAACAAGCAGGCAGAGCGCCCGGGCGCGGCAGACTCGCCGCCGCATCCTCGACGCGGCGGCGGAGTTGTTCGTCCGGGACGGTTACGGCGCGAGCACCCTGCAGGGCATCGCCGACCATGCCGGGGTGTCGGTTCAGTCCGTCTACTTCGTCTTCGGCAACAAGCGCACGCTGCTGAAGGAGCTGGTGCGCGCGACCGTGGCCGGTGACGACGGCACGACCGTGCGCGAGCAGCAATGGTTCGACGACGCCCTCACGGCGGATACGGCCCGGGAACTTCTGCGGATCGCGGTCCACGGCGGGCGGCTCATTCTCGATCGCGTCGCACCCATCGCCAAGGTGGTGGACACCGCGATCGCGGCCGACTCCGAGGTCAAGGCGGAATTGCATCAGGACGACGACGGCAGGTACGCCAACATCTACACCGTGGCCGAGGCCCTCGCCGACAAGCCCGGATTCGCCGCGGGCCTCACCGCCGCGGACGCCGCCGACGTGCTCTACTGCCTGCTCAGCCCCGAGCTCTATCTCCTGTTCGTCCGGGAACGCGGCTGGCCGCCCGCCCGCTGGGAGGAGTGGACGTATCGAACCCTGTGTGCCCGCCTCGCCGGGTGACACCCGTGCGGCAACTACCCCCAGGTTCGGCGGAGTTCGGTGCGGACGACCTCCAGTGCCGGGCTGGGGTGGCGGCGGGGGTGGAGGGCCATGTGGATGTCGCAGGCGGGAAGGTGCGGGCCGGGGATGGGATGTAGTTCGCCGGAACGGATTTCGGCCTCGGCGCTGACGGCCGGGAGCGCCGTCCAGCCCAGGCCGACGGCGGCGCAGCGTTTGATCGCCTCGATGCTGCCGAAGCGGGATCGGCGGCCCGGGGTCGCGCCCGTGGCGGCGAGCTGCTCGGCGACGTCGTCGCTGTAGCCGCAGCCCTCCTCGATGAGCAGAGCGTCGCGCCGGGCCAGGTCGGCCCACGTCGCCGAATCACCGGTCCGCGCACCGTGATCGAGCAGGAGTAACGGCTCCGTCCCGATCTTCTCCAGGGCGAGATCGGTCGCCGGGGTCCGCGGTTCCATGGTCAGTGCGAGGTCTGCGGTGCCGCGGCGCACCGCGTCCAGCGCGTCGCCGATGCCGCCCGGGCCGATCCAGATCTGCACGTCCGGTTCCGTGTCGCGGACGGCGGCAATGACGGCGGGCAGCCGGTAGGTGCACAGCGATTCCGGCGCGATCAACCGCACGGTGCCGGAGGGGCGGGCGCCCGTGGGGCCGGAGAGCGCCCGCAGCCGGTCCTCGGCGGCGAGCACCTCTTCCGCGTGCGCGATCAGGCGGGCGCCGAGTTCGGTGACGACGACGCCGGAGGAGAGCCGGTCCAGCAGCCGGTCACCGAGCTGCCGTTCGAGTTTCTGCACGTGGCCGGTCACCGTCGACTGGGTGAATCCGAGTTGCAGCGCAGCCTCGGTGAAGCTGCCCGACCGCGCGACGGCCAGGAAGCTGCGCAGGAGTCGGGTATCCATGTGCCGCTATCGCGATTCGTGATGGACTGGATCAAGATTCATCGTTGGACAGAATACTCGCCGCGGCGTGAGGGTGGAGGTGTGCCCGGCCGCGGGAACGTCCGGCCGGGCGGGGAGAGAGGGGAGACTATGACGGCGGAGACCGGCCCGGGAGCGGACTGCCTCCCGATCGCGACCGGAGATGCCCACCACCGCAACGGTTTTCGAGTCCCGCGGCGGGGTGGGTTCGCGGTGTTGCTCGCCGTGACGTTTCTGGCCTTCGTCAATTACGCGGCGCTCCTGTCGGTGGTCCCGCTGTGGGCGGCGACCGGCGGGGCGGCCAGCGTCGCCGTGGGGTCGACGACCGGAGTCATGATGGCGGCCACCGTGGCCACGCAGGCGGCCGCACCCTGGCTGTTCCGGATCCTCTCGCTGCGCGCGATGCTGACGGTCGGCGCCGTGCTGCTCGGGGCTCCGACACCGCTGTACATTCTCGCCCCCGATATCGCACCGATCATCGCGATCACGGTGGTGCGCGGCATCGGTTTCGCGCTCGTGGTCACGGCGGGAGCCACGCTCGTGGCCGACCTCGCCGCCGCGGGCAGGCTGTCCTCCTCGGCATCGATGTACGGCGTCGCCGCCGCCCTGCCCAACCTGGGGGCGCTGGCCGGAGGCGTATGGGCCGCGCGCACCTGGGGATTCGCGGTGGTGTTCTGGGGCGCCGCGGCCGCCACGCTCGCCGGAGCGCTGCTGGCGCTGCTGTTGCCGACCGGGCATCGTGGCGCATTCCGGCTGGGCTCGACGGCGGACATGCGCACGATCGCGGTGCCGATCGCGCTGTTCCTGATGACCGCCGGAGCCTTCGGCGCGGCGACAACCTTTCTGCCGGTGGCATTTCCGGAGGCGGGCGCCGCCTCGTGGGCACTGCTCGCCGCGTCCGTCGCGCTGGTGGCGGCGCGGCTGGGGGCCGGGTTCGTCGGCGATCGCCTCGGTGCCGGTCGGCTGCTGCCGGGGTCGGTGTCGAGCTGCGCGGCGGGACTGGCGCTCATCGGCGGCGCTTCGGTCGCGAGCACCCACGGACCCCTGATCGTCGGCGCGATCCTGCTGGGCGCGGGATTCGGTGCGTGCCAGAACGATTCGTTCGTGCTGACGATTCGACGCCTGGGCAGCGGGACGGCGAGCACCATCTGGAACATCGCCTACGACGGCGGGCTGGGACTCGGCGCCGTCGCCCTCGGCGGGTTCATCGGCGCGGCCGGATACGGCGGTGCCTTCCTCGGCACGGCGGCCGGTATCGCCGTCGCGTCGGTGACACTGGCCCGGGTGTCGCCGCGACGGCGCTGAATCATCGTCGGAGCAAAGCGGTTTCGGACGCGAGGCACCCCCGCTGCAGAGCATCCTCCGACACGTGTACAGTGGAATACGTCGACGCGGGGTAGAGCAGCTCGGTAGCTCGTTGGGCTCATAACCCAGAGGTCGCAGGTTCAAATCCTGTCCCCGCTACTAGGGAAACGGCCCCGGAACCAGTGGTTCCGGGGCCGTTTTCGTGCTGGATGGCATCACATTTGGCATCACTAGCGGAAACCGGGAACCTATCGTGAAGGAGTGCGGGAACCGGGCTCGGTCTCGATGCTCGCGCGGAGTCGGAGGATCTCGGCCTCCTGGGTCCTGAGTCGGGCGATTCCGGCGTTCAATTGGCCTGCTCGCTCATCGAGCAGCGTCAGCGCGGCCCGCCGGTCGGCGTCGGAGGCGCCGGCGGGGTCGATGCAGGCGACCTGCAGAATCGCGGCTGCCTCGGCCAGCGACAGGCCCGACGCCAGCAGGCAGCGGATGTGGTCCACCACCTGAACATCGTCGGGGTGGTAGTTCCGGTATCCGTTGGCGTCGCGTTCGGGCGAGAGAATCCCGGCGCCCTCGTAGTGCCGGAGCATTCGCGGGCTCGCCCCGGTGGCATTGCTCAAGTCCCTGATTCGCATGCTGCCGTGTCTCCTTGACATTGACGTCAGTGTCATAGTTTACGGTCGCCGACATGATCAACGAGAACGGCCGCCCGAAGGTGTTGCTCGTGGTTGCGCATCCTGACCACGACTCGGCCACCTGGGCCATCGCCCGGGCCATCCAGCGAGGCATCGAGTCCGACGGAAATACCACCGCCATCATCCATGACCTGGTGGAATCCGGTTTCGATCCGGTCTACCGCACGGCGGATCTGGCGCACCACCGTGGGCTCGGGGAGCTTCCCGCCGATGTCCGGCGTGAGCAGGAACTGCTCGAATCGGTCGATGCGACCGTCGTTCTCTTCCCCGTCTACTGGTGGTCCATGCCCGCACTCGCCAAGGGCTGGTTCGACCGGGTCTTCGGGGCCTACGACGATGTTGCGCACGGCAGCCCGAGCGCGGTGAAGCAACTCCATCTCGTCGCCGGTGCGGGCCTCGGCGAAGGCACGTTCGCCCGGCACGGATACAAGACGGCGTTGACGACCCAGACCATGCACGGCATCGCCGACTACTCGCAGATCGGTGACGCATCCATCGAATTCCTCTACGACACCGAGTCCAAGGACCCGGCGGTCCACGAGGGGCTGGTCGCCCAGGGGCACGCAATCGGCGTCGCGATGGCGCGGCGTGCGCACAGCGCGTACGACCCGGTCGCCGTCTGAGAGAGGTTCACGACGGTGGCGGCCCAGAGGACCTGTTACTTCGAAAGGCCGGATTCCCGCTGTCGGCAGAGGCGGCGTGGCACCGTTACCGTGCGGAGCTTGTCCGGATTGCGGACGGCGTAGAGATTGGTGATCCGGTCGCCGGTGATCTCGAGCAGGAACACTCCCTCCAGCTGGTCGCCGCGGTAGACGACCAGCGCGGGCGCGCCGTTGCACTGCACCGTCTCGATCCGCAAGCCCGGTAGTGCCCGTCGCTTGGGGAAAAGACTCACCAGGCGTGCGGCCACCGACTCCGCGCCCACCACCGGGCGGCGTGCCGCCGCGGCTTTGCCGCCGCCGTCGGCGATGAGGGTGGCGTCCTCCGCCAGCAGCGAGAGCAGTCCGCGCAGATCACCGGTCGCGGCCGCCACCATGAACTGCTCGGTGATCCGGGCGTTCGTCGCGGTGTCGGCGGGTTCGAATCGCCGGCGCCGCGCCTGCACGTGCTTGCGGGCACGGTGCGCCGCTTGCCGCACTGTCGCAACGGGTTTGCCTACCGCGGCGGCGATGTCGTTGTGGCTGAAGTCGAATACCTCGCGCAGCACGAACGCCACACGTTCGTCGGGCGTGAGCGTCTCGAGCACCACGAGCATCGCCATGGACACCGACTCGGCGAGCACCACGTCGGCAGAGGCGTCGTTCTCGTCGAGCAGCACGGGCTCGGGCAGCCAAGGGCCGATATAGTCCTCGCGCCGACGTGCGCTGGCCCGCAACGTGTTCAGCGATTGACGGGTCACCAGCCGCGCCAGGTAGGACTTGGTATCTCGCACCGTGGCGAGATCTACCTCGGCCCACCGCAGATAGCTGTCCTGCAGTACGTCGTCGGCCTCGGTGGCCGAGCCGAGCACCTCGTAGGCGATCGTGAACAGCAGGGGCCGCAACAGGGTGAACCGCTCGGCATGTTCGTCGGCGGTCACGGCGACGTGACATTCTGTGCCGCGGCCGACTGTGCGGGCCGGATGCCGCCCTTGGGCCAGATCAGGGAACCGGGTTTGCGGGCCTCCCGGCGAATCTTGGACACCCCGAGCTTGCACGTCAGCTCCTTGATCGCCGCCCCGGGCCGCCCGCCGATGTAGGCCTTCACCGGGCGGTCGTCCTTGCCCGCGAGCTGACGGACACCGCTGCGCCGCCCGAGGCTGACACAAGCCCCCGAAAAGGCCACGCTGAGCACAGCGGGCTCGGTCCCGGCGAGGCGACTCAGCACGGTGTCGACGGCTTGCGCGCCCAACGGCCCGGCGGCGTAGGAACTCATCCGCAGCGGCTGGCCCGACGGTGCAGCGGCGTCGCCAGCCGCGACGATACGGTCGTCGTCGGCCCCGGGCGGCCTAACCTCGGAGACCCCCCCAACGCCCCCGAGGCACGCGCAAACGCAGATCACGAGTCCACGACCAGCACATACGACGTCCCTGTCCCTCGCACATACGACGCCCCACCAGCACGCGCGTACGACGATTACGAC
>NZ_JARWQD010000359.1 GCF_029869545.1 Nocardia wallacei | reverse complement strand
GGTTGGTTTATTTTTTTCGGGGCGGTTCGCCGCCCCGCGGCCCAAGGACGGGCGCGTCCGGCGGCCTCAGGTTCCCCCGTTCGGCCGCCGAATCCGAAACAGCGTCTGTCCCGCCGGGCCGTTCGGGCTGTGATCCGGTGTTCGTTGATTCGGTGGTCACGTGTCGAACTCTACTTGCGCCACCAACCGGTCCACCGCCTGCTCTCGGAACCGAAGTCGCGATCGGTGGAAACGAATCGGAACGAATCCGCCCGCAGGCCCAGGAAACTCGCGCCGCGCGTCATCTCGTCCATCTTGCCGGGAAGATTTGCCAGCGGAATTCGGCTCAGGGTGTCGTGCAGGTCCCCGGGCGCCGCGATCTGGTGCTGCGCGGCCCGGCGGAGCGCGATGCGCGCCTGTTGCTGCGCCTCGACCTCGGCGGCGCACTCGGGACATTTGGCGAGATGTTCGGCGGCGCGCAGGTAGGCGTTCATGCGCAGTTCGCCGTCGACATAGGCGGCGATGGCCTCGCTGGCCAAGTGCTCGGTCGGAGCGAAGCGGGGCGGACGTCCGGTACGGGCGCGCTGTGCTCGACCCGCCGCCGCGCCGGAGTCGCGGCCTGTTGCGGCGTCTTCGCCACCCATACGTGCACACCCTTCCGACGGACAATCAACTGGCGCCGGGCGCCGCCTGTGGCGGCCGCGAATTACCCGACCTTCTCGGCAGCGGCGAACCGCTCCTGAGATCCATTATGCGCAAGGTGCTCCCGCAGCGCCTGGCGTCCGCGGTGGATACGACTGCGCACGGTGCCCAGTTTCACGCCGAGCGTAGCGCCGATCTCCTCGTAGGACAGGCCCTCGATATCGCAGAGCACGACGGCGGCACGGAACTCCGGGGCCAGCGCGTCGAGTGCCGATTGCAGGTCCGGATCCAGGTTGGCATCGTGGTAGACCTGCTCGGGGTCGGGGCCCTCGGAGGGCACCCGGTCGTAGTCGTCGGGCAGCGCCTCCATCCGGATGCGGTTGCGGCGGCGCACCATGTCCAGGAACAGATTGGTCGTGATGCGGTGCAGCCAGCCCTCGAAGGTGCCCGGCTGGTAGTTCGACAGCGAGCGGAAGACCCGGATGAAGGTCTCCTGGGTGAGGTCCTCGGCGTCCTGCGGGTCGCCGGTCAGGCGGTAGGCCAGCCGGTACACGCGGTCGGCGTGCTCGCGGACCAGTTCGTCCCAGGATGGCATCATGGTCCGGTCGCCGGTCGCGTCGAAGGCCGCGGTGCCGGTCAGCGGATCCTCCTCGGCGCCCTCCGGGCCCTCGGGGAGGACGGCGTCCTCGGGCATCGCGGCGTCGGCGGATGCCGCCGGGGCGGGCAGGTGGTATTCGGCCGTGCCGTTGGGCAGGCTCGGCTCGGGCAGGGTGGCGTGCTCACGCGCCGCATCGACCATGTGGATGGGGTTACCTCCTACTCGGGACCGTGGGCCGGCGCTGCGACGGTGGGGTCGCCCACCCGTCGCGTACCGGGTACAACCGAAGACCTGTGTCCGGTGTTCCCGGGCGCCGACCGGCGATCGGTCGGCCTTTGCGTTGTCCCTACTTTGTCGGCTCCCGATGTGTCGGTGGTATGGGGATGCTGAGGGACACCTGAGAAAAATGGCGGCCGCACCGCCGCCCGCGGGCCCGTCGGTCGCGACGGGAGGGCGGTTTCGCCATTAGCCTCTTACCCGTGAGTTCCATACCGGCGGCGTCGGCCGTGCAGCGCAACCTCGCCTACGTCGAGGAATCCGTTGTCGAGGACGAGATTCTGGTGGCCGCGCGCGAGCGGGCCACCGAGCTGGGCGCCGCGCCCGTGCCACCCTCGGTGGGTGCGCTGCTGAGCATGTACGCCCAGCTCGCAGGGGCCCGGGCGGTGGTGGAGGTGGGCACCGGCGCCGGGATCAGCGGATTGTGGCTACTCGACGGCATGCGCGAGGACGGCACGCTGACCACCATCGACTCCGAACCCGAGCATCAGCGCGCCGCCCGCGAGGCGTTCCGCACCGCGGAGGTCGCGCCCGCCCGGACCCGGTTGATCAACGGCCGCGCCCTGGATGTGCTGCCGCGCCTGGCCGACGGCGCCTACGACCTGGTGTTCATCGATGCCGCGCCGCTGGAGCATCCGCAATATGTGGAGCAGGGGGTGCGTCTGCTGCGCGAGGGCGGCGCGATCCTGCTGCACAACGCCCTGCTCGGCGGGCGGGTGCCCGATCAGGCGCAGCGGGACCCCGCCACGCAGGCGGTGCGCGCGGCCACCCGCGCCGTCGCCGAGGACCCGCAGCTGACCAGCGTGCTGATCCCGGTGGGGGACGGGCTGCTCTGCGCCTCGCGCGGGTAGTTTCCGTCCCATCATCCTATGTCTAGTCAACCCCCCTGACCTGCACAAATGACGATTCGAAATCGGTCCGCGTCAGCTCTTGCGTGACGATTGAACGAGTGTTTAGTATATTGAACATGTGTTTAAGGGAGCAGCCGTACCGGAAGGATCCGCCCAGGATCTGAGCACTCGCGCCCGCATCCGGGACGCCGCGATCGTCGCGTTCGGCGATGAGGGGTTCGGGGTCGGAGTTCGAGCGATCGCCAAGGCCGCGGGTGTGTCACCCGGGTTGGTCAACCATCACTTCGGTTCCAAGGATGGTCTGCGGCAGGCGTGCGATGAGCACGTCCGCTCGATCATCGTCTCGGCGAAGCTGCAGTACGTGCAGGAGCCCTCTCCGAACGCGACCCTGCGGGCGCTGACGGAGATCGAGGAGTTCGCGCCGTACATCGGCTACCTGATGCGCACCTTCCAGGCCGGAGGTCCACTGCTGGTGGCATGGTTCGACCAGATGAGGGCCGACGTCGAGGGGTATCTCGCCGTCGGCATCGAGGCCGGAACCCTCCGCGCACCAAGCGATCTGAAGGCGACGGCCAACTATCTGGCAACCCAGAACGGCGGCGGATTCTTCTTCTACCTCCAGCTCTACGCCGGGCGGAACGAAGGAAAGATCGACTACCGAAAAGCGCTGCGCGAGTACGCCGACCAGATGATGCTGCCGGCGATCGAAGTCAACACACACGGACTATTCACCGATTCGACGGTGCTGGACGCATTGCTCGCGGATCGGTAAACCTTCTTCTCACAAGGAGATTCGATGTCATCGGCAATCGTCGTCCGAGATCTGCACAAGCATTTCGGGCAGGTGCACGCTCTGGACGGACTCGACCTCGAGGTCGCCGAGGGTGAGGTGCACGGCTTCCTCGGCCCCAACGGGGCCGGTAAGTCCACGACCATTCGTATTCTGCTGGGCATCCTGGCCCGCACGTCGGGCGAGGCGCAGGTGCTCGGCCGCGACCCGTGGACCGACGCGGTCGGTCTGCATCACGAAATCGCCTATGTTCCAGGCGATGTCACGCTGTGGCCGTCGCTGTCGGGCGGGGAGACCATCGACCTGCTGGCCCGCATGCGCGGCGGTCTGGATCCCGAGCGCCGCGCGGAACTGATCGAGCGCTTCGAACTGGATACGCGCAAGAAGGCCCGCACCTACTCCAAGGGCAACCGGCAGAAGGTCGCCCTGGTGTCGGCGTTCTCCTCGAACGCGAACCTGCTCATGCTCGACGAACCCACCTCGGGCCTGGATCCGTTGATGGAGCAGATCTTCCGGGAGTGCGTCCGCGAGGCCACCGAGCGCGGCGTGACGGTGCTGCTGTCCAGCCACATCCTGTCCGAGGTCGAGATGCTGTGCGACCGCGTCACCATCATCCGCTCCGGGCGGACGGTGGAGAGCGGCACGCTCGCGGAGATGCGGCACCTGAGCCGCACCTCGATCACCGCCGAAATGATCGGGGACCCTGGCGATCTCGGGCGCATCCCCGGTGTCGAGGATGTCAGCTTCGAGGACCACACCCTGCGCTGCCAGGTCGACAGCGAACACCTCGGCGAGCTGATCCGCGTGCTCGGCGACGCCGGTGTGCGCAATCTGGTCAGCCAGCCGCCGACGCTGGAGGAGCTGTTCATGCGCCACTATTCGCTCAACGGGGACGACGCCGCCAGTGGCTCGGCCCGGCACTACGCGGAGGCGGCGAAATGACGACCGCGGTCGCGGGCCCCCCCCGGGCATTAGCCCAAAAAACCCCGGGCGCCGCCGCGATTAAAGGGACCCAGGCGAAAGAGGGGGCGGATCAGAGGGCGGCCCCCGGCC
>NZ_JARWQD010000358.1 GCF_029869545.1 Nocardia wallacei | reverse complement strand
CCCCACTTATACCGCCACCGGGCGGCGCGCTCGCGCGCCGCCCGTCCATCCTGCGATCCGCTCAGAACACCCGCAACTGCCCCGGGGACCAGAATCCGGACCGGCTCGCCGTGCCCGTGGTCACCTCGGCCGGGGCCGCCTGGTAATACTGGTCGTAGCGCTCCAGCGAACCCCAGTCCCGTGCCCAGTCGTTCTTCATGTAGGTCGGGATCGTGGTCGACTTGGCCAGCATCTGGGAGAAGCCCAGCGGCCCACCGAATTCCTCGGCCTGCCAAGTATCGGTGGAGCTCACCGCGAGCGGGCGGTCCGGCAGGATGCGGTAGTTCGGGACCTCCGCGACGCCGTCGAGGTGGTCGAACGGCCGCTGGCACGGGAACTGCAGGCCCACCGCCCAGTCCAGTAGCACCGGCTGCTCGGTGCCGATGACGCTGTTCAGCGACTGCAGTTTCGGCACGCGCGGCGGGGTGAACGCCAGCCACTGGTCGCCGATCAGGATCGGGTCGTTGGCGACGATGCGCACCGTATCGGCCTCGGGCGAGATCTCGTCCAGCGGCACCCGCAGGTTGCGCCAGGTCGGGAACGGACCGATATCGCGCGGCAGGTAGCTGCCGAGCTTGGTGACCGAGCCGTCGGGCTGCTTCTTGCCGTAGTCGACGGTCAGCGACTGGCCGTAGTCGACGTTGCCGGTGTCGTCGACCGACAGGATGCGGCCCGCGGCCGAAATCACCACCAGCGGTGAATCTTCCGACCGCGGCGGCAGCTGGTACCAGCTGGAGGTCAGGTTCGCGGGCTGCTGCACATTCTCCTGGTAGCTGCCCATCACCGGCGTGGTCGCGGGGTCGAGCCCGAACGGCAGCGCGACGGTGCTGCCGTTGACGCCGGTCTGCTGGGTGCGCCCGCCGCCGGTGCCCGCGTTCTGGCCCTCGGCGAACGCCGCGCCCACCGACTGCGTGGAGGTGTTGCCGGTGCCCGGCTTGACCTCGACCGAGTCGGCCTTCAGATCGGTGGGAACGCCGTTGGGGGAGAAGCCGACCGGATTGCCGCCGGCGAGCGGATCGTCGTTCTTCGGCGGATGCGCCGGATCGATGATCGGAGTCAGGTTGCCGCTGTTGACATCCTGCTCCACCAGCACGTCGTTGGCGAGGCCGCACGAATTACCGCCCACCGCATCGAAATTCGAGCGCGCCAGCGAGTACGCGGGGTACTGCCATACCGCGCCCTTCACCAGCGAGAACACCTCGAACAGCACCATCAGTGCCGCGACCACGGTGAGCGGGATGGCGGCGAAACGGCGAATTCGCCTGCCGCGCGCGGTCTTCGCGCTCGCGGGCGGTTTCGCATAGCCCTCGCGCAGCGACTGCCAGGCCACCAGCGCCAGCGCCAGGCCGAACAGCACCAGCATGATGGTGTTGGACTGGATGCCCTTCAGCGACACCGTCTTGTCGAACCACGGCACCCCGAAGCTCGACACGTACCAGTAGCCGTTGATGCCCGAGAACGACAGCGCCAGCGCGAACAGCAGGGCGGCCAGGAAGATCGACCGGTTCTTGCGCGAGCGCAGCGCGGTCGCCGACACCGCGACCGCGGTCACCGCTGCCAGCGAACCGGCGATCCCGGCGTAGGCGCCGAAGTGGTGGGTCCACTTCGTCGGGTTGAACATCATGAAGAAGATGGTTCCGAACACCACGCCCATCAGCCGCCACGTCGGACCGCTGGCGATGCCCGGCACCTTCACCCGGCGCAGCAGCACCATCATCGTGGTGAACAGGCACAGCAGCATCACCAGGAACGCGAACCGGCGCGCCAACGAGCCGTCCACGGTCTCGACGAACAGGTAGTAGTAGCGCAGATAGTCCTCGTACCAGGCCAGATTCGGGCCCGCGAGGCGGCGCACCCGGTTGGCCTCCTGGATCGCGGCGAAGGTCTGGTCGCTGTAGACGACGGTGAGCACGAGGAAGCCCGCGGCCGCGATCGGCGCCAGCAGCGGCAGCGTCGAACCCCACCACGTCGACTTCCAGCCCGATTCCCCGGCGGCCAGGTCGCGGCGGCGGCGCACCGCGATCCGCACCAGCGGCCGGATACCGGCGAGCAGCGCGGCCACACACATCAGCCCGGTCGGCGCGGCCGCCAGCGTGAACGCGGCGACCAGGACCGCGACCGCGGCGGGCAGCAGCCGGGACGTGGCGATGGCCCGCTCGATCGACACCCAGGTCAGCAGCGCGCCCAGCGCGACGATCGGCTCGGACCGCAGGCCGTTGTCGTAGGGCAGCCAGAACGCGAGGAAGACCAGGCCGCCGGTCCACAGCGCCACCCGCGAGGTGCGCACGCCGCGGCCCAGCCGGGGGACCACCTCGCGGCTGATCACCATCCAGCACAGAATTCCGCACAGCAGCGCCGGAATCCGCACCCAGGCGCTGGCGGTGGACACCTGCGCGAACGCCTGGATCACGTAGTAGTACCAGCCGAACGGCGCCTCCGGCACGCCGTACCAGCGGAAGTAGTTGGCCAGATAGCCCGCGTGCGGGGCGACCCGCACCATGCTGAGGATGTAGCCGTCGTCGGAGGTGTTGGCGCCGACGAAATGCCACACCAGCAGCGTGCCCACGACGGCGCCGTCGGCCCAGGTCGGCTTCAGCCAGTGCGCCGGGAAGATCCGGCGGTGGCCGCGGCCGTCGCCGGTGTCGAGGCGGCCGAGCGCGGCCAGCGCGATCAGGGTGCACAGCACCGCCGCGATCATCGCGACCAGCTTGATCACGGTGGGGGTGGTGGAGAAGCGCGAGTCGACCGTCATATGGAACGACAGGCCCTCCGGTGCGCCGCCCTTCAGATCGGTGAACACGCCGACCACCTGCGGGCGCAGGTCGCCCTCGAGCGTGCCCTCGATCGGCGCGGTGACGGTCTCGGTGGCGCCCGGCGCGCCGCCCTCGACCGGCTGCTCCACCTCCCTGGTCGCGCCCTGGAACGCCGCATGGGTGCGGTTGTGGTCGGAGGAGATGACGATCGACGAACAGCCCGCCAGCTGGGATCGCTCCGCCGACGCCACCACCGCGTTGCGGTCCACCACATCGACCGAGGTGTCCGACACCCGGACGAACATCGCCTCCAGCGACGCCCGATCACCCTGCGGCGGCGCGGTGGCCAGCAGCATGCCGCCCTGCGGCGGCAGCCCGTCGACCAGCGAGCACGGAATGGTCGCGTTCAGATCCACGGGGACCTGCGACATCAGCGGCGCCTGCACACTGCCGAGGGTCCCGCCCTGCGGCCAGTTCACCTCGGAGGTGGTCTGGGTGACGGGCAGGAACGGGGTGGCTATCGCGAACAGCGCACCGAGCAACCCCGCGACCAGCGCGATCAGCCGGGCGTTGCGGAAGTCACGGGGCGTCGCGTCGGGCGCGGAGGCCTCCGGTTTCGTCAAGACAGCAGTTGCGGCGTCGGGCACGGTTGGTGATGTTATCTGCCCGCGCTGTGAGTGACTGTGTTCACTCGGATCCTGCTGTTCACATCCACAGTGCGAGCGCTCGGCCGGAGGTTGATTCGTCACGATCCGGGTCCGGACGGGCCGGTTCCCGGCGGCCCGCCGCCACCGTGGGGCGGGTGCGCGACACGCCGGGATGACCGCCTTCGGATGTCGGCGTGGCGGTCATCCCGGGCCGGGCCGGATCAGCTCGTCTTGATCGGAGCGTCTTTGGCCCAGCCCCAGCGGTTTTCGACGGTGACGCCGACGGTCGCGGGCGTGGCCGAGGGCACGTACGGTGTGTACCGCTCCAGCGAGCCCCAGTCCCGGCTCCAGTCGTGATCGAGGTAGGCGGGGACGGTCTGGGCCTCGAGCAGTAGCCCGGTCCAGCCGAGCGGGCCGCCGCCGATGTTGTCCTCCCAGGCGTTGGAGGCGTCGGCGCCGACCCGGTCGGGCAGGATGCGCCACTTGGGCACCTCCGCGACCCCGTCCTTGTGATCGAAGGGCCGCTGGCAGGGGAAGGCGAGACCGACGTGCCAGTCCTCCAGGACCGGATCCTGGTGGCCCACCACCGAATCCAGGGTGTCGAGCTTCGGCAGGCGCGGCGGGGTCACCGCCAGCCACTGCCGCGGGGTGAGGTCGTTGGCGACCGCGACGATGCGAACCGCGTTGGTGCCGTCCGGGATTCGATCCAGCGGCACCCGCATGTTGCGCCACGACGGTGCGCCGCCGACGTCGAGCGGCTGGAACTCGCCCAGCGGCTGTTCGGAGCCGTCGTCGGACCGGTGCGCGAATTCGACGCGCAGGTCCTGGCCGTAGGTGACCACGCCGTCGGCGTTGACCGACTTGATCCGCCCGGCGGCGCTGATGGCCAGCAGCCGGTAGGCCGGATTCTTGCGGGCGTCGGCCAGGTTGAGCCGGTACCACTGCGAGGTGAGGTGGGCCTGCTGCTTGTCGCCGGTGGTGTAGCTGCCCATGACCGGGGTGCGGGCGGGGTCCAGGCCGAAGGGCAGCTTCACGGTGCTGCCGTTGATGCCCGCCTGCTCCGTGCTGCCGCCGCCCGTGCCGGATCGGGTCGTATTCGTCGTCTTGTTCTCGGACTTGGTGTCGACCGAATTGGCGCCGCCGGTGACGGTTTCCTCCGCGTCGGCGGTCAGGTCGCTGGCCACGCCGTCGGGGGTGAAGCCGACGTTCTCCGCGGCCAATCCGTCGGCGGCCGAGCCGGTGTAGGGCTGCAGCAGCGAGTCCGCGGTATCGGTCTCCACCAGCACGTCGTCGGCCATCGCGCACGTATCACCGCCCAGGGCACGCAGATTCGACTTCGTGACCGAGTACGCCGGGTACTGCGCGACCGCCGCCTTGCCCAGCGACGCCACCTCGAACAGCACCATGGCCGCCGCCGCGATCGTCAGCGGTTGAATCGCGAACTTGTCGAAACGCCTGCGGCCGTTGCCGTTTCCGTTCTCACCGCGACGGTACGGCTCCCGGTAGTACTGCCAGGCGGCCAGCAGCAGGCTCAGCACCGCCAGGCCCAGGAACCCCGTCGAGAAGCCCTTGCCCGCCAGCAGCGGCGCCTTGTCCCACCACGGGATCCCGTAGCTGGACACGTACCACCAGCCGTTGGATCCGGTGAAAGTCACCGCGAGCAGGAAGAACAAGGCCGCGGCGAACAGCGACCGGTTGTAGGGTGCGCGAATCCCGTTGATGCCCACCGCGACCGCGGTGAGCGCGGCCAGCGAGCCCGCCAGCCCCGCGTAGACGCCGAAGTGATGGGTCCACTTGGTCGGGGTGAACATCATCAGCAGCAGCGACATGAACACGATGCCGAGAATGCGCGCCGAGGGGCCGCGCGAGGTGCCCGGGATCCGGCCGTTCTTGCGCAGCATCACCAGCACGCAGACGCCCAGGCACAGCAGCATGCCGAGGATGCCGAAGCGCCGCGCCAGCGAGCCGTCGGGCGAGAGCATCAGCAGCGAATCCCAGCGGGTGCGCTCGTCGAACCAGGCCACGTTCGGCCCGATGATCGTGCGAACCCGGGTGGCCTCCATGACCGTGGCCAGCGTCTGATCCGCGAAGACCACCACCAGCACCAGCACCCCGGCGGCCGCACCGGGCGCCAGCAACGCCCCATACCGCAGAATCGCCGACCAGGCCCCTTTCCCGGCCTGCTGGCCCTCGATACCTTTTCCGGCATGCTTTTGGCCGGAATCCAATTCTCCCCGTGCGCGTTTGATGATGACCTGTAGCACCGGCCGGGATCCGGCGATCAGCGCGGCGATGCAGATCAGGCCCGTCGGCCCGGCCGCCAGCGAGAACGCCGCGATGAGCACGGCGATCGCGGCGGGCAGCAGGCGGCCCGTGGCGATGGCCCGCTCGATCGAGCACCACGTGAGCAGGGCGCCCAGCGCGATCAGCGGCTCCGGCCGCAGGCCGTTGTCGTAGGGCAGCCAGGCGGCCAGGAACACCAGCCCCGCCGTCCAGATCGCGACGTTGTCGCGGCGCACCCGGGCGCCCAAGCGCGGCAACACCTCCCGGCTGATCACCAGCCAGCACACGATCCCGGCCGCCAGCGCGGGCAGCCGCATCCACCACCCGGCGTCGGTCACCCGCGTCATCCACGCCAGCACCTCGTACGGCCAGCCGAACGGCGCCTCGGCCACCCCGAACCAGCGGTAGTAGTTGGCCATATAGCCCGACTCTCGCGATGCCCGGGCCATATTCAGGATGTAGCCGTCGTCGGAGGTGTTGGCGCCGATGATGTGCCACAGCAGCAGGGTCCCGAGCACGACCGCGTCGGCGATGCCGAACCGCCACCAGTGCCCCGGCAGGAACCGGCGCGGCCGCCGCCCGTCCGCGGTGTCGATCAGGTGCAGGCAGACCAGCGCGACGAGGGTCAGCACGACCGCGGCGATGATGGCGGCCAGCTTCAGCGGGCCGGGGCTGGAGGAGAAGCGCGAGTCGATATTCGCGTGCAGGTGCGCGCCGCCCAGCTGCGCGCGCTCGAGATCGGTGAAGACGCCGACGACCTGCGGCCGGATATCGCCCTGCACGGCATTGCGGAAGGGGCTGCCGTCGGCGCGCGTGACCCCGGTGAGCTCGGCGCTGGTGACGGCGGCGGTCGAGTCGACGGTCAGTGCGGTGCAGCCGCCGACCTCGGCCAGCGGTGCCGACAGCAGCGGGATGTCGTGCAGCAGGATCGACAGCGTGCGCTCGCCGCCGGGTTCGCCGGTGACCTTGGCCATCAACCCTTTCGCACTGGCGTCCGGCGCCGTGGCCGGAACCGTCGACACCACCGTGCCGTTCGGCAGATCACGGAACGCCGCGCAGGGGATGGTCAGGTTCAGATCCAGCGGCGAGTACGACACCAGCGGCGCATCCACATTCACCGACTGCGGCTGCGGCCAGTCCAGCGTCGCCCGGTCCTCCCGCACCGGCAGCAACGGCGAGATCGCCGCGAACAACACGGCGAGCACACCCGACACGAGGGCGATCAGGCGAACCGGGGAAACCGCTGGGGAGTCTGCGCGCACGATGCACGATGCTAGCCACTCCGGCTCAGCGCAGGCCGCGCACGTCCCAGACCCAGACGCCGTCGACGTACTTGCCGGGGAAGCCGAGCAATTGGTCGAGGGTGGCGTGGAGGGCGCCGCCGTTGACCGACGGCGGGAGGACGACGACGTCGGCCCTCCAGTAGTTCAGGTCGGCGAGGGCGCGGTCGCGGGCGGCGTCGTCGATCTGCGGGATCCGGTCGTCCTGCTGGGCCCGCATGAGCAGCGTGGCGGTCGGCCGGTCGTCGGCGCCGTACTGGCCCTTCTTCTCCCCGTTCGGGCCGACGAAATACCCTCCGGCGAGGGGGAATGCGAGGTCCGCGTCGATCTGCCAGCGCAGCGGCCGCGCGTCCAGGCGATACGGCGGCGGCGCGATGACGACCGACCCGCCGCTGACGTACTGCCGCACGGTGCCGTTGGTGAAGAACGCCGGGGTGGGGGTGCGGTGGGTGACCGGCAGGATCGTCGGCACCAGCGGAGCGAGCGCCACCGCCAGCACGCCGAACCAGATCAGCGGCCGCGGGTCACCGAGCGACTGCCGTCCGTAGGCGATCGCGCGTTCGGTGCCCAGGGCCAGGACGATCGCGATGGCCGGGATGGCGGCCATCGAGAATCGCGTCTCCAGGACGGTATTGAGCAGCGGCACCTGCTCGAGCCACTTCCAGGGCAGGCTCACGCCCGTGACGTGCCTGCCGAACGATGCCGTCACACCCAGCGACAGCACGACGAAGACGACGATCACCGCCGCGGCCGCCCGCACCACGCGGTGGTGGTTGTGGCGCCAGAGCAGCACCACGGTCACCGCCACCAGGGCCAGCAGCGGCCAGCCGAAGTAGGAGTTGTCCTCGGTCGGGTTGATCCCCACGTTCTGCCCGGGCGCGTAGACACCGCCCAGGGACTCGGCCGGGAACTGCACCAGCGCCTTGAGGTCGTTACCCGTCGGACCGTGGTCGATGGACTTGTAGCTCTGCGGGCCGAAGAACTGCCACCACAGCGGAACCGCGGTGAGCGCGAGCGTGAGCAGGGCGCCCAGCACGACCGTCGGCGCGACGGTCCGGGTCACCCGCCAGCCCAGGCGCGGGGCGTGCAGGTAGTAGACGACGGCGAACAGCCCGAAGGCGAGCGCGAAGATCAGCAGCGGCTCCTCGCCGAGCGCGATCTGCAGCGCCACCAGCACGCCCAGCACCGCGGCCTCGCGTGCTCGCCGGGCCGGGGTCGGGGCGGGACCGGTCGCGGCGCGGCGGGCCATGCGGATCATCAGGAGCGCGATCACCGGCAGCAGCGCGAGCAGCACGAAGTTCGGGTGAGCGTTCGCGTGCGAGATCATCGCCGGGGCGAAGCCGCAGAACATGCCGCCGGTGAACGCGGCGAACCGCGAGCTGACCAGCTCCCGGGAGAACAGCCAGTACCAGGCGAAAGCGGTGGCGGCCAGGCCCGCGGTGAGCACCAGCACGTAGGTGGTGGTGGGCCCGAACAGCAGCGTGACCGGGGTCAGCGGGACGCCGACACCGAACATGGCGGTGTTGGCCATCATGTTCACCCCGGCGGGGAAGTTCTGCAGGGTGGTCCCGAGCGGGCTCTCCAGGTGCGCCACCGAATGCGCGGTCACCGCGAAGAACCATTCCCACATGGACTGGTCCTGACCGCTCTTGATCAGGTAGCCGTTCTCCGTGTCGCGCCACTGCCCGGACAGCACGATGACGGCGCAGGCGGTGTAGATCTCGCAGGACGGCAAGTCAAAAAAAAATGCCCACAGTCTCGCGCGCTGTGCGGTGGGGGGGGTGTGCGC
This sequence comes from Nocardia wallacei, assembly GCF_029869545.1. Lineage (GTDB taxonomy): Bacteria > Actinomycetota > Actinomycetes > Mycobacteriales > Mycobacteriaceae > Nocardia > Nocardia wallacei_A. The sequence goes on along the minus strand of NZ_JARWQD010000358.1, from coordinate 14,082 downwards.
GGGGGTGGCGACGGGGGGCGCCCCACCGGCGCGCGCCGGTGGGGCCAGGACTGCTGTTGCGGCTCCCCCCGATCGCGTTGTTCCGGTGCGATCCGACTCCCCGCCCGATACCACAGGCAAAACTCCTCTTGCTGGACGAACTCAGCGGCCCACGCTACCGGTGCACCCTGAGAGCGCGCTGGTCGACCGAGCAGTTATCCACAGAAAATGACGTACTCCACAGTTTTATCCACAGCTCGAGCGGTCTGTACACAGCGCGTTGGCGTCCGTCAACGCCGCACGACGACGGTGAAGGGCCCGATATCGGTCAACCGGAAGTGCGGATCCTCGAACAGGGTCTTGGGGAACGACACCGTGTACCGGCGCACATTGGGATCGTTCGGGTAGACGTCCTCGGCCAGCCGCAGCGTGTAGCTGTCGCCGCTGCGGCGGAAGACGAAGGCGTCCGGCGCCCGCCACGGGCTGTGCGCGAGCGCGTCCAGCAGCTCGGCCGGGGTCTGCCGTTCGCTCCAGCGCTTGATCTCGGCCGAGCGCCCGGCGAAATCGGCCAGCGGGTTCGCGTAGTGCGAGGTGAGAGCCTGGAAACCGTAGTACGGGTAGTAGGCCAGGAAGCTGGTGTCGGCGGTCAGCACCACGGATGCGTCGCGCGGCCGCCCGGTCTGGGCGGTGAGGGTCTCGTCGATCTTGCGGTAGTGCGAGACCGCCGAGGGGCTGCGCTTGTCGGCGCGCTCGCCGTTGCCGTCGGTGTCGGTGTAGGCGGTGGTGATCTCGGTGTTCAGGATGCTGGGGATGGTCTGGGCGAAGGCCAGCGCGCCGAGCGCCGCGACGGCCGCCGTCACGACGCGGAACCGCGGCGGCTCGTTGATCGCCTGATAGATCGCCCGCGCGCCCTCCACGAACCCGAACACCCCGGCCGCGGCGAGCAGCACCTGCAGGATCGGCTCCAGCCGGAACGCCAGCCCGGTGGTACCGGCCGCGGTGACCGCCATCGACGCCAGCGACCACAGGTAGATCGCCACCACCGCGATCCCCAGCGCCTGCGCCCGCCGCGAACTCCCGGCCCGCAGCACCAGCCAGACGGTGCCGATCAGGCACAGCGCGCCGAGCAGCGGCTCGGCGAAGTCGAACATCGGGAACGACAGCCGCGCCCCGGACTCGGGGAGATAGTGCAGTGCCGTGCCGCCGGACTTGGGCAGCGACGAGGTGAGTGCCTTCAGCAGCCACGGTCCCCAGACGATCAGCGCCAACGCCCCGGCGATCATGCCCATGACGATCAACCGGGCGAGAATCGGCCACAGCAGCCCGAGTGCGCTCGGTCCGCTGGCGGCAGCACGCGGCCGATGCACCGCATCGGCCCGCCGCTGCCACAGCTGGGCTCCCCAGGAGACCACGGCCATCAGCACCACCACGAACGCCGCCACACCCGCGAACAGGGAGTAGAACATCGCGGACAGGCCCAGGAACATGCCCGTCCCGATCACCGCGCCCCAGCCTCCCGCTGTCCGTACGCCGGTCGCCGCGGCGTCACGACGGCCGGATGTCCCACCCGATCCACCGCTCGTTGCCGGTGCCGTCTCGGCCTCACCGGCGCTGGTCCGCGCGCCCGCATCGCCCGATTCCACGGGCCTGTAGAGGGCGCCCCATGCCAGCAGCATCGCCGGTGCGAACAAGACCACCAGCACCGCGCTGTAAGCCTCCGGAGACGCGAAGGCCACCGTGACGGCCGTGGTCGCCGCCGCTGCCGCGATCGCCCAGTCGGTGCGAATCAGCTTGGACCACAACACGAGTGCCAGCGCCGCGGCCACCGCCAGCGAGGCGATCGCGTAGGGCTTGAACGTCTCCCACCCGGGCATCCCGAGCAGATTCCCCACTCGGCCACCGATCCAGAACCAGCCCGCCGGATAGAAAGGCGGCAGGTCGGCGTAGGTCATATCGTGCAGCGCCGCGCTGTCGGTCAGCCGCGTGAGGTATTCGGTCCGGAACTCCTGGTCGACGGAGACGCCGAACAGGTACAGCTCGGTCGCCCCGAGCGGCATCCCCAGGGTCACCGTCACGAAGCTCGAAATCCCCGCCCAGGACAGCGCTTTCGCCAGCCACGGCCAGCGCCGCATCCGGACGAGCACGACCGCCGCGATCAGCACGACCACCGACGCGACCTGTCCGACGGTGGTCAGTGCCCGGGTCACATTGGAGGAATTGAACGCGGGCCACTGCACCGTTGCGAACGCCACGAGCCCTACGGCGGCCACCGCGGCCGCGACCACCGCCGCGAGCACCGCCTCGCCAAGACCGCCGCCAACCTGCCGGACAAGTACTCGCACGCTGCCTCCGGATTCCTCTGTCGCCTGCACTGGACGCGAGCCGAGCGACAGCCTAGTCAGCCATGTGCGAGCGGGCGCGTCGGCGACGGCACGCGGGGAAGCGCGAGCATGGGGTCCGCAGTCCGGTCAGTGGGCGTCAGCGATCAGGAACCGGTGAACCGAGACGTGAGCCTCTGGTACTGCTCGTCGGTCAGTCGAAGATCGGCGGCATGCACGTTCTGTACGAGGTGGGCAAGGCTGGCGGTGCCCGGGATCGGCAGCATCACCGGAGAACGGCGCAAGATCCATGCCAACGCAATGTGCGCCGCGGGGCGTTCGGCAAGGCCGTCGATATCGGTGAAGGATCCGAGCGAGGCCAGGTCGCCGCTGCCCAGCGGCCCCCACGGTATGAAGGTGATGGCTTCCTGCTCGCAATAGGTCAGCACTTGCTCCCAGTCGCGGAATCCGAGACTGTATCGGTTCTGCACCGAGACGATGTCGACGATCGCCCGGGCCGCGATGATCTGGTCGACATCCACTTCGGACAGGCCGATGTGCCGAATCTTGCCTTCCTGCTGCAGTTCTCGGAGCGTTTCGAGGGTGTCGGCCAATGGCACCAGCGGGTCGATGCGATGGAGCTGGTAGAGGTCGATGCGATCGAGTCCAAGTCTGCGCAGGCTGGTTTCGACCCCTTGGCGGATGAACCCCGGTCGGCCGACGGCCTCCCACCGATCCGGGCCCGGGCGTATACCGCCCCCTTTGGTCGCGATGACGATCCCGTCATACGGGTAGAGCGCTTCGCGGATCAGTTCCTCGTTGGTGAAGGGCCCGTAGGCCTCGGCGGTGTCGATGAAGTCGACGCCGAGTTCCGCCGCGCGCCGGAGCACGGCGACAGCTGCCTCGCGGTCGGGCGGATCACCCCAGGTGCCCGGCCCGGTGAGCCGGATAGCGCCATAGCCGAGTCGGTGCACGGTCAGCTCACCCAGGCCGACAGTCCCCGCACGATGAGCCGGTGGCCGACCGAGCGTCGGAGCGGTATTTCGAACGTTCATGTCACTCATGCCGACATCTTCGTTATTGAAGCCGACTTCAACGCAAGGCCTATCGGGAGGCGCAGGGCCCGGTACCGGACGAGTTACCTCGTCTAGATGGGGAGTTGGCGGAACATCGCCCGGGGGACGTGGCGGAGGATCATCATGACCCAGCGGAAGGTGCCGGGCGCCCAGACGATCTCCTTGCCCTTCTCCGACGCCGAGACCGCAAGGGCCGCAACGTCTTCCTTGTTGACGGTGAGCGGGGCCTCGTCCACGTGCGCGGAGAACTTGGTGCGCACCTGACCGGGGCGGACCACCGTCACGCGCGGGCCGAAGGGCCGCAGTGCCTCGCCCAGGCCCAGGTAGAAGCCGTCCAGGCCCGCCTTGGTGGAGCCGTAGACGAAGTTGGCGCGCTTGACCCGCTCACCGGCCACCGACGACATGACGACGATCCGGCCGTAGCCCTGCGCCTTCATCTTCTCGCCGACCAGCACGCCGACCGAGACCGATGCGGTGTAGTTGACCTCGGCGACGCGCACGGCCTTCTGCTGGTTCTGCCACAGCTCCTCGGCGTCGTCGTCGAGGGCGAAGGCCACGATCGCGACGTCGATATCGCCGTCGGCCCAGGCCTGCTCGACGACCTTCGGGTGGCTTTCGGTGTCGAGCGCGTCGAAGTCGACGACCTCGACCTTCGAGGCACCGGCGGCCTCCAGCTGCGCCACCGAATCCGCGCGCAGCGGATCGTTCGGCAGGGCCGCGAGCACGATCCGGGCCGGGCCCTTCTTCAGATATTCCGTGCAGATCGCCAGGCCGATCTCGGAGGTGCCCCCCAGCAGCAGAATGTTCTGCGGGTTACCTACGGCATTGATCACTGCAGCTCCAGCCTTCTCGCCATATCGGACATGAAAACGCCTGTGGGATCGACATTTCGGCGGATCTTGATCCACTCGTCGATCCGGGGATACATCTTGTGGAAGGTCTCCGCGGTGGTGCGCGAGTCCTTCGCCGTGTAGAGGCGGCCGCCGAATTCGACCACCCGGCGGTCCAATTCGGTGACCAGCTCGTTGAGACCCGGCCTGATCGGGAAGTCCACGCAGATGTTCCAGCCCGGCATCGGGAAGCTCAACGGAGCCTGGTTACCCGGGCCGAACAGCTTGAACACATTGAGTGCCGAATAGTGACCCGACGCCTGGATATCGATGATGATCTTCTTGAATTCCTCGACCGCCTCGGTCGGCACCACGAACTGGTACTGCAGGAATCCGGCGGGACCGTAGCCACGGTTCCACTCCGAGATCATGTCGAGCGGGTGATAGAACTGCGTCAGGTTCTGGACCTTGCCCGTGTAGTTGCCGCCCATCGCGTAGTAGGCCTCGCCGATGGCCTGCAGGGTCAGCTTGTTCATCGTCCAGCTCGGGAAGATGTCGGGCACCGTCATCAGTTGCGGCGCATCGAATTTGAGCGGCTTCTTGCGCAGCCGCTTCGGCAGTTCGTCGACCGTCGCCAGCCGGCCGCGCGTGATGGTGGCGCGGCCGAGCTTGGGCGGCGGGCTGATGACGTCGAACCACGCGCTCGAGTAGACGTAGTTCGCCTCGCTGCCGTCGCTGTGCGCGGCGATCGTCTCGTCCAGGGTCGGCGTCTTGACGCCGTCGTTGATGAAGTACGCCGTCTCGGTCGGCGTCATCTCGATCTGCGCGCGCAGGATGATGCCGGTCAGCCCGTTGCCACCCACGGTGGCCCAGAACAGCTTCGCGTTGCGCTTGGGCGAGATGTGCTGGACCTGGCCGTCGGCGGTGAGCAGATCCAGCGAGCGCACATGGTTGCCGAAGCTGCCCTCGCTGTGGTGGTTCTTGCCGTGGATGTCGGAGGCGATCGCGCCGCCGATGGTCACCTGGCGGGTGCCGGGTAGCACCGGCACCCACAGCCCGAACGGCAACGCGGCCTTCATCAATTGATCCAGGCTGACGCCGCCGTCGACATCGACGATGCGGGTGTCGCGGTCGATGCGATGGATCTTGTTCAGCGCGGTCATGTCGATGACCAGGCCGCCCGCGTTCTGGGCGTGGTCGCCGTAGGAACGGCCCAGGCCGCGCGCGATCACTCCGCGGCGCAGGTGCTTGGGCTTGGATTCGTTGTCCTCCGCGACCATGGCCACGGCCTGTGCGATCAGCTCGGGATCGCCGGTCGAGAGCACTTCGGCCGAGGTGGGCGCGGTGCGACCCCATCCGGTCAGGCGGCGGGTGCGGGTGGGCAGGTCGTAGCCGTCGCCCGCAGTTTTCGCAGGACCCGCGGCGGTGGAGGTCTGAGCTTTCGTGGACATCGGCATAGAGGCTACAGGTATGACCGGACATGGGCGGGGTCTCGGGCGACCCCCTACCCGCTACGCTCGTGCGCGTGAGTGCGGAACCCCACCTTCCACTGCCGCCCGAGCTGCCCCTGGTCGATGAGCCGGGCGGTACGGACGTCGGCCTGAAGACGCAGATCGTCCGCTTCGCGCTGTCCGGCGGCTTCTCCGCGATCATCGACTTCGGCCTGTACTCCCTGCTGCTGCAGGTGGTGGGCCTGCCGGTGGCGGTGTCGAAGTCGATCAGCTTCATCGCCGGTACCACGACGGCCTATCTGATCAACCGCCGGTGGACCTTCCAGGCGGCGCCGAGCCGGGCTCGTTTCCTGGCGGTGGTGGTGCTGTACGCGCTCACCTTCGCCGTGCAGGTCGGCATCAATCAGGTGCTCTATCACGTGCTGCCCGACGAGTGGTGGCGGATCTGGCTGGCGTTCATCGTCGCGCAGGGCACCGCGACCGTGATCAACTTCATTGTCCAGCGGGCGGTGATCTTCAAGATCGGGTGAGCTGCTGGGCCTTGGCGCCGAAGTAATCGCCACCCTTGGCGATCGGGTTGTCGGTGCCCCACCGGCGTTCCTCGCGGGCGGCGGGCACCAGGTGCGGAATGTGCTTGCGGCAGTGGATATAGGCCTCCTCGATATCCACCACGACCCAGCGTTCGGGCGCCCGGCCGCGGTCGACCGCGGGCACGCCCGGGGCCCAGCGGCGCAGCGCGACGTCGTCGACGATGTGGGCGGATCCGTTGATGTGCAGGCCGATGAGGTCGCGCACGAAGTCGATCAGCAGGATCCCGATGTGCGGGTTCTCCAGCAGGTTGCCGAGGCTGGCAAGCACGCCGTTGCCGCGCAGCTCCGGATACGCGAGGGTGCGCTCGTCGATGACGTGCAGGAAGCCGGGTGTGCCCGCGCGGAAGCTGGCGTCGCATTCGCCGTGCCGGTCGGAGGTGGCGATGAACGCCATATCCATCCGGCGGACGAAGTCGATCATCGGGGCGTTGAGCCTGTCGAGGACCTGCTCGCGGGCGAAGCGCTGCGCCCGATCCCGAGTGCCGTACCGCTCCTGGAGTTCCCGCTCGCCATCGCTACCGCATCGCGCATCGGGCATATCCCGCCCCTTCGGGTTGCTGGAGTCCGCACGAACCAGGGTTCGGCGCTGAACCCTGGCTATGGCGAAATCGTATCGACCGGAACGGTATTGAGTTCGGCAAACGCGAAAACTTGCTGGTGAAAAGGGCTTTCCGTGCATATCGGCCAGCCGTCGGCATCCGTGTTCCGGGCCGAGGATCCGCTCCGATGTCCGGCGCCGCGAGGTGCGACGTGCATTAGCTGCGACAATGCTGGCTTTCCGGGTCGGCTCCCGTGCCTCTGCTTTGCCCCGGCCGGTATGTCTGCCGTCGCCGCCGTCAGGCCGGGCTCAGCGTCACCGGTACCCCGTTGAACACCGCGTTCCCGGATGGCGCATCCACCAGCGAATCATCGGTCAGCGCATTGGCATTCACGCCCGCGTGCTCGCGCGCGACCGATTGGGTGCTGTCGGCGTGGCCCCAGCCGTGCGGCAGGCTCACCACACCCGGCATGATCTCCTCGGTCGGCTCCACCGGCACCGTGAGCATGCCCGCCGCGGACTTCACGACGGCCCGGCTCGCGAGGCCCAGGCGCGCCACATCCTCCGGGTGGATGTGCAGCGTGCAGGTGTTGGACCCGCCGACCAGCGTCGCCACGTTGTGCATCCAGCTGTTGTTGGAGCGCAGCTGCCGCCGCCCGATCAGCACCATGCCCGGCGCGGGATCGGCGAGCCGGGCCCGCAATCGGGCGACGTCGCCGAGCAGCTCCGGCGGGGCCAGCTCGACCTGCCGCGACGCCGTGCGCAGCACGCCGGGCAGCCGGGGCCGCAGCGGCCCGAGGTCGATGCCGTGCGGATTGTCCAGCAGCACTTGCAGATTCAACCCGTCGGGGGCGATGCCGCCGGGAACCTCCTCCGCCTCCGGATTCCATTCGCCGTACGGCCCGAGGCGCAGCATCATATCGATGCGCTGCTCGGTGCTGTCGGCGCCGAACAGGTCGCCGCGGCGCTCCAGCAGGCCGTAGCGATGCAGGGTGCCCGCGATGATCAGTTCGTCCACCGACTCCAGCGGGTCGCGCCCGGGCTCGAGCTGCTGCCCGCCCGCTGCGAGGGCCAGCCGCGCCACGATCTCCGCCTCGGAGGGCCGCCCGTCCAGCGGCCGCAGCGGCCGCGAGTAGCGGGCGTAGTTGTGGACCGCGAAGTTCAGCAGGGCGAAATCGTAGTGCGAGGACTGCAGCGTGCGCGGCGGCGGCAGGATGACATCGGCATGGCGCGTGGTCTCGTTCAGGTAGCGGTCCACGCTCACCATGAACTCCAGCTCCGCCAGGGCCGCGCCGAGCCGCACGCCGCTGGGCGCCGACAGCACCGGATTACCGGCCACCGTCACCAGCGCCCGGACCTGCCCCTCGCCGGGCGTGCGGATCTCGTCGGCGAGCGTGGCGATGGGGAATTCGCCCATGGCCTCGGGCAATTCGCGCACCCGGCTGGTCCAGCGGCCGAGGCGGAACGGGCGGCTGCGGACGATGCCGAGGGCGGCGGCGGTGGCGAACATGGCACCGCCCGGGCGATCCAGATTGCCGGTGAGCACGTTGATCACGTCCACCAGCCACTGCGTCAGCGTGCCGAATTCCGCGGTGCAGGTGCCGATGCGGGCGTATACCGCGGCCGTCGGCGCCGCCGCCAGCTCCCGCGCGATCCGCACGACGGTCCCGGCCGGGATGCCGGTGCGCTCGGCGACCGCGTCGGGCGGGAAATCCATTGCGGCCGTGCGTACCTCGTCGAGACCGTTCGCATCGACCCCGGGCGCGACCAGGTCCTCGGCGAACAGCGTGTGGACGATGCCGAACAGCAGATAGGCATCGCTGCCGGGCCGGACGAACAGATGCTCGTCGGCGAGCTTCGCGGTGCGGGTGCGCCGGGGGTCGACGACCACGAACCGCCCGCCGCGCTTGCGCAGCGCCTCGAGCCGCCCCGGATAACCCGGTGCGGTGCACAGCGATCCGTTCGATTCCAGCGGGTTGGCACCGAGCATCAGCAGGTAGTCGGTGCGGTCGAGATCCGGCACCGGGACCGTCAGCGGGTCGCCGAACATCAGTCCGCTGGCGACCTGTTTGGGCATCTGGTCCGCCGTGCTGGCGGAGTAGAGGTTGCGGGTGCTCAACGCGCGGATCAGCGGCGGCATGTACAGGGCACCGGCGACGGTGTGCGCGTTGGGATTTCCCAGATACAGCGCCGCGGCCTGGCGGCCGTGCTCGGCGACCAGCGCCGGTAGCCGCTCGGCGACCAGGTCGAACGCCTCCTCCCAGGACGCCGTGCGCCAGGTGTCGGTGGCGCGGTCGCGGATCATCGGCTCGGTCAGCAGGTCCGGATCCTCGTCGAGGTGGCCGAGGCTGGCCCCCTTCGGGCAGAGGAACCCGCGGCTGAACGGGTCCTCGCGGTCGCCGCGGACGCCGACCACGCGGTCGTCGGCATCGAGGGTGATCTCGAGCCCGCACACCGCCTCGCAGAGCGGGCAGGTGCGGAGCAGGGTGCGGGTGTCGTCCGTGACGCGCGTCATAGCACCATCATCACCCGCGGCACCGACATGCGCGATGACGCACGACGTAAAACCGCGCCCGGTGGGTTGTTTCACCGAGGCGCGGTTCTGCGGTCTTTGGTTCGATTGTGCGGCCGGGCACGCAGGCCAGCGGCCGACGCTATCTGCTTCAGCTGGCGATGCGGGCGAGCTGTGTCTTACGGCCCGATCGGGCCGAGCGCACCGCGGCCGCGATCGCGACCACCGGCGGGATCCAGCGGGCCTCACCGGGTGCGACGCCCCAGCAGGCCGATCCGGCCGAGAGCTGGGTCGGCGGCAGCGGGATGCCCGCGCCGTCGGTGTACACGGTGGCGCCGGCCGCGCGCAGCGCCTCGAGCGCCATGGCGGCCTTGCGGACGCCGGTGACCAGGTGGATCTCGCGACGCTCGGCGCCCGGGATCTCGATCACCGGACCGGACAGGTTGTTCGCCCGCAGGAAACGGCGCACCTTGCCGGCGAGCTCGCCGGTGACCTCGATGCCCGAAACGTCCTCGTCGGTGATGAGGCAGATGCCGTTGGCCGTTTCGGCGACCGTCCAGCCGCGCTGGATGTAGTCCTGCGCGGTAGCGGCCAGTGCTGCCGCCGAGACGGAAGTCGGAAACGTCGTGCGCACTGTCTTCTCCATTCCCCGGGTAGATCTAGGTCCTGCGTTGGTGTTCATGGGACGTATCGGGCCACGTGGGACAGCTCGTTACACGTTTGCGAAACTTTCTTGCCCACCGTCGAATTCATCACAAGATCACCTTTTGATTCCGTGTTGCTATGACTTTCGCCGAGCCGGACGTCACATCCGTCCGAGCTCAACCGTCGTATCGCCACCTGTGTATCGAATACGTTGGGGCTGAAAATTTCCCAACAGAACTCTTGTGGTCCACCGTTGCCCGCGGCCGCCCCGCGGGAGAGGATCGGCGCATGACTGACGAGCCTGTCGGGCCGGTGGGTCCCGGGGCGGACGACTACGAGGCCGAACCGCGCTTCATCGCCTGGAAGGAGTCCACGAGCAGGCGATTGTCGCGCCACATCGGCGAGGGCCCGCACGACGAGGAGCCCGCCGAGCCGTTCCGCAGCCCGGGTGCGTTCGGCGCCTGGAGCCTGGCCGCCCTGCGCGGCCTGGCCGACGTGCAGTTCCGCCACCCCGCGACGCGCACGCTGCTGCCGCTGGCGTACATCCTCGGTCTCGTCTTCGCCGCCCTGGTGCCGATCCTGTTGACCGTTGCGGCGTGGCACATTTCGATGCTCTTGGGGCTGGTGTTCGCGGTGGTGCTGGCGGTGCCACTGGGACTGACGATCGCGGCGGCGGTCCGGCTGGCGCTGGAGTTCCTGGTGAATGCCTCGCGGCTGGCCAACCGGGTCGAGCACATCAACGATCTGGCGGACGACCTGTTCCAGGCGCTGTCGGATGTGGCCGAACCGGTCAACCAACTCTCCGAAGACGTTCGGGCCGTGCAGTTCTGGCGGTTTCGCAAGCGCCCGTCGCGCCGGTAGCACGCCTTGTGAATCTGTCGGTATCCGGGGATCGTTCGGTTGTGGAACAATCCGATTCGGTGTCCGATTTCGACCCGGGCACCGCGTGAGGTTCATGCCGTTCGGTGGGCTGTGATGGGCGAGTACGATCGGCGCACGGGACGGAGGGGGAGCAATATGGCTTTACCGCACGGGATCACCGGTTCGACGATGCCGCGGCGGCAGTTGGGGCGGCAGCTGCGCGACCTGCGCAATCGTGCGCGCATGACCACGCGGGTGGCGGCGCAGCGGCTGGAATGGTCGGAGGCCAAGATCTGGCGCATCGAGACGGGGCAGACCTCGCTGCGCGGCCTGGACGTCGAGGCGATGTGCAAGATCTACGGCGCCCCGGCCGAACTCGTCGAACCGCTGACGGCGCTGGCGCGCGAGACCAAGGCGCGCGGCTGGTGGGCCGAGTACAACGATGTGATCGCCGAGGGATTCGAGGTGTACCTCGGCCTCGAGGAGGCCGCCGACCGGCTGTCGACCTATGAGAACGAACTGGTCCCCGGCCTGCTGCAGACCGAGGACTACACCCGCGCGGTGCTGGCCGCCGCGCGGCCGGGCATGGCCGCGGCGGAACTGGAGCGCCGCGTGGCACTGCGGGCGGCGCGGCAGAGCGTGCTCACCCGCGCCGATGCGCCGGTGCGGCTGGAGGCCGTCGTCACCGAGTCGCTGCTGCGGCACCGGATCGGCGGCCCCGAGGTGCACGCCGCACAGCTCGATCATCTGCGCCGCGTGAGCGAGCTGCCCAACGTCGAGATCCGCGTCGTGCCCACCGAATGCGACTACCACGACGGCATGGATTCGGGCCGATTCGTCCTCCTCGAATTCCGCCACGCCGCGGGCGATCTCCCCGAACCACCGGTCGCCTACGTCGAAACCTTCACCGGCTCATCCTATTTCGACAAAAAACACGAAATAGACCGCTACCGCTCAGCCTTCGCCAGCGTCAAGGCGGTATCGGTGGCGGCCGGAGCCGCCATCGACCAGGCCCGCGCAGCGCGAGACGCCTAGCCCCATCCCGGCGCGCCGGTGCGAAGCGCCTAGATATGTTCCCGGCGTGCCGGTGCGAAGCACCTAGATATGTTCCCGGCGTGCCAGTGCGAAGCACCCAACATATATTCCCGGCGTGCTTTTGGCCGGGATCAGCGCAGGGTCTGGGAGAGTACGTCGCGGTGGGTGGGGGCGGCGGCGGCGTGCACGGCGCGGCCCTTGTCGGTGAGGCAGACGAAGATCGCGCGGCGGTCGTCGGTGCACATGCTGCGGCTGACCAGGCCGTCGCGCTCGAGGCGGGCCACGGCCCGCGACAGCGCGCTCTGGCTCAGGTAGATGTCGCCGGCGAGATCGCTCATGCGGTAGGTCTCGCATCGCGCGTCGACGAGCCGGTCCAGGGTTTCGAACTCGCTGAGCCCGATCTGGTGCTGGGCCTGTAGCTCCTTCTCCAGCGCACAGGACACGTTCGCGTGCTGATTCAGCAGGTCGCGCCACTTGTTCACCAGTCCGGCCGGTACTGCCTGATCCAGCGGGGCCCGGTCGACGGACGCTGTCGACTTGGACATGCCGTCATCTTAGTGGTCCGAGTCCAACCATGCAACCGCATCTAATGTTTGGACAACTAATGCGCGTGCATGTACTGTCTCGTCCCATGACTTCCACGGCAACACCCTCGGCCGCCGTCCCCGCGGCCGCTACCACCACCCGGTGGACCCCACGGATGTGGGGCATGCTGATCACGCTGTGCATCGTGCTGTTCCTCGACGGGCTCGACGTCTCGATGATCGGCGTCGCCCTGCCGTCCATCGGCACCGAACTCGGCCTCGAGACCTCGACCCTGCAGTGGCTGGTCAGCGGCTACGTGCTCGGCTACGGCGGCCTGCTGCTGCTGGGCGGGCGCACCGCGGATCTGCTCGGGCGGCGCAAGGTCTTCCTGATCGCGCTGGCGGTCTTCGCGCTCGCCTCGCTGGCGGGCGGCCTGGCCAGCACCGCTGCCGTGCTGATCCTGACTCGCTTCATCAAGGGCCTGGCCGCGGCGTTCACCGCGCCCACCGGCCTGTCGATCATCACCACCAACTTCGCCGAGGGCCCGGCCCGCAACAAGGCGCTGTCCATCTACACCGTGTTCGGCGCGGGCGGCTATTCGATGGGCCTGCTGTTCGGCGGCCTGATGACCGGACTCGGCTGGCGCTGGACGTTCTTCCTGCCCGTGCCGATCGCCGTGGCCGCGCTGATCGCCGCCTTCGTGCTGCTGCCGCGGGACAAGCCCGCCAAGGAGGGCGGGCACGACCTGCTGGGCGCGCTGTTCTCGACCGCCGCCATGCTGCTGCTGGTCTACACCGTCGTCACCGCTCCGGAGGTCGGCTGGGCGTCGGCCCGCACCCTGGGCTCGTTCGCCGCGGTCGCGGCGCTGTTCGCGGCCTTCGTCGCGGTGGAGAAGCGAGTCGCGCACCCGCTGATCCGGCTAGGCATCCTGCGCAAGGTGACGCTGGTGCGGGCCAGCCTGGTCATCGTCGCCCTGGCGGGGTCCTACTTCAGCTGGCAGTTCATCGTGACCCTGTTCCTGCAGGACACCCTGGGCTGGTCGCCGCTGAAGCTGGCGATGGCGCTGCTGCCGGTGGGCCTGCTGGTCGCGCTGTCGTCGGTTTTCTCGGACAAGATCGTCGACCGGTTCGGCACCGGCCCGATCATCGCGTTCACCATGATCGTGATGAGCATCGGCTACCTGCTGTTCCTGCGGCTGGACACCTCGCCGTCCTACGTCGCGGTGATCCTGCCGGCGGTGCTGCTGATCGGTATCGGCTGGATCGGCTTCCCGGCCATCAACATCCAGGCCACCAACGGCATCCACGACGACGAGCAGGGGCTGGCGGCCGGCGTGCTGCAGACCGCGATGCAGGTCGGCGCGGCGATCGTGCTGGCGGTCAACACCGCGATCATCTCCTCGCACGCACCCGCCGACACCACACCGGGCGCGATGCTCGACCTCTACCGGCCCGGCCTGATCTTCGCCGGCGTGGTCTGCATCGTCGGTGCGCTGGTGGCCCTGACCCACTTCCTGCCCAGGCGCTCGGCCACCCCGGTCGCCGAGGACGAGCGGGAACTGGAACTGGCCGCCTGATCACACCCGGCGGGGGAGTCTGAAAACCGCCGGGGGGCGAAAATATTTGACCACCCCGGGGTTGTAATTGGGGGGACCAGACGCCCCCCGCCCCCCGCGGCGTTGGGGGGCGGGGTTAATTAAGATGCGTTGGCGCGCGGGCGCCC
>NZ_JARWQD010000357.1 GCF_029869545.1 Nocardia wallacei | reverse complement strand
CGTCTGCGCTCTCGTTGGTGTCGAAGCTGGTCTCGTGTGCTGCGCTCCATCTGGGTCAGGGGCCAATAACAGTAGTGTGTCGCCCCCCGCCGCCGCGTCGCGGCCGCGGCACACCTAGCCGCGCTGCTGCAGCCGCTCCACGTACTTGGCGATGATGTCGACCTCGAGGTTGACGACGGTTCCGACCGGCGCGGTGCCGAGGGTGGTGAGTTCGCGGGTGGTGGGGATCAGCGACACCTCGAGCCAGTCGCCGGTCTCGTCGCGCCCGAGTCCCGAGACCGTCAGCGAGATGCCGTCGATGGTGATCGAGCCCTTCTCCACGACGTAGCGGGCCAGCTCCTCGGGCAGCGAGACGCGCACGACCTCCCAGTTCTCCTGCGGGTCGCGGGACACGATGGTGCCGGTCCCGTCCACGTGCCCCTGCACGATGTGCCCGCCGAGGCGGCTGTTCACCGCCGCCGCGCGTTCGAGGTTGACCAGCGAGCCGACGCCGAGACCGCGCAGGCTGGAGCGGTTCAGCGTCTCCCCCATGACGTCGGTGGTGAAGCTGTCGCCGTCGACGATCGCGACGACCGTCAGGCAGACACCGTTCACCGCGATCGAATCGCCGTGGCCGGCATCGGAGGTCACCAGTTTGCCGCGGATCGTCAGCCGGGCCGCATCGGCCAGCTGCTCGGCCGCGACGATCTCGCCCAGCTCCTCGACGATGCCTGTGAACATGCCCTCTTCTCCTGTCACCCGGTGCCCGCTCGAGCCAACAGCCCGGACCGTGGGCGCTATTCCCGCCCGATGCTGCCTGTGGCCACCAGCCTAACGACGCCGGGTCGTAGGCGGCACCCGGCCGGTACCGGCGGGCCCTGGACCGCAGAGGAGACCTCGACTCGGCGAATCGGGAGACAAACCGACGGACCGACCTGCCCGGACGCCGAAATCGGAAATACATTCCTGTAATTTCGGAGTATTTCTTGATCTGAACAATGAAATCGAGCGGCCGGTGATTTCTCGGCCGACCGTTCCCGCAGCGCGGCCGAGATTTCGGTATCCGTCATCGGCCGAACGTGGAGTTGTACCCGGTCGGCGACGCGCTTACACACAAAGCTTGCGTTCGACGGAAATCGGAAGCAATATTGTTATGCAGTTGATTCCCAGTGTTCAACTTCCGAGCGAGCAGTTCAGCGCGGAACCGTTCCACCTCGCGCACCGCGTGCGAGCAGGCAGGAACCAGTCAAACCGACGGAAGGTAGAGGCCCTCACGGGTCGGATCCAGGTTGGACAACAACACCACAGATGGGGGTGCGGCGTGACCACGCTTCTCGATTCGACACTCGAAGCTCGCTGCGTTCAATATCGTCGCGAATTTCACCTGCCGGCATCGATCGATCCCACGTCACGACACATCCTGCTGGAAATAGGCACACGCTACGGCGCGATCACGATGCCCGCCGATCTCGGCGAGCGCGTCCAGCGGCAGCTGGAGCAGACAGATCTCGCCGGGCCCGTCGTCCACCACCCCCGCGCCCGGCGCTGGACCTTCATCACCGGCCCGGCCCGCGCGGGGAGTATGACCAAATCCGTGTCGGCCGAACTGTTCCGGCTCTACGCCACCGTCGCGTGCACCGGCAGCCAGGTGGTGCTGCCCTCCGCCGACGACGAGCGCACCGGGTACCGCACCTGGGTGCAGGCGCCGGAAACCGCCGAGGCCGTCCCTCCGCTCGAGGACGTCATCGAGGCGACGCGAGCGGTGTGCACGCGAAAAGTACCGGCCCGCTGAGGATTCCGGCCGAAAGCACGCCGGAACGAGGTTACGGCGCCTCGACCGCGATCACCTTGTCGCGCAACTTCTCCACGGTCGCGCCCGGGTCCTCGGTCCCGTAGACCGCGGACCCCGCGACGAAGCAGTCGACACCGGCCTCGGCGGCCTGCTCGATGGTGTTCATATTGATACCGCCGTCGATCTCCACGATCAGCCGCAGCTCGCCCGAGTCGACCAGGCGGCGCACCGTGCGCGCCTTGTCCAGCACGTGCGCGATGAACGACTGGCCGCCGAATCCGGGCTCGACGCTCATCACCAGCAGCGTGTCGAAGTGGCGCAGCATCTCGAGGTACGGCTCGATCGGGGTGTTCGGCTTCACCGACAGGCCCGCCTTGGCGCCCGCGGCGCGGATATCGCGGGCCACCGCCACCGGATCGTCGGTGGCCTCGGCGTGGAAGGTGACGTTGTGGGCGCCCGCCTCCGCGTACGGCGGCGCCCAGCGGCCCGGATCCTCGATCATCAGGTGGCAGTCCAGCGGGATGTCGGTGGTCTTCAGCAGGCTCTGCACGACCGGCAGGCCGAGGGTCAGATTGGGCACGAAGTGGTTGTCCATCACATCGACGTGCAGCCAGTCGGCGCCCTCGACGGCCTTCACCTCCCGCGCGAGGTTCGCGAAGTCCGCGGACAGGATGGACGGCGCGATCATCGGTGACGGGCGATGGAAATGCGAGTTGGAGGTGGCCACAGCGCGCAGTGTAGCGGTCGGCGACACCCCGGCATCTCGAAGCAGGCACAGATCCGATTAGTCCCCGCGGGGTTGGGTAGCCTTCTGAGGGTGATCAATATTTCGGCGGAGCAGGGACTGCGCAGCACCCCGGTGGAAATCGGCGTCGCCGCTACCGTGTCACAGTTGCCGATCGTGCGCGGGCTTGCCGAAACGCTGGTCCTGCTCAGCGATTTCACCCTGGACGAGGTGGCCGACATCCGGTTGGCGGTGGACGAGGCGTGCTCGACCCTCATCGCGATCGCGGCCCCGGGCAGCACGCTGCGCTGCCGGTTCACCGTCGGCGACGACGATCTGCTGGTGCGCGTCACCGGCATCGCCGCCACGGCGGGGCTGCCCGATCAGCGCAGCTTCGGCTGGCACGTGCTGCGCACGCTCACCGACGAGGTGACCACCACCCAGGAGCCTTTCGACCAGGCGGTCTCCGGACATCCGACCGTCGTGGAGTTCCGGCGGGTCCGGGGGAAGGCGTAGTGGCTGACGAGGACACCGTGTTCGGCTCCGGCGACGCCGCCGACTCCGAACGCACCGCATCCACGGATGCCGGAAAGCACGCGGCCGCCGACCCCGACGAACCCACCGGTACCGATACTGCGGACGCGGACACCGCCGACGGTGAGGCCGCCGACGAGGTGGACGAGGTCGCCGAGTCGGTCTCCGGATACGACGACGTCACAACCCTTTTCGAGGAGCTGGCCGCGGCCGCCGAGGATTCCGATCGGCGCGCCGAGTTACGCACCCAGCTGATCAGCCGCTGTATCCCGCTGGCCGATCACATCGCGCGCAAGTTCAGCGGGCGCGGTGAGCCTTTCGACGATCTGACACAGGTGGCCCGGGTGGGGCTGGTGCACGCGGTGGACCGGTTCGACATCACCCGCGGCTCGAACTTCCTGTCCTTCGCGGTGCCCACGATCATGGGCGAGGTGCGGCGCTACTTCCGCGACAACACCTGGGCGATGCGAGTTCCGCGCCGGGTCAAGGAGACTCACCTGCGCATCGGCGCCGCCATCGACACGCTCTCGCAGTCGCTGGGCCGCTCCCCCACCGTCAAGGAGATCGCCACCGAGCTCGAGATCAATCCGGACGAGGTCACGCAGGCGGTCATCGCGGGCAACGCCTATCAGCCCAGCTCGATCGACGCCGTCTCGGTCGGCCGCGATACCGAGGCGTCGCTGCTGGATACGCTCGGCGAGGAGGAGTCGCAGTTCGACCGGGTCGAGGAGTACGTGGCGATCCGCCCCCTGCTGGCGGGGCTGCCCGAACGCGAGCGCCGCATCCTCACCATGCGGTTCTTCGAGTCCATGACGCAGACCCAGATCGCCCAGCGCATGGGAATCTCGCAGATGCACGTCTCGCGCATTCTCGCCAAAACCCTTGCCCGCCTCCGGGAGCAGTCCGCCCGGGAGTGAGGCGGGGGATGTCGTAGATTGCGAGGCGACCATGATCACCTGACGGCAGGGGACGGCGTGGCGCAACTACCGTTCGATTCGCTCTACCGGCACGGATTCGCCCGGGTCGCGGTCGCCGTGCCCCCGGTGCGGGTGGCCGACCCGGCCTACAACGCCGAGCAGACGCTGCTGCTCGCGCGGCGGGCCGCCGCCGACGGCGCGGTGCTGACCGTCTTTCCCGAATTGGGCCTGTCGTCCTACACCGCCGACGATCTCTTCCATCAGGACGCGCTGCACCATGCCGTCGAGTCGGCGCTGGCGCACGTGGTCGCGGAGAGCGCCGATATCGACTCGGTGCTGGTGGTCGGCGCGCCGATCCGGGCGCAGGGGCGGTTGTTCAACTGCGGGATCGTGATCGACCGCGGCCGGGTGCTGGGCGCGGTGCCCAAGAGCTACCTGCCGAACTACCGGGAGTTCTACGAGAAGCGGCAGTTCGCGGCGGCGCGGGAGAACCTCGACGACCGGGTGTCGATCGCCGGGCAGCGGGTGCCGTTCGGTGCGGATCTGCTGTTCGCCGCCTCGAATCTGGACGGCTTCGTCCTGCATCTGGAGATCTGCGAGGACGGCTGGGTTCCGCTGCCGCCCAGCGGTTTCGCCGCGCTGGCCGGGGCGACCGTGCTGGTCAACCTGTCCGCCAGCAATATCGTCGTCGGCAAGGCCGACTTCCGGCGGCAGCTGTGTGCCTCGCATTCCGCGCGCTACATCGCCGCGTATCTGTATTCGGCCGCGGGACACGGCGAGTCGACGACCGATATGGCCTGGGACGGTCAGGCGCTGGTGTGCGAGAACGGCGAGTTGCTCGGCGAGGGAGAGCGTTTCGCCGATCACCCGCAGCTGGTGACCGCCGACATAGACCTGCTGCGGCTGGCGGCCGACCGATTGCGGATGACCAGTTTCGCCGACAACGTGCACGATCACCGGGAGCGGCTGGCCCGGCTGCGGCGCCTCGAGATCGAGCTGCCGATACCGTCGGCGGCGGTCGCGCTGCGGCGCGAAATCCCGCGCTTCCCTTATGTTCCGGCCGATCCCGCGGTGCGCAACGAACGCTGCGCGGAGGTGCACCACATCCAGGTCGAGGGGCTGAGCACGCGGCTGGCGGCGACCGGATCGCAGCGGGTGGTCATCGGGGTGTCCGGCGGGCTGGATTCCACGGCGGCGCTGATCGTGGCCGCCAAGACCATGGACCGGCTCGGGCTGCCGCGCTCGAATGTGCTGGCCTACACCATGCCCGGATTCGCCACCGGATCCAGGACGCGGCAGGACGCGCATCGGCTGATGCGGGCGCTGGGGGTATCGGCGCACGAGATCGACATCCGGCCGTCGGCCACGCAGATGCTACGGGACCTGAATCATCCTGCCGCCGACGGTGTTCCGCGGTACGACGTCACCTACGAGAACGTTCAGGCGGGCGAGCGCACCTCGCATCTGTTCCGGCTGGCCAATCAGCGGCACGCGCTCGTCGTCGGCACCGGCGATCTCAGCGAACTGGCGCTGGGCTGGTGCACCTTCGGCGTCGGCGATCACATGGCGCACTACAGCGTGAACGCCTCGGTGCCGAAGACGCTGATCAAGTACCTGATCGCCTGGGCGGTCGACACCGGCGAGCTGGGCCCCGACGCCGACGAGGTGCTGACCTCGATCCTCGCCACCGAGATCTCCCCGGAGCTGATCCCCGCGGAAAACGGTGCCGCGGAGGGTGATTCGCCGCAGCCGGGGCAGAGTTCGGAGGCCACCGTCGGCCCCTACGAGCTGCAGGACTTCCACCTGTACTACCTGCTGCGCTTCGGCTATCTCCCGAGCCGCATCGCCTACCTGGCCCGCCACGCCTGGTCCGACCGCACCCGCGGGCGCTGGCCCGATCTGATCCCCGAACCCGACCGCCACGAATACGACCTGCCCACCATCAAGCACTGGCTCGCCGAATTCCTCCGCCGCTACATCCAGACCAGCCAGTTCAAGCGCTCCACCCTCCCCAACGCCCCGAAGGTCGGCTCCGGCGGTTCCCTGTCCCCCCGCGGCGATTGGCGTGCCCCCAGCGACGCCGTCGCCACCGCCTGGCTCGACGAACTGGCCCGCAACGTCCCGGACTGACCCGCCCCACAGCAGATTCCGGCCAAAAGCATGCCGGAAACAAGGGATGGACGGCCGCACACCTTCATTCCCGGCGCGCCGCACACCCTTCATTCCCGGCGCGCCGCACACCCTTCATTCCCGGCGTGCCGCACACCTTCATTCCCGGCGCGCCGCACACCTTCATTCCCGGCGCGCCGCACACTCTTCATTCCCGGCGTGCTTTTGGCCGGGATCAGCCGACCGCACCGTGCTGTGGCGGCAGTTGCGGCAGGGCCGGGTCGTAGAGCCAGGTGTCCCATAGGGGGCGGAGGGACGCGGTGCTGTAATGCCCTGCGAGGTCGGCGAATTCCTCCGTGCTGACCGAGGAGTGGCGGTATCTGGCGGTCCATTCGCGCAGCAGGCCGAAGAATCGGCCGTCGCCGAGTTCCAGGCGCAGGGAGTGCAGCGTGAGGGCGCCGCGCTTGTACACCCGGTCGTCGAACATCGCCGCCGGGCCCGGGTCGCCGACCACGATGTCCTGGGGGCTGCGGGACAGGGTGTGGCGGGCGGCGCGGGCCATCTGGTCGGCCGTGGGGCCGCCCGATGCCTCGGACCAGATCCATTCGGCGTAGCAGGCGAATCCCTCGTGCAGCCAGATATCGCGCCACTGCCGCACGGTGAGACTGTTGCCGAACCACTGGTGCGCGAGTTCGTGCGCGATCAACCGCTCCGCGCCCCGGCGGCCGTCGCAGTGATTGGCACCGAAGATCGACAGCCCCTGCGCCTCGATCGGGATCTCCAGATCGTCGTCGGTCACCACCACCGTGTAGCCCTCGAAAGGGTAGGGCCCGAAGCGATCCTGGAACGCGGTCATCATCTGCGGCTGCCGCGCGAAGTCGTGGTCGAACGCGGTCCGCAGCCGCGCCGGGAGCAGTGCCTGCATCGGCACCGGCGCATCGTGCGACGATCCGATCCGGTACCTGCGGTACGGCCCGATCTGCACGGTCGCCAGATAGCTCGCCATGGGCTCGGACTGCTCGTACACCCAGGTCGTCTGGCTGGCCTTGGTCTGCTTGTGTGTCAGCACGCCGTTGGCGGCGGCGTAGTACGGCGAATCGGCGGTGATCGAGATCCGGTAGCTGGCCTTGGAACTCGGGTGGTCGTCGCACGGGAACCAGGAGGCCGCGCCGTTGGGCTGGCTGGCCACCAGTGCCCCCTCGCTCAGTTCCTCCCAGCCCACCTCGCCCCACGGCCCGCGCACCGGCCGCGGGGTTCCGCCGTACTGGACCACGATGGCGAGCACGCCACCGGCCGGAATCTTGCGGGCCGGTGTAATGGTGAGCTTGCCGCGCTGATGCGAATACTTCGCGGCCTTCGACCCGTTGACGAAAACCTTGGTGACACCGAGCGATTGGGACAGGTCGAGGGC
The DNA here is from genome assembly GCF_029869545.1 of Nocardia wallacei. GTDB lineage: Bacteria > Actinomycetota > Actinomycetes > Mycobacteriales > Mycobacteriaceae > Nocardia > Nocardia wallacei_A. The sequence goes on along the minus strand of NZ_JARWQD010000357.1, from coordinate 9,443 downwards.
GAACCGAGGGCGCACGGCGGTCGTCACGGCGGTGATCGATGCCCGCCCCGTCAGCCGGTTGCTGTTCACCTTGTAAACCAGCTCCAGCTCGTACCGCGACACCCGATATCCGCGATTGCCGTTCTGCGGCAGGTACTCGTCGATCGGCTCCTCGTAGAACTTGTCCCCCATCATGAGCCCTCGGACCAGGGCGCGATCGGGTTGCCCTGCCACCGGGTGGAAGGCGGGACGGTATCGCCGCGCATCACCAGCGAGGCCGGGCCGACGGTGGCGCCCGCGCCGATCCGTGCCGCCGGGAGTGCGACGCAATGCGGTCCGAGGGTCGCCCCGGCCTCCAGGGTCACCGTGTCCATGGCCATGATCCGATCATGGAACAGGTGGGTCTGTACAACACATCCGCGCTCGACGGTCGCCCCGTCGCCGAGGGTCACCAGATCGGCCTCGGGCAGCCAGTACGACTCGCACCACACGCCGCGCCCGATCCGCGCGCCCAGCCCGCGCAGCCACAGATTCATCACCGCGGTGCCGGTGGCCGCGCGCGCGAACCACGGCGCCGCAACGGTTTCCACGAAGGCGTCGGAGACCTCGTTGCGCCACACGAACGAACTCCACAGCGGATGTTCGACCTTCTCGATGCGCCCGACCACGAGCCACTTCGCCGCCACCGCGCACCCCCCGGCCAGCAGGCCCGCGCCGAGCAGCACCACGCCCGAAAGCAATGCGGCGAACCAGTATCCGGGCCCCTGCGCCAGCGCGGCGAGCGCGAACAGCACGCCGAGCCCGATGCCGAAGGTCACCATCACGGGGAGCAGGCGGCAGGTCTCGACCAGACCGCGGGCGACCTTCAGCCGCAGCGGCGGGTCGAAGGTCCGCGCGGTGTCGGAGTCACCGGCCGTGCGGCGCAACCGGACCGGCGGGCTGCCCAGCCACGACGAGCCCGCCTTCGCCTTCTCCGGTGCCGCCGACAACACCGCCACCAGACCATTCTTCGGTACCCGGCGGCCGGGCGCGGTCATACCGGAATTGCCGAGGAATGCTCGCTTGCCGACCTTCGCGCCGCCGATGTGCAGCCAGCCGCCGCCGAGTTCGTAGCTGGCGACCATCGTGTCGTCGGCCAAGAACGCGCCGTCGGCGACCGTGGTGAACTTCGGCAGCAGCAGCACCGTCGACGCCTCGACGCCCTTGCCGATGGAGGCGCCGAGCAGCCGCAGCCACAGCGGCGTCAGCAGGCTGGCGTAGAGCGGGAACAGGAAGGTGCGCGCGGAATCCATCAGGCGTTCGGTCGACCACGCCTGCCAGCCGACGCGGCTGCGCACCGGGTGATAGCCCTCGGTCAGCCCGATGCTGAGCAGCCGGACCGACACCACGGTCGCGGCCGCGAAGACCGCCAGGCTCAGCAGCGTGGCGACCGGCAGGATCGCGAAGGCGTCGCCGAGCGCGCCCGGCAGGGTCCGGTCGTCGCGAATCCACCACGCGATCAACGCGCCGCCCGCGGCGAGGGCGAGGATCGGCATCGCCGCCAGCACCATCGAGGTCAGCCCGAAGACGGCGACCCAGTGCACGGCGCGCGGCGGCGTGCTGGACGGCCAGGGATGGTCGGCCTTGCCCACCTTGGCCGCGGGCGAACCGGCCCACTCCTGTCCCGCCTTCACCTTGCCGAAGACCGCGGAACCCGGTGCGACAACGGCGTTCTTGCCGATCACCGCGCCGGGCAGCAGCGTCGACCGCGAACCCACGACCGCGCCCGCGCCGATCCGCATGGCGCCGATGTGGACCCGGTCCCCGTCGATCCAGTATCCGGCCAGATCCACCTCGGGTTCGACGCTGCAGCCGTCGCCGAGTTCCAGCAGTCCCGTCACCGGCGGCAGCGTGTGCAGGTCCACGCCCCTGCCGACCTTGGCGCCCAGCGCCCGCGCGAACGGCACCATCCACGGTGCGCCCGACAGGTTCTCGGCGCCGCTGGCCTCCGACAGGCGCACCGCGGCCCACAGCCGCAGGTGGACTGAGCCGCCGCGCGGATAGACGCCGGGCCCGACGCCGCGCAGCAGCAGCCGCGCCCCGGCGACGCAGATCGCCATCCGGCCCGGCGGCGAGATGAACAGCACGAATCCGAGCAGCGCCCACCACCACGACAGCCCGGGCATCCACGGGATGGCACCGGACCAGCTCGCGATATTGGTGACGATTGCGAGCCAGGTCAGCCACTGCAGGCCGGTCAGCGTGGTGAGCGGGACCAGGGCCAGCAGCTGCGCCCACTGCGCGCGCCGCGGGGTCGGGGTGACCGTACGCGTTTCGACGGCGGCGACCGGCGCGGCGGCATCCAGCAGATCCGCGAGGGCGCCCAGGCGCGGGTGGTCGTAGAGGTCGGCGACGGTGATCTGCGGGAACCGTTCGCGCAGTGCGGTCACCAGCTGTGCCGCGGCGAGGGAACCGCCGCCGAGGTCGAAGAAGTCCGCGCCCCGCCCCGTGACCTCGGCGCCGAGGATCGAATTCCACAGTCCGGCAATCCATTGCGCCGTCCCCGTGAGCCCGGCGCCGGGCTCCGGATCGGCCGCGGGGCCGGGCAGCGGCCACGGCAGCGCGTCGCGATCGACCTTTCCCGATGTCCGCGTGGGTAATTCGCCGAGCACGGCCAGCCGCGGCACGAGCGGGGCGGGCAGTTGCCCGGCGAGCAGTTTGCGGGCGTGCCCGACATCGAAGCCGGGATCGGCGGTGGCGAGGTAGCCGACCAGGATTCGGTTGCCCGCCTTGGTGGTTCGCACGGCGGCCACGGCGGCGGTCACGCCCGGCAGGTGCTGCAGCGCGGTATCCAGCTCGCCCAGTTCGATGCGGCGGCCGCCGATCTTCACCTGATCGTCGGCGCGGCCCAGGAAGACCAGGCCCGCGCTGTCGTTGCGGACCAGATCGCCGCTGCGATAGGCCCGCTCCCAGCCCAATCTCGGCATGGGCGCGTACTTCTCGGCGTCCTTGGCCGGGTCGAGGTAGCGGGCCAGGCCGACGCCGCCGATCACCAGTTCCCCGGATTCGCCCTCCCCCACCGGATTTCCCTCGGCGTCGACGACCGCCAGATCCCAGCCGTCCAGCGGCAGCCCGATCCGCACCGGCGATTCGCCGGTCAGCCGGGCGGCGCAGGCGACGACGGTGGCCTCGGTGGGGCCGTAGGTGTTCCACACCTCGCGCCGGCCCATCCCGGCCAGCCGCTCGGCGAGTTCGGGCGGGACGGCCTCGCCGCCGAAGATCAGCAGCCGCACCGCGTCCAGCGCCTCGGCGGGCCACATCGCGGCCAGGGTCGGGACCGTCGAGACGACGGTGATTCCGCGCCGCACCAGCCAGGGCCCCAGATCCACGCCGCTGCGCACCAGCGCCCGCGGCGCCGGGACCAGGCAGGCGCCGTGCCGCCACGCCAGCCACATCTCCTCGCACGAGGCGTCGAAGGCGACCGACAGCCCGGCCAGCACGCGGTCCCCCGGGCCGATCGGCGCGTCCCGCAGAAACAGCCGGGCCTCGGCATCGATGAAGGCGGCGGCGTTGCGGTGGGTCACCGCGACACCCTTCGGCGTGCCCGTGGATCCGGAGGTGAAGATGATCCACGCGTCGTCGTCCGGTCCCGGCGGTGCGGCGGCCCCCGGCCGGTCCGGGTCCGGTCCGGTCGTGTGCGGCACGACCCCGGCGGCGGTGACGACGGCGCTGACCCCCGCCTCGCCGAAGACCAGCCGCGCCCGCTCGTCCGGATCGTCGGCATCGACCGGCACGTAGGCGGCGCCCGCCTGCAGCACGGCCAGAATGGTGACGTACAGCTCGCCGGTCCCGGACGGGATGCGCACGCCCACTCGGTCGCCGGGCCGCACACCCGCCTCGCGCAGCCGGTCCGCGGTGTCGTCGACCTCGGCGAGCAGTTCGGCATAGCTCAGCGGGTCGCCGCCGTCGTCGAGCGCCGGTGCGTCGGGGTGGTCGCGTGCCGTCTCGGCCAGAATGTCCACCAGCGTGCGCGGCGGAGCGGCGAAAATGGACCGCAGCAGCGGCGACAGTGCTGGGATCGCCACGGAGTCCGCTGCGATCTCCGAGACCTCCGGCTGGAGCGTCACGTCCCGTCCACCTTTCCGATCGGCCCGCTCGTGCGCTGTTTGTCTCACGCCAGGGTTACCGATTCGCAAACATCATGCTTACGCCGTCCCACACTCCGCCGGGCAGGACGCCCTCCGGCCCGTATGCGGCCGATTTGCCCGGACCATTCTTCCAGGTCCGGATTCGGGCGTGCCTCGTCCATACCGGAACAACGACGGAGCACCCGGTCCGGATCGCGAACTAGGCGGGTTTGCGCAGCGCGGCCGTGAACATGGCGTCGGTGCCGTGCCGGTGCGGCCACAGCTGTGCGGACGGTCCGTCGCCCAGCGCGGTGACGCCGGGCAGCAGCTCGCGGGTATCGAGCTGTTCGGCGCCCGTCCGGCGCACCAGATCGGCGACCACGGCGACGGTCTCGGGCAGGTGCGGAGAACAGGTCGAGTATACGACCACGCCCCCGGGCCGCAGCAGATCCCATGCGGCGGTGAGCAATTCACGCTGCAGCAGCGTGAGTTCGCGCACATCGGCGGGGGTCCGGCGCCAGCGCGCCTCCGGGCGGCGGCGCAGCGCGCCCAGGCCGGTGCAGGGCGCGTCGACCAGGATGCGGTCGTAGCCGGGTTCCAGTCCGCTGTCGCGGCCGTCGACCACGCGCACCCGCACCGGAAGCCCGGCGGTCGCCTTGCGCACCAGGTCGGCGCGGTGTTCGGCGGGTTCGATCGCGTCGACGTGACAGCCGTCGATGGCGGCGAGGGCGCCGAGCAGCGCGGCCTTGCCGCCGGGACCGGCGCACAGGTCGAGCCAGCGGCCGGTGTCGGGGCCGAGCAGCGGGGCGCGGACCAGCGACAACGCGACCAGCTGGCTGCCCTCGTCCTGGACCGCGGCCATGCCCTCGCGCACCGGTTCCAGCTTGCCCGGATCGCCGCCGTCGAGATACACCGCGTACGGCGACCAGCGCCCCTCCTCGCCGCCGGTGACCAGGGCCAGCTCCTCGGCGGTGATATCCCCGGGCCGCGCCACCAGGTGGACGGCCGGGCGTTCGTCGTCGGCGGCCAGCAGGTCGCGCAGCTCGTCGGCGTGGGCGCCCAGCGCGTCCGCGAACGCCTGGGCGATCCACACCGGATGCGCGTACTCGAAGGCCACGCGGCCCAGGGGATCTCGCGGTGCGAGCCGGTCCACCCACTCCGGCGCGGCGCGCTCCCCCGCGCGGCGCAGCACGGCATTGACGAATCCCGCCTTGCCGCTGCCGAATTCGGAGCGCACCAGATCCACCGAGGTGTCCACGGCCGCGTGCGCCCCGACGCGGGTCCGCAGGATCTGGTACACGCCGAGCCGGAGCACGTCCAGCAGCGGCCCGTCGATATCGCCGACCGCCCGGCCCGCACAGTCCGCGATCACCGCATCCAGCAACCCGAGCGACCGGCACGCCCCGTACGCCAGTTCGGTGGCGAATGCCGCATCCCGTCCCGACAGCCGACGTTCCCGAAGCAGCGCGGGCAGCACGAGATTCGCGTAGGCATCCCGCTCCCGCACCGCACGCAGCACATCGCGCGCCACCTCGCGCGGCGCATCCACCGCGGCGTTCCGCCCGCCCCCGCGACCCCCGCGCTCGGCCCGAGTCGCGCGCTCACCTCCCCGGTCCCGCTCGTTGCGAGCCGGGCGGCCCTCTCTCCCGCCCCGCTCATCGCGAGCGTTCCCCGGACGCTTCCCGCCCCCGAAGCCAGCCCCACCGGAACCTGACCCCGCACCACGGCTTTTCGATCGCCCCTTCGCCGCGCCGCCGCCGGAGGATTGGGGGGATCCGGCGCCCGCACGCCCTGTCGGAGCGTCGCGGCGACTCCTCGAATTCGGTTGCCCCGCACCACGTTCCGGCTTGCTCACGCGACCACCGCGCCGGGCTCCAGGCGTGCTCCGCGGGCCCAGTCGAGGGCGGACATCATGCGTTTGCCCTGCGGTTGTACCTGGCCGAGGCGGACGGCCGTGGTGGCGGTGCCGACGTAGACGCCGGTCTTGCGGACCTCGATCGCGCGCGGCGGCAGAGACTCCTCGACCAGCTCGACCGGGCCCAGTTTGAGGCGCTTCCCGTCCACCTCGGTCCAGGCGCCGGGGGCGGGCGTGACCGCCCGGATGCGGCGGCCGATCGCCAGCGCCGGTTGATCCCACCGGACGTGCCCCACCTCCGCATCGACCTTCGGCGCGTAGGACACGCCCTCGGCGGCCTGCGGAACGGCCTGCACGGTGCCGTCCTCGATGCCGTCGAGCGTCGATTCCAGCAGTCGCGCACCGGATTCCGCGAGCCTGCCCAGCAGCGTGCCCGCGGTATCGGTGACCGCGATCTTCTCGGTGACGACACCGAACACCGGCCCGGTGTCGAGGCCCTCCTCGATGCGGAAGGTCGCGGCGCCGGTGATCTCGTCACCGGACAGGATCGCCGCCTGCACCGGCGCCGCGCCACGCCACGCGGGCAGCAGCGAGAAGTGCAGGTTCACCCAGCCGTGCCGCGGGATGTCGAGCACCCGCCGCGGCAGCAGCGCACCGTAGGCCACCACCGGGCAGCAGTCGGGCGCCAAGGCCGTGAGCCGTTCGACGAACTCGGGCTCCGACGCCTTGCGGGGAGTCAGCACCTCGATGCCGTGCTCCTCGGCCAGCAGCGCGATCGGCGAGCGGGTCACCTTGCGTCCGCGCCCGGCGACGGCGTCCGGCCGGGTCACCACCGCTACCACCTCGTGCTGCGGGGATTCGACGAGCCGGCGCAGCGACGGCACCGCGGGCCCGGGCGTCCCGGCGAAGACCAGGCGCATCAGCGGATCCGTCCCGCCGGCGCGGACCGCGCGGTGGCCACTTCCGCGGCCGACATCACCGTCTTCCCGGCGGTGAACCACTCCGATTCGCGCACCGCGCGCATCGCCTCCTTGCGGGTCGCCGCGTCCAGCCGGTCCAGGTACAGCACGCCGTCGAGATGGTCGGTCTCGTGCTGGACACAGCGCGCCAGCAGGCCCTCGGCCTCGAATTCCACCGGGGCGCCGTCGATGTCGACGCCGCGCGCCAGCACCCGCAGCGCGCGCGTGACGTCGTAGCGCAGCCCCGGGATCGACAGGCAGCCCTCGGTGCCGGTCTGCTCCTCCTGGCCCACCACCTCGTAGCTCGGGTTCACCAGGTGCCCGGCCCGCCGGGTGCCGGGCCGATCGCTCCCGGCGGAGTTCGTGTCGTAGACGAACACGCGCAGGCCGACCCCGATCTGCGGCCCCGCCATCCCGACACCGCCGCTGCCGCGCATGGTGTCGGTCAGGTCGGTCACCAGCTGGCGCAGTTCCCTGTCGAAGGTGGTGACCTCGTCGGCGCGGGCGCGCAGAACGGGGTCGCCGAACAGGCGAACGGGCTGGATGGTCACGAGCAACTCCCGGGCGAGAAGGTACGGTCGCCTCATTTTACGGAGCCCGCGGCGCGGATCCGCCCGGGTCGTCCGGATCAGGTGTGCGCGCCGATGATCACCTCGGGAATTCCGGTCCCCAGCGGCACGAACCGGCAGTCCGGGGCGACCGCGTGCGCGGGGTCGAGGACATTGAGCAGCAACTGCCGCACGAGCGGGTCGTACACCAGGTGGAAGTGCCCGGTGAAATCGATCGGGCACACGTCCTGCAGCACGATGTTCTCCGCGCCGGGACCGCGCAGCGCGATATTGGCGAACGGCTGGATCATCTCGTCGACGCGGCTCCCGATCGTGGTGTAGCGCACGCCGGGCACGGTGTCGCCGCCCGCATTGAGTTCGCGGATGAACGGCGATCCGGCGGCCTGCTGCACCGCCGCGGGCGAGGTGACCTTCTCGAACACCCACCACAGTCCCGGAATCGAATCGGCCAGCGGCACCAGGCCGTACATGACCCCGCCGTAACTGGGCGAGGCCAGACCCACCCACTGCTGCACCCGATCGGCGCCGCCGAGCTTGTTGACGAAGTATCGAGTCACGTTGGCGCCCTGCGAGAATCCGACGAGATCGACGCGGGCCGCGCCGGTCGCCGCCAGCACCCGGTCGACGAAGTCGCCGATCTGGCGCGCCGACAGCCAGATGTCCTCGGTGCCGAAGCTGCGCACGGCGTCCGGTTTACCGCCGTAGTTCAGGGCGAAGACGCAGAAACCCGCGCGCACCAGGGCCGGGCCGATGGCCGACCAGTCCGAGTAGGCCGATGCGTCGGTGCCGTGCGCCAGCACGACGGGGCGCGGATGCCGGGCACTGGGCCTGCACCCGAAGTCGTTGGTGCCCTCCGGAGTTGCCGCCGGATGGGCCTTCAGATACCAGGACGCGGACAGGTGCTCGTCCTGCGGCGGGGCCGACTCGGTGGGTATCGCCGGTGGCCGGTATCCGGGCGGGAGGACCGGGTCGGCGGCTGCCGCACCCATCACGGTCCCGCCGCCCAGCACCAGCGCGCCCACCAGGGCGCCCGTCACCGCGGCGTATCGCCGTTGTGATACCTCCCGAGGTCGTCGACCTCTCCGTTGTCCCATGCCACGAATCATTCCCCGATTCGGCCGGGAATATCCGTGCTGACACGGTCTTTCGCCGCCGCTACTTCTCGGGGCTCTCGTCGTCGGCGAGAATCCGGTAGAGCGAGCGCCGCGACTCGGTGAGCACCTCGGCCGCCTTGGCCGCCTGCTCCGGCGTCCCGGCCCGCGCCACCTGCGCGACGGCACCCATCAGCTGTCCGACCAGCTCGCGCAGATCCAGCGCCTGGTCGCCGACGCCGTCGCGGACCTCCTGCCAGGGATCGCCGAGTTCGTCGCGATGCGACGCCACGTACTCGGTACCGGCCTCGGTCAGCTTGGCGGTCTTGCGACCGGCGACCTTCTCGATGAGCACCAGCCCCTCGTCCTCGAGCTGCGACAGCGCCGGGTAGATCGACCCCGGGCTGGGGCGCCAGACGTCCTCGCTGCGCTCGCGGATCTGCTGGATCAGCTCGTAGCCGTGCATCGGCCGCTCCTGCAGGAGCAGCAGGATCGCCGCGCGGACATCGCCGCGCCGCCCCCGGCCGCCGCGGCCGCGACCGCGGCCGAAGGGGCCGCCGGGGCCGCCGAATCCGGGACCGAAGTCCGGTCCGAACGGGCCGAATCCGGGGCCGAAGCCGTGCGGACCGTGCCCGCCGCGCGGGTGACGGCGGAACTGTTCGCGACCGCCGGGTCGCGGGCCCCGCCGGAATCCCCCGCCGCCCCTCGGCATGTTGTGCCTGTGTTGCATTTCTGTTGCGCCGTGAGGGGCGGGGTGAATCCGTATCTGCCCAGGCGGTGATAGTCGGCGAGGGCATCGACCAGCGGGGCTCGGGAATGGTCCATAGTCCAGCGCTACCCGCTGGCGTGCCGGGCACACCTGCGGCTACCGGCTCTCCGATGGC
>NZ_JARWQD010000356.1 GCF_029869545.1 Nocardia wallacei | reverse complement strand
TGGTTCTCGTGCGATTCATCGACGCCGCGGTGCGCTCCGCTTTCACCGACGGCGCCTGGACGACGGCCGGGGACCGCACGGCGGGCCGAACCCTGGGCGCGGCACGGGTGCCGCCGGACGTCGAAAGCTATTGAGGGGCAGCATCATGCATGTAATCACCGATAATGCCGCGCTGTTGACGAAGGCCTTCGGGACCACCCTGCTGCTGAGCGTCGGCGGCGGCGCGCTCGCCGCGGTCCTCGGTCTGCTCGTCGGCGTCGCGCGGATGTCACCGATACCGTTTCTGCAGCGCGCCGGGGCGATCTATGTCGAGATCGTCCGCAACACCCCGCTGACGGTCGTGTTCTTCCTGATCGTCTTCGTGCTCCCCCAGCTCGGGCTGGCCATTCCCAGCTACGTGGTGTCGGCGATCGTCGCCCTCGGCTGCTACACCGCCGCCTTCGTCAGTGAGGCCGTGCGCGCGGGGGTCAACACCGTCGGGCGGGGGCAGGCCGAAGCCGCACGGGCACTGGGGCTTTCGTTCCTGGAGAACATGCGGTTCATCATCGTCCCGCAGGCCCTGCGCGCGGTGGTGCCGCCGCTGGCCAACGTGTGGATCGCACTGGTCAAGAACACCTCCATCGCCGCCGGATTCGGCGTGCTGGAACTGACCGCGTCGGGCCAGCGGATCAACTTCCTCGAACCCGCCGCCGTCGTGCAGGCGCTGCTGTGGATCGCGGTCGCCTACCTCGTCATCACCCTGGGATCCGCCGTCGGATTCCGCCGACTCGAGCACCGATTGGCGGTCGCGCGATGAACACCTCCTTCCTCTACGACGAGCTCGGCCCCGACGAGATCCGCCGATCGCGCCGGATCGGGATCGCGGCCGGGGTCGTCTGCGCGATTCTCGTGGTCGCCGTGCTGCTGCGGCTCGGCTCGCACGGTCAGCTCGACCACAAGCGGTGGGCCATCCTGTTCGACCCGGAAACCGGTGTGCCCCAGGTGTTGTGGCAGGGGTACGTGGCCACCGTCAAGGCCGCCGGTCTCGCGATGGTCATCGCACTGGTGGTCGGGCTCGTCCTCGCGATCGGACGGCTGTCGACATACCGGACCGTCCGCCTGGCCACCGGGGCCGTGGTCGAGGGGTTCCGCGGGGTGCCGCTGCTGCTGCTCATGCTGTTCGCGGCGCTCGGATTGCCCAGCCTCGGACTGGATCTGAGCCTGCTGCAGATCGTGGTACTGGCCCTGGTCGCCTACAACTCCTCGGTGCTGTGCGAGATCTTCCGCGGCGGCATCCTGGCCATCGACAAGGGACAGACCGAGGCCGCCGAGGCGATGGGACTCGGTCGCGGCGTCCTGCTGGGCAGAATCCTGCTGCCGCAGGCGATTCCGAACATGCTGCCGGTCCTGGTCAGCCAGATGGTGATCCTGTTGAAGGACACCTCGCTGGGCTTCATCGTCGGCTACGCCGAACTGCTGCGGCAGGGCCGGTCGCTGGTCGAGTACTACGGGAGCCAGTACTCCATGCCGCTGTACGTCGGGGTCGCGGTGATGTACATCGCCACCAACTTCGCGATCTCACTGCTCGCGCGCCTGCTCACCTCCCGTCAGGGGCGCGGCCGACGCTCCAGATCCGCTCCCGGCGCGGACATGCCACTGACCCCCACCCCGGCGGTCGGCGCCGCGCGCTGACCACCATCCGAGAGGAGATACACCACGATGACCGCAGCCACCGACACACCGACCGTGCTGGTGACCCGTCGCGGACGGGTCGCGGAGCTGACGTTGAACCGGCCCGACCGGCTCAACGCCGTCAGCGAGCAGCTCTACCGCACCCTGATCGACGAGCTGGTCGCCGCCGACGAGGACCCGCAGGTGCGCTGTGTGGTCCTGACCGGCGCCGGACGCGCGTTCTGCGTCGGCGCCGACCTGAAGGCCCATGCCGCCGGGACCCGCAGCCGCGCCGACCGGCAGGAGTACGCACGGCTCGGCCAGCAGGCATGCCGGCAGATTCAGACCATGGCCACGCCGGTGGTGGCGGCGGTCAACGGGTACGCGCTCGGTGCCGGTGCGGAGCTGGCGGTCAGCGCGGACTTCCTCGTGATCGCCGAGGACGCGCGCATGGGGTTCCCGGAGGTGAGTATCGGCACCTTCGTCGGCGGCGGGGTCACCCATCGGCTGCCGCGGCTGGTCGGGCTGCGGCGGGCGACGGACCTGTTCATCCTCGGCGAGCGCTTCACCGGCGTGCAGGCCCGCGACTGGGGTCTCGCGCACTCGGCCGTCAGCGCGGGTGAGCTCGGTGATCGGGCTGCGGCACTGGCCGATTCGCTCGCGCACAAGGCGCCGCTGGCACTGGCCCGGATGAAGGCCGCGCTGCGCCGCGACGACCCCCTCAACGTGGCGCTGGAATCCGAAACATGGGACCTGCTGGCGCTGATGGAGACCGAGGACTGGGCCGAGGGTGTCGCGGCCTTCTCCGAACGCCGCGATCCGGTCTTCCGGGGGCGGTGAGCGGTGCCCATGACACATTCCACCACGCTCGCCGCGACCGAGCGCACCGCGCTGCAGCGACTGCTCGACCCCCGGTCGATCGCCATCGTCGGCGCCTCCACCGATCCGGCCAAGCGCGGCCACCAGGCGATCCGGGCGCTGCAGGAGTCCGGCTACGGGTACCCGGTGTATCCGGTCAATCCGAACGCCGCCGAAATCCTTGGGCTGGAGGTCGTTTCGAGCATCGATCGACTACCGCCGGGGGTCGACGTGGCGCTCGTCGCCGTGCCGGGCGCCGCCGTCCCCCGGGTCCTGCGGGAGTGCGGTGCCGCCGGGATCGCCGGTGCGGTGGTGCTGGCCAACGGGTTCCGGGAGATCGGCGCGGCGGGCGAGCCGCTCGAGGCCGAACTCGCCGCCGCGATCGCCGAGAGCGGGGTGCGGGTGATCGGGCCGAATACCTCCGGGCTCGCGAACGTGTCGGCGGGCGCCAATCTGGTGGGTCTGCAAGGCATTCCGAGCGGCCCGGTCAGCGTCGTCACGCAGAGCGGCAACATGCTGCTGTCGCTGGTCAACGACATCGACACCGTGCGCGGGCCGGGTCTGCACACCTACGTCGGCCTCGGCAACCAGGCCGACGTCCGCTACGACGAATGCCTGACCGAGCTGGCCGCACAGCCGAGCTGTGGTGCGGTGGCGGTGCATTCGGAGGGGATCGTCGATGGGCGCGCGTTCCTGACCGCCGCCGCGCGGGCCACCGCCGCAACACCGGTCGTGATGCTGCGCGGCGGGCGATCGGCCGCCGGACAGCGAACGGCGTTGTCGCACACCGGATCCGTCGCCGGTTCGGATGCGGTGGCCACCGCCGTGCTGGCGCAGGCGGGCGTGGAACTCGTGCAGCGCTCCGACGAACTGGCCGTCGTCGCGGGGGCCTTGGCGACCACCGGGCCGGTGCTGCCGGGACGCCGGGTGGCCGTGCTCAGCGACGGCGGCGGGCACGCGACGCTGGCGGTGGACGCGCTCACCGCCCGCGGCATCGAGCTCGCCGACCTGAGCGAGCGGACCCGGGCGGCCCTGCGCGCGTTGCTCGGACCGGCGGCGTCGGTGGTCGATCCGGTCGACGTCGCCGGGGCGACCGATTCCGATCCGGCCGTCTTCGCCGCGGCGATCGAGATTCTCACCGCCGATCCCGCGGTGGGACTGGTGCTCGTCGTCGGCCTGTTCGGCGGATATCACCGCCGCTTCGGCGCGGCGCTCGAGGAGATCGAGAACTACACCGTGCGAAGGATTCTCGATATCCGGGCGGAGCACGGCACGCCGCTGGTGGTGCAGAGCTGCTACGCCGGTGCGCCGATCGCCAATCACGACACGCTCCGGACGTCGGGTGTCCCGGTGCTCGCCTCCATCGATCACGCGGTGCGCATCGTTGCCGCGCTGGATCGGCGCAGGCTGCGGCTGGAAACCTCCGGGCAGCGCTCGCCCCTCACCCTCCCCGCCCCCGCGGCGCCGGTGACGCCGCGGGCGGGTGTGCTCGACGAGCCCACGGGGCGCGCGCTGCTCGCGGACCACGGGATCGCGGTCGGCCCTTGGGCTTTGGCGTCGACGGCGGAGGACGTGGCGAGCGCCGTCGCCGAGTTCGGTGGTCCGTGCGCGGTGAAAGTCGTGTCGCCGCAGGTGGTTCACAAGTCCGAGGCGGGCGGGGTGCGGCTCGATGTCGTCGCGGAGAACGCCGCCGACCAGGCCCGCGCGATCATCGGCGACGTCCGGCGGGCCGTGCCGGAGGCGCACATCGACGGCATGATCGTCACGCCGATGGCGCCGCGCGGGGTGGAGTTGCTCGTCGGCGCCACCCGGGATCCGATATTCGGGCCCGTCGTGGCCTTCGGCAGCGGCGGGGTGCTGGTGGAGGCGCTGGCGGATGTCACCTTCCGGGCCGCGCCGTTCACCGAGCTCGAGGCGCACGAGATGATCCGGGAGACGATCGCCTCGCGACTGCTCGACGGGTACCGCCATCTGCCCGCGGTCGATCGCGACGCGCTCGCGCGTTTCCTCGTCCGCATCGGTGATCTGGTCGCCGTCCATCCGGAGATCGCGGAGCTGGACCTGAATCCCGTCGTCGCGTCGGGAGCGGGCATAGTTCCGGTGGATGTCCGGATCGTCATCGCACCCGAAGAGAGGCAATCGTGAGTGAGCCGCAGCCTGTCCTGACCGAGCGCATCGGCGACATCGTCGTCTGGACCCTCAACAATCCCCAGGCCCGCAACCCGATCTCCGATGCCGAGACCATCGACGCGCTGGAGGCCGCCGTCGCCGCCGCGAACGCGGATCCGCACCTGCGAGTGGCGATTCTGACCGGCGCCGGGACCGCCTTCTCCTCCGGCGGGAACGTCAAGCACATGCGCGACCGCACCGGGATGTTCGGCGGCTCCCCGGCCGAACTGCGACAGGGATACCGGCACGGCATCCAGCGAATCCCGAAGGCCCTGTACCACTGCGAGATTCCGACCATCGCCGCGGTCAACGGGCCCGCCATCGGCGCCGGCTGCGACCTGGCGCTGATGTGCGATATGCGCATCGCGTCGAGCACGGCGACCTTCGCCGAGAGCTTCGCCAAGGTCGGCATCATCCCCGGCGACGGCGGCGCCTGGCTGCTGCCGCGCGCGGTCGGCATGGCCCGGGCCAGCGAGATGGCGTTCACCGGCGAGGCCATCGATGCGGCGACGGCGCTGGCGTGGGGCCTGATCTCCGCGGTCGTCGAGCCGGACGAACTGCTCGCCGCCGCCCGCGCCCTCGCCGACCGCGTCGCCGCCAACCCGCCCCAGGTCCTGCGCATGACGAAAAAGCTCCTGCGCGAAGGCCAATGGCAAAGCCTGGACAGCCTCCTCGAACTATCCGCCGCCCTCCAGGCCCTCGCCCACCAAACCGACGACCACCACGAAGCAGTCTCCGCCCTCCTCGACCACCGCACCCCCAAGTTCACGGGCCGCTAGTACCACACCCGCCGTCATTCCGGCGCACTCGGCTCGGCCGAGCGGATCCCGGCCAAAAGCATGCCGGGAAAGATGGCGGAGCAGTCGGGGACAGCAGAACGGACCACAACTGCGGTACCAGGCCATCAAACGCAAGACCCGGGACGGTCGGCCAGGCACTTCATTGCCCGCAGCCCCCGGGGACGGTCAGCCGAATGGCGGTGGGGCTGCGGGCTCCAGGCGGAGGATGCGGTTGCCGAGCATTATTTCGGCGCCGTGGACCAGGGGCATGGGCTGGTGGGGCTGTAGGCGGATCCAGTCGCGGTAGCCGGGTGGGCGGGCGTGGGTGCCGTTGGTGGAGCCGCGATCGACCACGGTGACATCCCAGTTCACCAGATGGATCTCGGCGTGGGCGCGAGACATTCCACCGGAGGTGTCCTCGATCTTCAACGGCACCAGGCCGCGCCGGGCGGCCTCGGAGTTCTCCGGGTCGCGGCCGATCACCGCATCGGCCGCCAGCAGATAGGTCATGCCGTCATCGAGTACCAACGTGCCCAGCGGCGGCCGCACCACCTCCGTCGGCTGCTGCGTCTGGTCCACCGGCATCCCGCACACGGTGCAGAACGCCGAGCGCGGATCACTGGGATGCGCACGCGCACACTTGAATCCGACCACCTTGACCGTGATCGAGGTGGCGCGCGCCGTCGCCTCCAGGCGGCGTTCCAGCTCCGGATCGGGCACCGGCGCGGGATTGGTCCCCCGAGCGGCGCCGGGTATCCCGGGACCGGTGCCGGACGGGGCTGCACGCGGCGGGTAATCGGCACCCGGCGACGCTCCCCATTCCGGTGACTCGGGACCAGTTCCGGGCGGCGTTTGCGCTGTGCGCGGCGGGTATTCGGCGCCCGGCGGCACTTCCCACCCCGCGTCGGGATCGCCTGCGTGCGTGGGGGTTTGCGTGGTGGGTGGAACGCGGTGGCCGGGATCCGTTCCCGGTGGTGGAGTTTCCGCGGATGCTCCGCTCAGCCGAGTCTCGGCCAGGCGGGGGTCCGCGCCCTGCGGATCCGGGTCGACCGTCTGCTCCGAAAACTGTTCCTGCCCAGCGGCTTCCGGTACACCCGATGCGAGCTCGATATCCGACCGCGTCGCGGACGCATCGGACTTCCGGTGCGCTCCCCCGTTGTCCCGCACCCGATTTCGCGCCCGCGTCCGATCCCCCTCGAACCACACGATCGCGCCGTCGGCGGCCGCCACCCCCTCCACGAGCGATCCGATGCCCCGCTCCGGCACCTCCGGGAGGCGCCCGAGGTCGTCGTCGATGAACAGCGCCGCCGCCCGCGCCGGCCGCTCGGCCACCCGGTCGACGGTGAACGCCGCGTCCACGCCGCGGTACCGCTCCGCCCCGTGCTCGCCCGCCAGCACCGCCGTCACACCGCCGTGCAGGAAGATCGCCACACCGCCGGTATCGGCCTGCGACAGAATCCCCAGATCGATCGCCCGATCCGGGCTGATCTGCTCGGCGTCGCGCATCAGCCAGCGCGTCACCTCCCGCGCCACCAGCCGTCCCGGCCCGCCGGGCGCCTGTTCGGCCGCATCCGACACCAGCTGCGCCAGCGCCTCGGCCGCCAGCATGGCCGGCGAATCCGGGCGCACGCGTCCGGGGCCGTGGTGCGCGACGAGCACCACCGCGCCCGCGATCCGGACCACCACATGATTGCCCGCGACAACCTCGACCTGCCGATCCATCAACGGAATCGGCCTCCGGGGTAGGTCTGCGCGGTCGTCACCACACGCACAAGGTTAAAGGCAAACGGTTCGCACCGGGCCCCCGACCGGCCATCGTTCCGGTAATTTGAGACGACGCGGAGGAACGGGGGCTGATCCATGGGCCGCAGAACACATGCGTCACTCGTTGCCGGGGCCATCGCGCTGGCGGGGCTGCTGACCGGATGCGGAGTGGCGGGCAACCCCGTGCCCGGCGAAATCGATGTCCGGACATTGGATGTCGGCCCGTACCGGACCGACCGGCATACCTATACCCGGAGCGTGGACGACAAGGGCGCGCTGCTGGAGGGCATGCGGATGTCGCAGGCCGTGGTGCCCGCCGTCCGCATCGATCCGTCGTTGACGATCGGTGCGGGCGGCCGGGTGGTGTCGGACACCGCGCAGGCCACCGAGCGGCTGCTCGCGGGCGTATCCAAGCGGGTTCTCGATCGCCGCGAGATGCTGGTCGGCTACGCGGCGGGCGGATCGGATCGGCCCCGGAGTCCCGAGGCCACCGCGATCACCGACTTCGTGATGCGGTTCCCGGATGCGCAGGCGGCCACGCTGGCCGCGCGCGAGCTGGAGGACGCCGACTTCGGCGTCGCACCCGACCTCAATCGCAAGCTCACGCTGCCGCAGTACCCGGACGCCCACATCCACTACCGGCCCGGCGTCGCCACCATCGGCGCCTTCCTGGCGCACCGCGAGTTCGTGATCTCGCTGTTCATCGAGCGGCCGCGCCCCGAGGAGCCGGACCTGCTCGCCTGGGTGCAGCGGACCCTCGACGCCCAGGTGCGGGCGCTGGAGGGGTTCCGGGCGACACCACGGGATCGGCTCGCCGACCTGCCGATCGACCCGGACCGGATGCTGGCCCGGGCGGTCGTTCGCGACCGGGAGCAGCGGCCGGATGCCGACCGTTTCGGGGTGTTCGGCGGCCCGGCGTTCGTCCACATCGCCGCCGACGCCGCCGCGCGTCAGCGCCTGGTCGACGACACCGGCCTGGACGCGGTCGCGATCGCCGAGACCAGTTCGGTGCTGCGGGTGCGTGACTCCGGCGCGGGCCTGCGCCTGATCACCGGGCTGCTCGCCGCCACGGGCCCGCAGTACGATGCGCGGGCCGCGCCGACCAGCATCCCGGGCGCGAAGTGCATGCAGCTCAACAGCACCGGCGACCCGCAGCGCGAGGCTCGCTACCGCTGTTACGTCCCGTACCACCGCTACGTCCAGGTGGTCGTCGCGAGCGAACTGCAGGACGTCAAGTACCGGGCCGCCGCCGCGTACGCGCTGCTGGCGAACAACTACTGACCGGGCCGTCCTGTTCGGCGGCAGCCGCGCAACCATCCTGCAGTAGGATTCCGCGAGACCTACACGGAAGGGGAGGGCGTGAAGATCGCTGCGAGTTCACCGCCGGTCGTCGAATCGGGCGCCGGGCACGAGGGCCGGGCGGCGACGGCCTGATGTCCACTGTCGAACTGGTCCTGACCGACACTCGGCTGTGGGCGCGCAGCGAGGCCACGCACTGGGACGGCCCGCCCTCCATCGTGCCCGCCAGCGACGGCACGAGTTTCGTTGTGGGAGAAGCATTGCGGCCGCAGTATCCGGCGGTGTCGGTGGTGCGGCTGGCCGACGCCGACCGGATCGCCTTCCCGACCCTGCCGACGCTCGCCGACGCCTTCGCGGTGCTGTTCGGGGCGGTGCTGACCAACCTGCGGCTGACCGGCCCGTGCGAGCGGCTCACCGTCCTGGCGCCCTCCGACTGGGGACGGCGGCGCCGCGCGGCGGTACAGGCGGCCGCGTCCCGCCTGGTCGCCGACGTGACGGTCGAGCCGCTGGCGCTGCGCGCGGTATCGCTCGGTGCGAGCACCGCGCAGCATCAGCGGATCGCGGTGCTGGAGCTGAATCCGCTGTCCGCCACCGTGACCCTGGTCGGCCGCTCCGGATCGAACACCTGGATCGACGCCTGCGAACACGAGCCGACCGTCGGCCTGGCCGATGCGCAGCCGGCGTCCGGCCTGGACGCCGTCGGTGCCGTCGTCGCCCGCCTGCTCGCCGGGCAGACACCGACTTATCTACTGGCCGTGGGCATTTCGGATCCCGCACTGCTGCAGGCGCTGCGGGCCGCGATCGCCGGGCAGTGCGGGTTCCCCGTCGATGTGCGCCCCGTCGCGGGCACCGAACTCATCCGCGGGACGCAACCGCCGGGCCAGCCCGCACCGCCGAGCCGCTACGGCCCCGCCGAACCGCCGCCCGTGGAGTGGGATGCGCCGCTGCGCGAGCACGCCGTCGCCGCCCAGCCGCCGCGGTCGCGCCGTCCCCTGATCGTCGCGGGGTCGGTGGCGCTGGCCGTTCTCGTCCTGGCCGTCGGCGCGGCCATCGTGCTGCTGCGACCCTCCGACGACACCACCGCCGCACCCCCCACGACACAGCAGCCGCCGCCCAGCGCGCGGCCGACCCCGCAGACGTTCGGCCGCGTCCAGGTACCGATCCCCGCCGGTTGGCACATCGCCGCCCAGACCGACAACCGCGTGGATCTGAGCCCGGACAGCGGTGCGCGCCAACGGATCACGCTCACCCAGAAGGAACTGGCCCCCGGTTCGAGCGTCGACGAGGTGGCCCGGAGCCTGGAGGCCCAGATCCAGCGCCGTCCCGCCGGAACGGTCACCGACCTGCGCCGCGATCCCGCCTTCGGCGGCCGCCCCGGCCTGTCCTACGAGGAGTTCCCGCCCGACGGCACCACGGTCCGCTGGCAGGTCGTCGTGGACTCCGGTCTCCAGGTGAGCATCGGCTGCCAATATCCGTCGAACAACTGGCAACCCATCGCCGCGCCCTGCGAACAACTCGTCCGCGACCTGCGGATCACGCCGTAGCGAACCGCGCCGCCGCGCACGTCGCGCCAGGTCAGGAGGCGGCCTGAGGGGCGCGCAGCACCAGGACGGTGATCTCGCTGGGCGCGAACAGGCGCAGCGGCGGGCCCCAGAAACCGGTGCCGCGGCTGGTGTAGAGCTGGGTGTGGGCGCCGTGGCGGCTCAGGCCCGCGACGACGGGCTGGTCGAGGCGGACCAGGTAGTGGAACGGCCAGATCTGGCCGCCGTGGGTGTGGCCCGAGATCTGAAGTGCGACACCGGATTTCACGGCATCGACAATCTGTTTGGGCTGGTGGGCGAGCAGTACCACCGGCAGCTCCGGATCGGCACCGGCCAGGGCGGCGGGTAGGTCCGGGCCGTGCCCGTCGAGCGCGATGCCGGTCGGATCGTCGATACCGGCGATCACCAGCCGGTCCCCGCCGCGCTCGATGATCTCGTGCTGATTGCGCAGCGGCCGCCAGCCCAGCGATGTCATGTACTCGATCCAGCCGGGCGCATCGCCGAAGTACTCGTGATTGCCGGTGATGTAGAACCGCCCGGACTCGGCGTCGACCTTGCCCAGCGGTTCCACCTGCGCGCGCCGCCGCACCACCGGACCGTCGGCGAGATCCCCTGCGTGACAGGCGATATCGGGCCGTTGCGCATTGACGACCTCGACCACCCGCTCCGACCACCGCAGCCGATTCAACGCGGCGAAATGAGTATCGGTGACCACCACCAGCCGCAACCCGTCCAGGCCGCGCCCGAGCCCCGCGATCGTCACCTCGACCGTGCGAACCCGCGGCACCCGCCGCGCCTCGACCATCCCCCAGCCGATCAGCCCCACCCACACCGCCAGCACCCCGACCGCGACGATTCGCGACCGGACCGGATCCTCCACACCGCCGACGATCAGCCCCGCCCGGACCACGGCCCCGACCACAGACCAGGTGAACAACACCCACACCGCCCCCAGCAGCGTATCCCCCACCACCACAGCCACATCCGACTGCACCCGCCCATGCCCGAGCACCAACCCCGCAGGCAGGCAAAGGAATCCGGCAAAGAACACCCCGGACCCCACCCAGAACAGCACCCCCGAACTCGTGGCGTACACCAGCAACCACCACGGCACCACGAACAACAGACCGACAATCCCCAAAACCAGGGCCACCCGCGGAACGTACTTCACCAAACCACCGTACTCAGACCTCGAGCGGGCGCGTCGCGGGTAAGTAGGCTCGGTGGGGTTGGCGAGAATGGGAGTTACGGGTATGGATGCTGTCGCGGAGGCCGTGCGGACGATGGCGCGCCGGTTCGCCGAGCTGGCTGGTACCGCGCCGGATCAGGAGCGCGAGGTTGCCGGGACGCCGGAGTGGTCGGTCGGGGATGTGCTGGGGCATGTGGCGATGGAGCCGTCGCGGTACTACGAGCTGGCGCTCGGGCGGGGAGACTGGCCCGCGCGCGCCGCCGATCTGCCCGCGTTCAATGCCGAGCAGATCCGGACACTGCCGACGCGGGATCCGCACAAGCTCGCGGAAAAGCTGCTCGCGGACACCGATTCGTTCCTGGATCTGATCGCCGAGGTGGGCGACGAACCCCGGATGATGATGTTCGACGGCGATCAGCGCATTCGGGCGGACGTGGCACGGGGGACGCTGCTCGGCGAATTCGTCGTCCACGGCTACGACATCGCCACCGTGCTCGGCGAACCGTGGCCGATCGAACCGGCGCACGTGCCGATCATCATGGACGGGCTGAACCAGGTGGTCCCCGGCTGGGTCGATCCCGCACAGTCCGACGGCCACACCGCCACCTACGAGCTGCGCCTGCGCGGCTTCTCGCGCTATATCTACCGCTTCACCGACGGCGTCCTCACCACGAACCCCCCGAACCCGGGCAGGATCGACGTCCACCTCAGCATGGAGCCCGTCACGGCCCTGCTCCTCAACTACCGCCGAATCGGCCCACTGCGCCCGACCCTCACCGGCAAGGTAGGCACCTGGGGCCGCAAGCCCTGGCTGGGCCTGCGATTCGCCGACCGTTTCCTGCCCGCGTGACCCGGCAGGCGTAGCGCCACAAGGAAACCCCAACCCGATCGCAAGTCGATCGGACGAACATGCAGCGGTCGGATCGGGTGCCACCGCGGCAGAACTCGGGTCACGGACCCCCGTCTCACCTGTGATTGCTCGATCCTGACCAGGACCGGCTTCTGAAGTAGGATGCCGCGAGATACACACGAGAAGGGGGAGGGCGTGAAGCTCGCCGCGAGATCAGCGATGGCCCGGACGACGTCTGCCTTGCTCACGGCGGCACTGGTGGTCGCCGCGGCAGCGGCGTGCGGCTCGGACACGACGGGTGCCCCGGAGCCCGCCGGGCCCGACCTGTCCGGTCTCGACGTCGGCAACTACCAGACCACACCGCGAGTCATCGGCAACGCGAAGAACTTCAAGCAGGCGCGGATCCGCGAATCGCAGCGCCTCGCCGACTACGTCGCCCTGCCGTTCGAGGCGGATCCGACCTATGTCAAGGACGACACCAACGGCATCCGGCCGCATATCGTTCTCAACCGAAAAGGCATGGGCGATCTGGTCATCAACGACACGTTCGACGACGTCGCAAAGGATCTGCTCGCCGGGTGGACGAATCGGTGGTCCACCGCCGAGACTCCGGACCACAAGGACCGGACGCTCAGCATCGCGGTAATGGAGTTCCCGGATGCCAAGACGGCCGCGAGTGTGGGTCCCACCCTCGAGAACGACGATTTCACGTTCACGCCGGACAACCAGCCGGTCCCTATCGCGAAATACCCTGACACCAAGGCACATTGGCGGCCCACCGTCTCCTCGATCGGATCGTGGACGGCGCATGATCGCTACGTCATCTTCATCAAGGTCGACGACGACACCGCCGCACCGGATCTGCCCGCGCTCTCGTCGCAGGTCGAGCGCATGCTGGACGTGCAGATCCCGCTGCTCGACAAGTTCCAGCCCACTCCCGCGGACAAGCTCGCGGACATCCCCCTCGATCCCGACGGGCTCCTGGGCCACACCTTGCCGACGAACCCGGAGACACCGTGGCGTCCGGACCCCGACGGGACCTACACCGGCCGCGGCGTCATGGCGGGCCTCGACTCCGACCCGAGCCTCGACTTCCTCACCATCGGCGACCTCGATCTGGTCGCATATGGCGACGCGACCGTCTTCCGGAGCAGGACCCAGCAGGGTGCTGACGCACTCTGGCAGAAGTGGCAACAGCCCGGGGACAAGGAGAACAGGCAGGCGGTCGACCCGCCCAAAGGCATCGACGCAAAGGTCGAGTGCTCGACCGATAAGCCGAACCCGAATTACCCCGAATACCAGGGAATCAAGCTGTGCATGTTCCAAACAGGTCGATATCTCGTGCAAGCCGTAGCTAGGCAGATCCAGGATCTACACCAGAAAATCCTGGCTCAATACGTACTGCTGCAGGGCCGGTGAGCATGATGCGAGCACTGAAATCCGCCACGCGACGCAAGAGCATCACCGCGGTCTCGGCGATTGCCACCCTGGCATTGCTGACCTCTGCCTGCGGGGCATCGAGCAGCGGACATGCCGTTCCGGGCATGACTCCGGCCAACGTCGCGAAGCTCAATCTCGGACCGTATTCGGGCACACCGGCCGATTACAAGCCGGACATCACACTGAAGGACGACGTATTTCCGATCGAATCGCGGCGACTGATGAGTGTGCTCGTCTCTCCCGACGAGATCGATTCGGAGATGACCAAACTCGTAGCCACGCAGATCATCGAAAACAACAGCTCGACATTCGACGATATGCTTGGTGTCTTTCCGACCTCGTTCAAGCCTGTAGCCGAACGAAACAACCTGATCGGTGGCGCCTACACGTCACGCGGCAACGGCAGTCGTCGCAGTGAGAAACTTCTGGCGCTCGCCATAATGCGCTTTCCCTCCGACAAGGCCGCTCAGGCCGCCGCGGCCGAATTCGAGCAGGATATCGCCAGCAGGCACCCGGAACGTCACCCCATCCCGATCGCCGGTCACCCTGCGCATTCCGGTTCGTCGACCGATGCGCTGGGAACGGCATTTGTCGCACACGGCCCTCATGTGATCACCGCATCGTTGACGATTCCGAAACCTGACGCCACGGCGCTGAGCACCGGCCTGAAAAAGGTCTTGGATTTGCAGGTCGCACGATTGGATACCACCCAACCGACCAGTCCCGACGATATGCTCGATCTTCCGCAGAATCCCAGCGGCATCATGCGATACGCGCTCCAGCTTCCCGACAAAATCTACGACAGCTCCATCAAGGAGAACACGATCGGGTTCTACGAGCCCGCCGGGGATCTTCATTTCGAACGCGACGCAGCGGGTCTTCGCAGGGCGTTCGCCGAAAGCGGGGTGGATCTGATCGCGAGAAACGACGGCGTCGTCTACCGCACCCGGGATCTGGAGTCGGCGTTCAAACTTCAGACCGCCCTGACCAGGCTGGGGCGCGATGACGAGGAGGTGCCGAATCCTCCCGGTGTGACCGACTCACATTGCATCAAGCTCGACAGCCGAGAGCCGATCCGCGATCACACCTTCATCTGTGCAGTTGTGTACGGCCGCTACGTCGGGGTCATCAGCGCGCAAGCCAAGATGACCGGCGCGGTGGACCCGGCGTTCTATCAGCGCGCCGCAGCCCAATATTCGATACTGACCAAGAGTGAATAGCGACTGCATATGACCCGGAAAGATATACCCCAGACGATGCGCGGCCGCTCTGCCGCAGGCCGAATCGCGCTCGCACTGTCATCCGTGGTGATCCTCGCCGGCGCGCTCGGCTGCGGAGAAACAGCATCGGAATCACCCACCATCGATGTGGCGAAATTGGATTCCGGAAATTATCCGACAACCCCGCGAGACATGAACTCGGTCAAGGACGACATCTCCGGCGCGGTGCAGGAATCCATCCGCATGGCGGAGTTCATGCCGTTGATGCTCGATATCGACAGTCGGCTCATATACGGCCGCAGCGCGATCACCCGCGCACATACCGCTAAATTCTCTCCGACGCTCAGTTCCAAAGAGATAAAGTTCGCCGATGCCGCGCCCGGCCTGGTCTCCGGCTGGAGCACCTACGGCAACCGGCGTCCCGGACAACAGCCCGGCCTCCGGATCGAGTTGACATTGCTGCGGTTCGACAGTGCCGAGCACGCAGCCAACGCCGCCAGGGTCATGTCCGAAGACGACAACAAGCAATATGCACCGAAGGGCCCTCTCACCATCGGCGGATACCCCGCGTCATCGGCATTCCTCACCAAATACGACTCGGTCAGCTCGTTCACACCGCAGGACAATTATCTTGCCAAGTTGTATATCAACAGTCCCATGGCGACACCGCCGGATCCGGCGCCGTTGACCGACCTCGCCAAGACGGTACTGGACAGGCTGTTCGAATCGCTGAAAGGTTACAAGCCCACACCTCCCAACCAGTTGGCGGAGGTTCCCAAAGATGTCGACGGCCTTTTGGGCAGGACGATTCCGCTGGATAAACCCACGGCCTACACCGGCATCTACAGCCCCCATGCGGCACTGCATCGGCAGAGCCTCCCTGACTCCTCCAAACAAGCCTTCGCCGATGCCAAGGTCGATCTGGTAGCGGAACAGGACGACTTCATCTATCGCACGGCGGATGCGGCGGCCGCGAAGCGGCTCATGGCCGCCTCTCTCAACCAGGTCGAGGATCGATACGAGGCGACGGACAGTCCGCCGGGATTGCCGACCGCCAAGTGTCTGAAGCTGAAAGACGAGAGCGTTTCGGATGTGAAATTCCGCTGCTACCTACCCTACGACCGCTACCTGGCGCTGGTTCCGAGCGACCAGCCTCAGGATCTTCATCAAAAGACGGCCGCGCAATACAAGCTGCTGGCCGCGGGTAGGTAATCCGATGCGAGTCGATTACCAACGCCCCCCTTGCTAGATTCTGAACACCAACCGGTGTCCGACGGGCACCAGATAGGCACAGAGGAGGATCGGATGCCGTTGCAGCCCGGTGCGATGATCGGTGGCTACCGGGTGATTCAGGTGCTCGGCAGTGGCGGCATGGGTACCGTCTACCTGGCGCAGAACCCCATCCTCCCCCGTCGAGACGCCCTGAAGGTGCTGAGCGCGGATCTCTCGACCGATCCCGAGTTCCGCGCGAGATTCGAGCGGGAGGCGAATCTCGCTGCCGGACTGGATCATCCGAGCATCGTGAAGGTGTACTCCCGCGGCGAAGAGGACGGCCAGCTGTGGATCGCCATGCAGTACGTCCGGGGGACCGATGCCGCCGAGGAGGCAGCCAAGGGACCGGCGGCGATGCCTCCGCAGCGCGCGCTCCGGATCGTCACCGAGGTCGGCAAGGGCCTGGATTACGCCCATCGGCGTGGACTGCTGCACCGCGACATCAAACCGGCGAACTTCCTCCTGTCCGCCTCGGACGACGACGATGAGGAGCGGGTGTACCTCACCGATTTCGGCGTGGCCAAGTCGGCGGAGGACGGCCAGGATCTCACCTCGACCGGAAATTTCATGGCCACGGTGGCGTACGCTCCGCCGGAGCAGCTGCTGGGCGAACGGCTCGACCACCATGCCGATATCTACAGTCTGGGCTGCTCTCTCGTCAAGCTTCTGACTGGCCAAAACCCTTATCCGGCAACGGTTCCGGCGATGGTGATGATGGGTCACCTGCATGAGCCGCCGCCCCGGGTGAGCATGCTCCGCTCCGGACTTCCCCCGGCGCTGGACGATGTGATCGCGCGGGTCATGGCCAAGAATCCGGCAGAGCGGTTCAACAGCTGCCGGGAGTTCACCCAGGCGGCGGAGATCGCATTGCTGGGGCAGGGCGCCCAATACCGGCCGCCCACACCGGGATACA
The DNA here is from genome assembly GCF_029869545.1 of Nocardia wallacei. GTDB lineage: Bacteria > Actinomycetota > Actinomycetes > Mycobacteriales > Mycobacteriaceae > Nocardia > Nocardia wallacei_A. The sequence goes on along the minus strand of NZ_JARWQD010000356.1, from coordinate 22,048 downwards.
CGACGCCGCCGCACAGCCAACCGGTGGCCCCGCAGGTGGAGTACAACTACACCCAACCCACACGCGGAGCGACCGGACCGCGGCTCGCGGCCACCACACCGAACATCAACAACCTGAAACCTCAACGATCCCGACCCCGGAAGTTCTTGGTGCCGGGGCTGGTTGCGCTGGTGGTCGCCGCTGCGGTGGCCGCCGGTACGTATTTCCTCACCAACGACGGCACGCCACCGCCCTCGACCGACAAGGTCGCCGAGGCGAAGACCAGTCATCCACAGTTCGACGGCAAGTCCGTGGTTGCGCTCCGGTACTCGAATGCCGGTCTCGCAGCGGACCTCGATCCCAGTGAGCAGACCGACTTCCTCCAGGATCTCGGATTCCGATACAGCCCGGACTATCGCGCCACCAGCGGCGAGAAGTCGCCCCGGCAATTGTCACTCAGCGGCTTGGACGTCAAGAAGGTCGACGTCTTGGTCATCCTGAGAACCGACAGTCAGGCGGGTAACGGCGGGCTGCGAGGGCTGCCCAGCCAGCTGCTGGGTACATCGGCGAAAATCGTTGTGGTCGATGACCCTACAACGGTCCAGGCCTATCAGGCTTGGACGGAACAGTCGGTCGGCACCCTTGTGGACAAGATGGTTCCGACTCTCGCCAAGGTGATCACGTAGGCGGACCGGCAGATCAGGCAAAAAATAAGCGGCTGGTCGGTAATTTGCTTGCCGACCAGCCGCTCTCGCAACTGTGGGTGGCTCGCGCCTAGCCTCCGAAGCCACCCGCGAGCGACGCATCCAGCGCCAGGGCCTCGTCCATGGCCTGCTGCGACACATTGATCAGATCCTGCAGCTTGGTCAGTGCGTCGGCGAACTCGGCATTCCACGCCTTGTGCGAAACGTCGAACTGCTCGGCAGCCTTACCGCGCCACACCGACAGCAGTTCGCTGCTGGCCTGCTCGATGTCCTGGCTGTCGGTCGTGAGCTTGGCGTGGGACCCCCGCAGATCACCAAGCCCAGGAACGATAATGGCGGGGTTGTACTTTGTGAAACCCATTATTTCTACTCCGTTCTCTGTAGAAAGAAAGCCAATTACATGCTCAGCTTGGCGATGTTGCCACTGCTGTCGGCCTGTGCGGCGTTGGTCTTCTGGACGACAACCTGGAGGTGTTCCCGCATCGCGTCGATCTTCGCGTTCAGGCGAATACCTTCCTGCTGCCAGCTGTCGGCCACCCCGGTGAACGCGACGTAGGCGTCACCCTCCCAACCGGCCTTCATCTCCTGCGCCTTGGCGGTCACAGCATTGATCTGGCTGCGCATCTTCTCGATGGCGTCCATGACCTTCTGAGCAGCGCTGGAGATCGCCGCATCATCCTGTTCCATTGCCTGGGTCATCCCCTAGCCCCTCTCTACGTTCTCTTCGGATCGAGTCGACTCACGACTTGGCACATCGATCCCCTACATATCGATTCGACGCACGGAGCACGTCGTTGGTTCCATCGGCTCCCACAGTTTCGGAACCCCGGGAGAGCACCGGCCACCGCAACAGCTGACGTCATGCGGCCCGGGCAGAGTCCCACCCCCCTTCCTCGCTTCCGTACGACACCGGCCCGCGAGCCTGGTCGACTAGCTCATTAGAGTACACGGCCGGGCAAGCCCCTATCAGGCCTGCGATCGTGCACTCCGACGGCGTCATTGGCCCGGGCTCCAGGCTGCCTGGAACAGGTCGTTGCCCGCGCGGGTGATGAGAGTTCCCCGGCCCGGCGGCATCTCGCTCGGCCGCACATTCCCCAGTAGCTGGCCCTCGTCGCGATTGCCGCTCATGATCAGGCCGATGGCGCCGACATCGCGCATTCGCGAGATCACCGGGTCGTACATCGCCCGCGAGGCGCCGCCCGAGCGGCGGGCCACGATCAGGTGGAATCCGAGATCCTTTGCGTGCGCCAGGAATTCGACCAGGACGGCGATCGGGTTACCGGACGACGTGACCACCAGGTCGTAATCGTCGACAATCACGTAGACATCGGGACCCGACCACCAGGAACGGTCACGCAACTGCTGCTGCGTGATGTCCGGACCGGGCATGCGGTCCTTCAGCAGTGCGGCCAACTGCTGCGCCAGCGACGTCAGCACCTCTTCCGAGGGCGCGTACCCGGCGAGGTGCTCGGTCTCGATCAGGCCCAGCATCGTGCGCCGGTAGTCGGCGAGGACGATCTTGGCCTGGTCGGGCCGGTTGGATTGGACGATGCCCTGGACGATCGTGCGGAGCAGGTTCGTCTTACCGCTCTCGCTGTCACCGAAGGCCAGGAAATGCGACTGCTCTTCGAAATTGAAGAAGACCGGCGCCAATTCGGATTCGTTGAGGCCGACCGGAATCTGGGCGTTCTTGCGGCTCGGGTCGAGGGTGGCGGGCCAGCCGTTGAGCATGTGCAGCAGCTGATCGCGCGTGAAGGTATCGGGCAGCATGCGGACGACCGGAGCCGGGCGACCCGGGGTCCGGGCGGCGATCTCGCTGACCGCGGCGGCCACGCCCGTGCTCAGGTCCACCGGGTTCGAGCTGCCGTCCACCCGCGGCAACGCGGTGAGCATGTGCAGGGCGTCGGGCGTCATGCCGCGGCCGGGGCGGCCCTGCGGGACCAGGGCGGCGACCTTGCGGCCGAAGTCGGAGTCCATCGGATCGCCGAGCCGCAGCTCGATGCGGGTGCCGATCTGATCCTTCAGTGCCGGACGGGCTTCCATCCAGCGCGACAGCGACAGCACGACGTGGACGCCGTAGGACAGGCCCTGGGCGGCGAGGTTGGTGATCGGCTGCTCGAGCGGGTCGAAATCCTGGCGGATCGAGCCGTAGCCGTCGATGACCAGGAAGACGTCGCCGAACGGATCCTCGTGCACCCCGGCCACGCCCGGGCTGCTGCCCGGATCGGCGGCCCGCATCCGGCGGAACTCCGCCATGGACTCGACACCCAGCTGGCGGAATCGCAATTCGCGCTGGCGGACGATGGTCTGCATCTCGGAGATGGTGCGGCGCACCTTGTCGACGTCCAGGCGGCTCGCGACCGAACCCACATGCGGCAGGCCCTCGAGGCTGGCCAGCGTGCCACCACCGAAATCCAGGCAGTAGAACTGCACCTGCTCGGCGGTGTGGGTCAGCGACATCGCCATGATCATCGAGCGCAGCGCGGTCGACTTACCGGACTGCGGGCCACCGACGATCGCGACATTGCCGCGCGAGCCGGACAGGTCGACGACGTACGGGTCGCGGCGCTGGTCGTAGGGCCGGTCGACGATGCCGATCGGCGCCCGCAGGTTCGCCACCTGGTTGTACTCGCCGGTGAGGATCGAGCGCGGGATGAGCTGGTCCAGGGTGGGCGCCGCGTCCAGCGGCGGCAGCCAGATCTCGTGGGCGCGGCGGCCGTGGCCCTGGATGCGCGACACCAGCATGTCGAGGTTGGAGATCTTCTCGCCCTCGTCCTTGGACTGCTCCACCACCACCGGCTCCTGCGGCAGCGGAAGCCGGTCGCTGGGGCGGAAATTCACGTGACCGGCGGAGAAGGCCCGGGCGTTGATATCGATCTCGCCGCCCGCGATACCGGCCTGGGTGACCTCGCGCTGCGCGCCGCCGCCGACGTAGGTGCCCGAGACGTAGGACGCCTGGAAGCGCCGGATCTCGCCGTCACCGGCCTTCAGGTAGCCGCCACCCGGGCTGGGTGGCAGGTTGTAGGCGTCGGGCACGCCCAGCACCTGACGAGACTCGTTGGCGGAGAACGTCTTCAGGCCGATCCGGTAGGACAGGTGGGTCTCCAGGCCCTTCAGCTTGCCCTCTTCCAGGCGCTGCGAGGCCAGCAGCAGATGCACGTGCAGCGAGCGGCCCAGCCGGCCGATCATCACGAACAGTTCCGCGAAATCCGGGTGCTGCGACAGCAGTTCGGAGAACTCGTCGAGCACGACGAACAGCGCGGGCAGCGGGTCCAGGTCGGCACCGGCGGCGCGGGCCTTCTCGTACTCGCCGACGTTGGCGAAGTTACCGGCCGAGCGCAGCACCTCCTGGCGGCGGTTCATCTCACCGGCCAGGGCGTCCTTCATACGGTCGACGAGGTCGGCCTCCTCCTCCAGGTTGGTGATGACGGCCGCGACATGCGGGACGCCCTCCAAGCCGAGGAAGGTCGCACCACCCTTGAAGTCGACGAGGACCAGGTTGAGCTGGTCGGGCGAGTGCGTCGCCAGCTGCGAAAGCACCAGCGTGCGAAGGAATTCCGACTTACCGGAACCGGTGGCGCCGATGCACAGGCCGTGCGGGCCCATGCCGTTCTCGGCGGCCTCCTTGATGTCCAGATACACCGGCAGCCCGTCGGCGCCCACGCCGAACGGCACGCGCAGGCGCTCCCGACCGTAGCGCGGCTTCCAGGCGTACTCCGGGTTGAACGTGCCGATATCGCCGAGGCCCATCAGCTGCGACCACGACGAGATGACCTCGGCGCTCTCCTCGGCCGCCACATCGCTGCCGCGCTGCACGGCCACCCGGAACGGGGCCAGGCGGCGGGCCACCTGCTCGGCCTGGCGGGCGCTGATCCGGTCGATCAGCGCGAAGCGCTCCATATTGCCGGTGGCGCCGCGGCCTACGCACTCGCCGTTCTCCACCACCATCTGGATACCGCGCGAAACCGCCAGGCGCGGAGCGTAATTGCACAGATCGATGACCGTGACGCCCTCGTAGCCGGACTCGCGCAGGCTGTCCTCTTCGGCCTCGAGCAGGCCGCCGTCGACCACGATGATGATGTGCACCAGGTTCTGATTGGCCGGTTGGTTCCGCGAGTACCGAACCCGGTTGTGCAGCAGCGGATTCAGGCCCGCGGCCATCTCGCGGACCGAGCCGTACACCATGCGCTCGGTGCCGACGCCGTCCTGCGATTCGGGATGCTGGGTGTGCGGGAGCCACTTGGTCCACTCCCACTCGCGCATGGTGTCGGCGCCGCAGACCACCGCGACCAGGACCTGGTCCGGCGCCTGGAACATGCACAGCTGCAACAGCATTGCGCGCGTCATGTCCCGGGCCTGGGTGCGGTCGCCGTTGAGCTGGATGGTGGCGAAACCCTTCACCGCGATCGCGGTCGGCAGGTCCACCACCGTGGAATGCGTGCGCACGAACCGGCGCAGCGAGACCGCGGCGATCGGCTCCAGCTCCTCGACCGGGCCGGTCTCCGGCGAGACCAGGCGGGTCGCCAGCCGCTGACCGCCCAGGCCGATGCGGGCGTGGCAGAAGTCCTTGTCGCCGGGGCGGCGCTCCCACATGCGGCTGGTACCGGCGAGCATCCAGATCAGGCCGGGCTCCGGGTGACTCCACTCCACGGCCTCGCGCTGCTGGCGGGCGGTCTCGTCGACATCCTTGCGGACCTGGTCGAGATAGCGCAGATAATCCTTGCGGTCCTCGTTGGCCTCGGCCGCCTTCTGGCCCTTCCCGCCCTGACCGGCGAACATGCCGACCATCGAGAAGACCATCATCATCGGGAACATCATGCTCATCGGGTTGGAGGCGATGCCCCCGCCCTGCGTGAACAGCAGGGCCATCATCCCGACCATGCCGACGATCATCACCACCGGCATGAGCTTCTGGATCAGGCTGCCCGGTACCGCGCGCGGGATCTCCGGCGGCGGCTGCAGGGTGACCTCGCCACCGGGCGCTCTCGGAACCTCCCGGCGTTGACGGCGCTGGAACCGGACGGTGCTCATCGACGGAAGATCCCCCTTCGCGGCAGTGCTAGCGGCCTCAGTGTAGAGCGCACTGCCGACATGACGTACAGTTCGGAGGCATTCTGCACGGACCGGCCGCGCGACCGCAAACCGGGGCGGATGCGGAAACCCGAGGTAGAGACGGAGTTGGGGGAAGCGTGACGCACGCGCGACTGGAACATATCGAGGAAGATTCGAGCCGCGGGATCGTCCGGGCGCCCGATCTCGCCCGCGTAACCATTCTCGCCAAACACACCCAGGTGGACATGGCCATTCCGGTCGACGTCCCGGTCGCACTCGTCATTCCCAGCGTCGTCGACATGGTCGCGCAGCACAGCCGCCACAACGACTTCGACAACTCCGGTGAACAATTCCAGCCCGCCGAATGGGTGCTGGCGCGCATCGGCCAGCCGCCGTTCTCCAATTCGCTGAGCCTCGGCGAGCAGGGCGTGCGCGACGGCGAACTGCTGATGCTGGAGAGCGCCGACCACGTGGCGCCGACGCCGCTGTTCGACGACATCATGTACAACGTCGCGATCGCCGATGCCGATCACTTCCGCACCTGGTCGCCGGGGGTCGCGCGGGTCACCGGGTCCGTCATCGCCGTGCTGACCATGCTGGTCGGCTGCGCCGGGCTGCTCACCGCGCCGGATGCGCTGTCGGGCTACGTCACCGGGTCGATCGCCGCATTCATCGCCATCCTGCTGGTGATCGCCGCGACCGTGCTGAGCCGGATGTACGGCGATCGTTCCACGGCCCTGATCCTCGGCGGCTGCGCGCTGCCCGCCGCGTTCACCGCGGGCATGCTGCTGGTCCCCGATCACTACGGCTGGGCGAACATACTGCTGGGGGCGGTGCTCGTCGGTGCCACCTCGATTCTCGCGTGGCGGGTCAGCGGGGTGGGCCTGGCGCTGTTCATCGGCACCACCACGCTGTCGGTGTTCGCCGTCCCGGCGGCCCTCGTGGGGCTGCTGACGTCGCAGCCGGTGAAGGCCATCGGCGCCGTCGCCGCGGCGCTCGCCCTGGCGGGCCTGTCGCTGTCGCCGCGGGTGTCGATGCTGCTGTCCAAGCTGCCGCTGCCCCCGGTGCCCTCGCCGGGCACCCCGATCGACCCCACCGAGGACGATCCCGACGACCATCGCGCGCTGCCGACCATGGAGGCGCTGCGCGCGAAATCCGAACGGGCACGGATGTATCTGGCCGGTCTGGTCACCGCGACGACGCTGGTGACCGTCGTCGGCGTGCTGGCCGCCACCGACCCCGGGGCCGACAACCCGTTCTGGCCCGGAGTCGCGCTGGCGCTGGTGGGCTCGGTCGTGCTGATGTTCCGCAGCCGCACCTACGCCGGCGCCGAACAGGCCGTGGTGCTGCTCGGCGGCGGCGCCACCATTCTGCTGGCCATGATGATCGCGGCCGCGCTCACTATGGAGCAGCCGCTGGCGGTGTTCGGCGCGGCCATGATCATGCTGATCGGCGCGCTGGTCCTCGGCCTCATCGTGCCCAACCAGTCCGCCACCCCGCCCATGCGCCGGGCCGTCGAACTGCTGGAATACGCCTTCGTCGCCGCGGTCATACCCCTGGTGTTCTGGGTGGCCGAGCTGTACACGCTGATTCGTTCGCTCTGAGCCGGGCGGATTGATATGACTTCGAACCGATTGGGGCGCAGCCATTTTCGCGTCCTCAGGACGGTCGCCGCGACGTCCGTTCTGGCCCTCAGCGCGACCGTCGGATTCGGCGCCACAGGCCCGGGTGTTGCCTACGCCGGAAGACCGGTGGTAGATCCCGGTCCTCCGCCGTCGGGTGGAAGTGCGGCACCGCTGGAAGCAACCGAACGACCTGCCAATGCGGCGTGCCTGTCGACCGGCACCGGCGGTGACGGGGCGGCCGTTCCGCCTGCGCAAGCAGCGCTCGATCTCCCGGCGGCGTGGGCGTTTTCGAAGGGTGCCGGACAACTGATTGCGGTGATCGATACCGGAGTCGCGCGCCACCCCAGGCTACCGGGGCTGATTCCCGGGGGTGACTATGTGAGTCAGGGCGACGGTACCGAAGACTGCGATGCCCACGGCACCCTCGTGGCCGGGCTCATCGCCGCGACAGAGGAGCCGGGCCAAGGCTTCGCGGGTGTGGCGCCGGAGGCACAGATTCTCGCCATCCGGCAGCAGAGCAAGCTCTACCAGCGGAAGGGCGCAGGGCAGGATAAACCACCGGATGCGCTGCCCGACGCGTACGGAAGCACGGAAACGATGGCGAGGGCGATCGTTCGCGCGGCTGACATGGGTGCGCGCGTCATCAATATCTCCGAAGTCGCGTGTAAACCGGTAGGACAGACTCTCGTGGATCGCACCCTCGGCGCCGCCATCCGATACGCCGTCGACGAGAAGGACGTCGTCATCGTGACGGCCGCCGGGAACAAAGAGGGCGACTGCAAAAATGCCGATACGGTTATCGACCCACTGGACCCCGCGGGAGATCCGTGGGACAAAATGAAGGTGGACGTCTCACCGGCCCATTTCGACGACTATGTACTCTCGGTCGGTTCGATCGACGTCAATGGACAGCCGTCGAAATTCACAGTACCTGGGCCATGGGTCGGTGTGGCGGCTCCAGGCGAGAATATTGTCTCGCTCGACCCGTTGTTCGACAGCCCCGGCAGCCGGGGAACCGTAGTCAACACTGCCAATCAGCAAGGACAGTTGGGACCGGTCCAAGGCACCAGCTTCGCTTCTCCCTATGTAGCCGGGGTGGCCGCCTTGGTTCGATCGCGCTTTCCCGAGTTGAGCGCACCAGAAGTGATCAAGCGCATAGAGGCCACAGCCCACGCACCCGCCGAAGGTTGGAATCCGTACATCGGCTACGGCGCTGTCGACCCGGTTGCCGCCCTCACCGCTGAGGTGCCGAATCAATTGCCGCCAAAGCGCCCCAGCCCCGCCAAGAGCATACAACTGGCGGTGCCGAAGGCTCCGCCACCGACGGACAATACTGCACGCAATGTCGCACTGATCGGTACCGGCGTCATCGCGGTGCTCCTCACCCTCGGCTACCTGGCGTCGTTTCCCATCCGGCGCAAGCTCGGCGTTCACGAGGACCGGTAGGCCCGCTACCCGCATCCAAGTGCGGCCGCTTCGCCAAGCGTAGCGCACGGAAGCCTGAGTGCAAGTGGCACAAGGTTTTCACCGCGCGCTCACCGGACTGTCGGATGGGGCGATCACCGATCGAAGCGCCAGCGGGTGGCGCCGAACGGTTCGACGGTGGCGAGTGCGGTCACGCTGTGTGGGGTGATGCGGTAGACGTGCCACGGCGGTTTGCCCGCGGACTGGGCACTGAACTCCGCGGTCAGGGCCGTGCCCGACTCGTCGACGCGGGCGGGCCAGCCGTCCGCGGCCCAGTGCGCGGCCATGTCCGCGACCGTCGCGGGGTCGGTGATGATCTCGGCGGTGCCCTCGACGACCAGATCGAATTCGTGGGTGGCCAGGCTGAGCGCGCAGCGTGGGTCGTGGGCGAGGTTGCGGCCCTTGCGGGTTCGCTTGCCGGTCTCGAACCAGAACGTGCCGTCGACCCACAGTGCGCCGACGCCGGTCACGTGCGGGCTGCCGTCCTGGTTGAGGGTGGTGAGCCAGCAGGTGTGGCGGTCCGGGCCGCCACCGCCGGGCTCCTGGGGAAATCCGGCGTCGAGCCGGGCCTGGACCTCGTCCCAGCTCATAGCCTGCTGGTCGTACAGCTCGGCGAGATTGATCGTCTCCATAGAGATACGACTTCCTTCCCGTTCCCGATTCATCGGTTCCGGCGACTACACAACCCGCGATGTGGCAACGGCGGGACGGTGACCGACGATAGTTTCGATGCACCCACGGTCAGCCGCTCAGGGCTATCCGACGATCGATCAAGGCAGTATCCGCATGGCTCAGACCGGTATTCACACAGTTCCCAGCCGTCGTGTCGCCTGGGAACGCGCCACCAACATTCCGATGGGGGTGCTGGCGGTCGCCTTCCTCGGCATCTACGCCTGGCATGTTCTCGACACGGGAGCCTCACCGACGCTGGACGCCTGGCTGACGGCCGCCGACATCACGATCTGGGTGATCTTCGCGGCGGACTTCCTGATCCGGGTCGGATTGTCCACGCGGCGTTGGCGATTCCTGCGCACACACCCGCTGGAGTTGCTGATCGTCATACTCCCGCCGATCCGCCCGCTGCGACTGCTGCGGGCCGCGCTGCTGGTGCTGGACACGTTGAACCGCAACACGTTCAACCGCATGCGCCTGTCGATCTTCGTCGGCGTCAGTTCGCTGCTGGTCGTCTTCCTGTGCAGCCTAGCGATGTTCGACGCCGAATACGGCGCGCCGGACGCCAAGGTCCAGAGCTTCGGCGACGCCCTGTGGTGGGCGGCCGTCTCGGTGACCACCGTCGGCTACGGCGACTACTACCCGGTCACCACCGAGGGCCGCCTGGTCGCCCTGATCCTGATGACCTTCGGCATCGGCCTGATCAGCTTCGCCATCGGCACCACCACCAGCTGGGTCCTCGACCAGCTGAAGACCGTGGAGGAATCCACCGAACGCACCGACATCGAGGTAGGCAAACTCGTCGACGAGATCCGCGCCCTACGCACCCAGGTCGCGGCCTTGCACTCCCCCACCGACACAGCCCCGATCAGCGCACCGGCTCAGGGGTCGTGACCAGACTTCCGCGGCCGTCCGCGGCCGTTTCATACATCCGCCACATCGACAGTTCGTCGTCGTAGGACTGCAGCCGCTCGAAGGCCTGCTCGACGGTCCGGCCCGCCGTGAGCTCGTAGAACAACAGCAGGATGGCGAAGACGCTCGCATGCCCGTACGGCGCGTCACTCGGCGCGATGTAGCGGCGGGCCCCCGCGTCGAGAAATGCCCGCGCCAGCCCCGGATTGCCCGTATCGCATCCGGTGCACAGAACGGTACTTCCCGGGAATCGCAGATACTTTCGCACCTCGTCCGGGCCGAGCCGCGAGTTGAACGGTTGTTTCGCCGCCACCTCGCCGCCCAGTTCCGGCATCAGGATCACGTCGTCACCGCCGTGGCAGCACACGATCACGTACGGCGCGACGGCGCGGTCCCCGCCGAAGGCGGCGAGCAGATGCCTAGCCTGGCCGATCGACATGTAGTTGACCTGGATACCGAAGTCCTCCAGGACATCTCGCAGCATCCTGGACGAATTCAGTTCTGGCCGGTGGCCGCGGTCTTGTCGTCCTTGGACTGCACCAGTTCCTTGGCCGGGTTCGGGTCCGGGGCGACGCCGTCGTGGGCGACCATCGCCTCCTGGCGGCCGAGGGTGGGGCCGGATGCGAGCATGCCGACGATCGGCCATGGTGCCGGTTCGGGCTTGGCCTTCTCCGCGTCCATACCCAATGCCTTGGCGGCGTCGTTGTCCTTGATGCCGTAGCGAACTCCGGTGTCGGCGATGAAGAACTGGCTGTCGCGGCGCTGGCTGTCCGGCTCGATACCCGTGGTCTGCACGAAGACCCCGGAACCCGGCGTGGAGTAGAACGCGTCGACATTCGGGCCCGAAGCATCGGCCTGCGCCAGCGGTGTCGGCTTCGAGTTGTCGGGCAGCGGCAGCATGCGGCCCGTGATCAGCGACAGTTCGGCGTGCCTGCTGCCGTCGGCCTTCTCGGCGGCCCCGGCCATCGGTTTCCACGACAGACAGCCGACCGGCTGATCCTTCACATCGACGATCTTCGGGGCGGTCTCCGGGTACTTCGACACCTGCAGTTCGGTGGACGTCGGCGCATTGGCGCTGTCGTACTGGGTGATCGACGCGTTCTGCGACACCGTCGGACTGGAATTGCGGATGATATCCGCGGTCAGCGGCGACACCGCCTGCAGGCCGTCGCGCAGGACGACAAAGTACTGATCTTTGGTGTCGACATGCACCACATCGCCGATGCGGTGGTTGCCGCCCCCCAATGAATAGGTGGGCAGGCCGCCCGGGTCGTCGATCGTCGGCGGAATTATCTTCTGCACCTCGGGAATCGAGTTCAGCAGGCCCTCGCTGATCGGCCGGGGCGTCATGCCGCGGATCCGCAACGCGTTGGTGACCCTGGGGTCGTTCATGTCCACCCGCGCGCGCTGGTTGTCGTAGATCAGGTAGGTGGCGTCGCGGCCGCGCACGAGCATCGCCGCATCGTGGCCCATGGTGGCGGCCTTCTCGCCCAGCATCGGGTCGCCCGCCAGCACCGTGGTGGTCAGGCCGCGACTGCCGTCGTTGCTCATCTCGTCGCAGATCGTCCAGCTGCGGCCCTTGCCGCCGGTGTCGAAGTTCAGCGAGGCGGGCGCGCCGGGGATGCCGATGAGCGTGCCGCGCGGCTTCTTCGCCAGCTCCGACTCCTTGATCGACTCGGCCTTGGCGGGCTCTCCGACCGCCAGCCGCGCCGAGGCCAGATTCAGCGCCGGGTGCACGACGCCATCGATCACGGCGTACACCGCGCCGGAGTCCTTGCCGAGCAGAATCTTGTTGTCGCCGATCGCACCCTGCGGACGCAGCAGCGCCAGCACGCCGCAGCCCGCCAGCGCCACGATGCCCAGCACCAGTCCCGCCGCGTAGGCCCGCGACTGCGAACGCATCGGGTCGTGCAACATGCGAACGTCCCGGCGCACCAGGGCATGTTCCATCCGCCGTACCAGGAAGCGGTAACCGCTCACCTGCCAGCGAGTGGTGGGTCTTGAAGGCATAAAGGCTCCCCCGAACAGTGCTCACGTCCGCACAACACAGTACAGTTCACCGGGACTGAAGTTCAGCTCGGCCGCCGAAATGGCCGACACCGGGTACCTGGGGGACGATGATGGCCGAACCGAGCGGCACGCACAACCGCCCGCTGTTTGGACGGATCTCGCTACCGAACCTGCTGGTGGCGCAGATATTCGGACTAGTGGTCGGGGTGATCGTGCTGGTCGTGGGCGTGCCGTGGTGGTATGCCCTGGCCGCGGCGGTCGGGGCCGGGCTGCTGGTGCTGATCCCGCTCGGCAAGCGCACGCTGGCCGACTGGATCGCGACGATCTGGCGGTACCGCACCCGTCGCGGTTACGAGCTCGGCGACACCGTCGACTTCCGCGGTCCCGACGGCCGCTCGCTCGGGTTGTATTGGGAGGGCAGCCGGGTGGTCGCGGTCGTCGAGGTGCTGGCGCCCCGGGGCGGGCTGACCCGCATCGACCGCAATACCGTGCACGCCTCGCACCTGCTGCCGCTGCCCGAGCTGGCGCAGTGCCTCAACCAGCACGACATCCTGCTCAGCGGCATCGACATCATCAGCCACGGCCACCGCAGCCGTTCGGGCACACCGGCCGGGCCGATCTACGAATCGCTGCTGGGCCCGCTGCCCGCCACCGCGCACCGCACGGTGTGGCTGGCGATCAGTTTCGACGCGCTGGCCTGCCCGGATGCCGCCGATCGCCGCGGCGGCGGGACGGCGGGGGCCTGCCGCGCCGTCACCATCGCGACCCAGCGCATCGTGCGCGCGCTCGAGGATGCCGACTGCGCGTCGCGCGTGCTCACCGCGCCCGAGATCAAGAAGGCGGTGCTGCAGGTCACCGCCGGTGTGGACGCGCGCACGCTCAGCCACCGCTGGCGCTACGCCGAGCTCGGCAACGGCGTCAATATCGGCGCGGCCGTCGATCCGAAGCAGCTCGGTTCGGACCTGCTGGCGCAGCTGTGGGTGGCGCCCTCGCGGGGCACCACCGTGGCCGTGCGGCTGCGGCCGGGCAGCTCCGCGGAGGCGGTGAATGTCGGCGCCGCCTGGCGCCTGACCACCCGGGAGCTGCCGGAGAAGCAGCGCCGCAAGGGCATGGTGTCGCTGAACGGGCGGCATCGGCAGAGCCTGCTCGCGCACCTGCCGATCGGCATTCCCGACGTCGACGACACGGTGCCGCTGAGCGAGTATCCGATCGACGTGATCGGGGCGCTGCATCTGCCGTCGTCGGGCTGCGGTCAGCTGATCGGCTCCGACGACGAGGGCAACGGCGTGGCGATCCGCCTTGTCGGACAGGGCATTTCGACCGTGTACGTGGCCGGAGAGCTGTATCTGGCACAGCAGCTGGTGTTCCGGGCGCTGGCCGTCGGCGAGCGCATCCTCATCCGCACCGATCGCCCGCACGCCTGGCAGCAGCTGGTGGAGACCATCGGCAATCCGGAGCGGCTGACGATCGCCGTCGAAACCCACCAGAGCGACGCGAATTTCACCGCCGCCGTGGTCGACGGCGTGCTGGCGCCGGCCCCGCACGCCGGTGTCACCACCATCTACGTGACCGGCGACCCCATGGGCTGGCCGGCCACCCGCCCGGACCTGCAGATCCACCAGCCGGGCGCGATCGGCAACCACGTTATCCTGCGCACCGGGACCGCCCAGGTCGACCTGACGCTGGTGTCGATCCCCCGCGAGACCACCTACATCGGACAGCCGCGCGGGCAGCGGCGCGCCATGGCGAGCCAGTAGCCCGCAACCTCAGCCCGGGTACGGATCGGCGGCGCGCGCGGCCCGAAGATGGCGGCCCCACCAGGACAGTTGGCGGAGCAGGCGCTGGGCGGCGTCCTTCGCGGCGCCGTCCTCGGTCTCGCCGTCCGCGTCGAATTTGTGCTTGGCCTGGTGGAAGCTGACGGCTTCACGAATCGACACCATATGGACCTCGGCGACCACCTGGCGCAACTGTTCGATGGCGCGCAGGCCACCGGACAACCCGCCGTACCCGACGAAACCGATGGGCTTGGCCCGCCATTCGTGTTTGGCGGTGTCCAGCGCGGTCTTGAGCGAGGCCGGATAACCGTGGTTGTACTCGGAGGTGACGACGACGAAAGCGTCTGCGGCCGCGAGCCGTTCGCGATAGGCACGGGCCTGCAGCGTCGGCGACAGATCGGTGGGCAGCGGGGTGTCCAGGAGATCGATGACCCCGATGTCGAACTCCGGATAGGCCCGCGCGGTGCGCAGGAACCAGTCGGCGACGACGGGCGCGAACCGTTCCGGCCGCACGCTGGCGACGATGACCTCGAGGCGCAGCGGGGTGTCCATACCGCGAGCCTAGACGCGCCGAGTCCGGGGGCCGATATCGCCACCCTGGCACCACGCGCGCCGCGGATGGTGCACGATATTCGCTGGCTATCACCGCAGAGCAGGAAACCGGAGAACTCGGAGGAGGGGGCGTGGCGATGAGTGTCGGCGACTGGCTGCTGATCGAAACCCTCGCCGGACCCGAGAGCTGGTCGGTGCTGACGGTCGGCACCGCGCCGCGGCGGTGGAAGTCGTTGGCGCGCAGCGTCCCCGCGCGACTGCTGCCGATCGTCGCCGCCGCGCGGGCCACCGGCCGGACGGTGGAGCGCGAGCTGCCGCCATCGCGGCAGTGGTGGTCGCGGCAGGCGGCGCGGGCGATTCCGCTGGCCGGACCGGACGGGGGCGTGTACGGGATGCAGTTCGGGGTCGGGGTGGCCACGCGACGACCGTCGGTGGCGCCGTTCCTGATGGACGCGCGGACCCGCCGCACCGAGGTGCTCTCGGCCGGGCTGGGTCCGGCCTTCGACCGGGGGCGGTCGGTGTGGGTGGGTGCCGAATCCTTCGAGCACATCGAGCGTTTCGACGGCGCGCTGGACTTCGTGGCGACCGTCTCCCGGGCGGAGCCGGGATCGCGCTGGATGGGCACCTGCACCGTGCGCACACCGACGGGCCTGCGCACCCTGCTGATCGCCGCGCGCAACGGCGACGATCCGCACAGCTGGCGCGGGCTGCTCGCGGATGTGACCGAAAGCGTTCCACCGCAGGGGAAATCGTTCGAGGCCGCCACGGTGGACACCCTGGTCAGCACGAATCCCGGGCTCTATCTGGCGGTGGTCGACACCGCACGGGTCCGGGTGATCCGGTGGATCAGCGAACCCCTGCCGGGCCTGCGCTGGACCGGCGAAACCGATGAGCGCACGCTGCCGCATCCCGACGACCGGGATCGAATTCTGGCCGCGCGCAACGATATTCTGGCCGGGGCCCCGGTGAGCACGATCGCCGGGCTGCGGCTGGCAGCGCACGACGGTGACTGGCTGACCGTCGATGCCGAGGCGTCGCCCCTGCCCTTCGGCCCGCCGGATGCCGGGCCACCTCAGTTCGCTCTCATTCGTTTCGAGCTGGGGGGTGCTTGATTGCCCGGCTCTCCGCTCGGGTACGTGGATCAAGGAACGCCGCATGCAGGGCGTGGGCTTCCTGTGGCGGTCAGGGGCGGGTGGTGTCGGGGGCCTTCGCGTAGTCGGTCAGCCCCTGGGCGGGCGCGATGGCGGGCGCGAAACCCAGTGCGCGGTGAGCGCGTTCGGGGTGGGCGGCGATGTGGCGGACATCGGTTACCCGATACTGGCCGCTGACCACCGGGTGCGGTCCACCGCGGGCCCGGGACATGATCGAGGCCACTTCCCAGAGTGTGATCGGGTGGCCCGAGGCGATGTTCAGCGGCACGAATCCCGGCAGCGGGCGGTGCACGGCGGCGACCGTCGCGGCGGCGACATCGCGCACGTGGACGAAATCGCGGATCTGGCCGCCGTCTTCGAAGACGAACGGGGCCCGCCCCGCCTCCAGTTCGGCGCGGAAGCGGGCGGCCACCCCGGAATGCGCCGCGAGCGCGGCGCCACCGGCGACCGGATCGCCGTAGATGTGGTGGTAGCGCAGCACGGTCACCGCGCCGCCGGTCGTCGCGCCCCATGCCAGGGCGTAGTGCTCCTGCGCCAGTTTGCTTGCGGCATAGGCGGTCCGGGGACGCAGCGGCGCGTCCTCGCCGACCGGTTCCCAGGTCAGGATCTCCCCGGTGCGCGGCGCCCGATGATCGAACATGCCGCGATCCAGGTCGGCGCGGCGCCGCATGCCCGGAAAATACGGTCCGCTGCGCGGCGCCCGGTAGCACCCCTCGCCGTACACCGAGACCGACGAGCCCAGCACCAGCCTGCGCACCCCCGCCCGCTCCATCGCCGCCAGCAATACCGCGGTCCCGAAGTCGTTGTGAGCGGCGAAAATCGGCGCGCCATGCATGGTCGGCGCATCCGGCCGCACCGCGCCCTGCCGCTCGGACGGCCGATCCCCACCCGGCCGAGGCGAAGACACCGGGTGGCCCGATCCGACGGGGTACGCGGATGTTCCAGGAGCGCCCGCACCCGGACCGGGCACAGCACCCGCCGCCGGACCGCTCGCCGGGCGCGTCGTCGGACCGGTCACAGGGCGCGCGGTCGGGCCGGATGGCGGGAGCGCGGTCGGGCCGGGCGCCGGGCGCGTGGTCGGGCCGGTGAGCGGATGCGCGGCATGGGGACCGCCATGGCGTCCGTCACCACCCAGGTGCCGCCCGACCGGTCGTGTATCCGGCCCCTCGGAAGGACCACCGCCGCTTGACGTTTCGGAACGGCCCGGCGGAGGAAGCTGTACCGCAGCGGGATCAGGTGCCCGGGGAGGGCTGTCTGCCGGGGCGATCTCTGAAGAACCGCCCGGCTCACCCGAATCTTCCGACTCGGTGGGTGCGGCACGCTGTCCGTCGCGGCCGCGTGGCGAGACAGGAGGGCAGGACGGGCCGGACTCCGATGGTGATTCGACAGCGTCCGATGGTGATTTCGGAGCGGCCTCGCGCATGTGCGCCGGCGCAGCGGGATCGGGCGGGGCCTGTACCGAGTCCGCTTGCGCCGCACCGGTATCCGATCCGGCGGGGCTCGATGGCGATTCGTCGCGAGTGGTGGTCGCGGGCGGGCCTTCTACCCGGACCGGTGGGGGCGATACGTCCCCGGTGGCGCGGTGCGGTTCGATACGTTGCGCGGCCGCCGTGGCGGGGCCCACCGAACCGGGCGGGACGGCGGCGGCCAGGTGGCAGACGACATCGATGCCGCGCAGCAGCGGCTCCAGGGCGTCCGGATCGCGGATGTCGACCACCGCAACCCCTTCGGGAGGCTGCGGGGCGGCGCCGTGCACGACCTCCAGCAGCGCGTCGATCGCCACCACCTCATGGCCCGCGGCGCTCAGGGCGCGATGGACGTGCGAGCCGACGAATCCGGCCGCACCGGTCAGCAGTACGCGCACGACGCCTCCTCGACCACCGAGCTCGTCGCCACCGCCCGTCTGCCCATGGGCTCAGGGTAGTTCGAACGGCAGCGACACCCCGGCATGAACACGGCAGCGATCGCAGGTGCCGGTGCCGTCGACCCGCGACACCGCCTGCCGGACAAGCTTCTTGAACGGCACCAGATTCCGTTCGAACTCCGCGAAGACCGCGGCGGCGCTCACCCCGTCACCGGCCTCCAGCCCCGCATCCAGATCAGTGACCAAAGCTATTGCGGCATAGCACATTTCGAGTTCGCGCGCGAGTACGGACTCGGGATATCCGGTCATGTTCACCAGTTCCCAGCCCTGCGCGGCGAACCAGCGGCTCTCCGCGCGGGTGGAGAATCGCGGCCCCTGCACCACGACCATCGTCCCCGCGGTCTTCATCGGCAGCTCGTCCACGGCGGATTGCGTTGCGGCCGTGCGCAGCTCGTCGCAGTAGGGATCGGCGAAGGACACGTGGACGCCGCCGTTGTCGAAGTAGGTCTGCGCCCGGCCGGAGGTGCGGTCCACCAGCTGATCCGGCACCGCCACGGTGCCCGGCCCCCAATCGGCGCGCAGGCTGCCGACCGCGCACGGCGCGAAGATCCGCCGCACCCCGATCGAGCGCAGGGCCCACATGTTCGCCTGATACGGCACGGTGTGCGGGGAGTACTCGTGCTTGCGGCCGTGCCGCGGCAGGAACGCCACCTGCCGCCCCTCGACCTCCCCGACGGTGATCGGCGCACTCGGCGCACCATAGGGCGTATCGATATCCAGCGTGGTCGCGTCGTCACCGAAGAAGTCGTAGAAGCCGCTGCCGCCGATGATGGCCAGCGCGGGCCGGGGAACCGAACTCATCCCTCGATTCTCGCGCACCCGCACCCACCACGCCCCGCGCACCCCGCGCTGACAAGACCGCCGGTTAGGTGTACCCTAGGGGGGTATTGAAGGCGATGGGCGGGAGTGAGGACGCAGCCGGTGACCGAGGACCAGACCACGACGGTGGCACAACCCAGCCACGACCACGCCAGCCACGGGTACATCACCGCCAAGGAGGACTACCTCAAGCGGCTGCGCCGCATCGAGGGTCAGGCCCGCGGCCTGCAACGCATGGTCGAGGAAGAAAAGTACTGCATCGACATCCTCACCCAGGTATCGGCGATGACCAAGGCCCTGCAGGCGGTCGCGATGGGCCTGCTCGAGGACCACATCAGCCACTGCGTCGTCGATGCCGCGGTCCAGGGCGGCCCCGAGGCCGACGCCAAGATCAAGGAGGCCACCGACGCCATCGCGCGCCTGGTGCGCTCGTGACCGAGCCCGTATCCACGATGCGTTGATCGGCGGATACGGGCTCGATCCTGCTCAGACCCGGGCGGCCAGGGCCGGGGCGAGGGCGCGCAGGGTCGCCATGTAGTCGTTGTCGAGGACCTGGACGGCGATCTGATCCGCACCGGCGGCGAGGTGGGCGACCAGGCCGTCGGCGATCTCGTCGGCCGTGCCGTGCAGGGCCAGGGCGTCGATCAGGCGGTCGCTGCCGGGCTTGGTGACATCCTCCTCGCCGAAGCCGAGGCGGCGCAGGTTGGAGACGTAGTTCTTCAGGCCGAGGTAGAACCCGACGCTGCCGCGACCGGTGGCACGAGCCCGGTCGACGTCGGTGTCCAGCGTGACCTTGTTCTCGGCGACCAGCAGCGAATCCGCGCCCAGGATCTCGCGGGCCTGGCGGGTGTGTTCCGGGACGGTGAGATACGGCAGCGCGCCCGCGGTCCGGTCGCGGGCCAGCTCGAGCACCCGCGGGCCGAGGGCGGCCAGGGCGCGGCGCTGTTTCGGCACTCCCGCCTCGTCGAGCGCGTCCAGGTACTCGACCAGCGCGTCGTAGGGCTTGCGATAGACCTGGTCGTGCTCGGGATGCCCCGCGCCCACGCCCAGAATGAAGCGACCGGGGAAGCGCGCCTCGATGCGGTGGAACGACTCGGCCACCTGCTTGGCGGGCGACGCCCAGATGTTCACGATGCTGGTCCCGACCTGCTGCGTCTCGGTGGCCTCCAGCAGCGATTCCACCACCGGCAGATCGGCCCCCGGCGAGGCGCCCAGCCACAGCGTGCCGTAACCGAGCGTCTCCAGTTCCCGCGCATCCTCGGGCGTGAACCCCGAGAAGTACCGCCACACCGCAAATCGTCCGAGTCCCTGAATCGTCATATCCCAAGCGAACCAGACTCCCACGACGAGTATTCCGCCTTCAGCGAGATCCGGCGCTCAGGACACTCCTGGATGTACGTGTACCGGGAGGGGTTTCGGGGGCATGGGCAGGACGCGTAGTCGGGCGTGCAGGACGACGTCGGTCACCTCGTGTGGTACGTCGTCGTTCTCGGGAGGCTCCGGCTCGATTCCGAGGTCGAGGGCGGCGCGCTCGTGCAGGGCCCGCGCGGCCAGCGCGGCCTCGACCTGCCATCGGAATTCGTCCGCCCCGATCGGCTCGCCGGGGACGGATTCGCGTTCGTCGGTCAGGCGGCGGGCCTCCGCCAGTCCCTCGCCGATGAACGGGGCCAGGTCGTTGGCGGCCCCGCAGTCCTCGTCGTCCACGAACAGCAGGACACCGTCCCGGCGCCCGGCCCGCTCGAAGCTGCCGAACAGCACCGATCCCTGACCGTCGGCCGTCGTCCAGCGCAGATATTCGCCCGGGGTGGTCGGCTGCTCGAGTTCGGCCACCCAGCCCGGGGCCTCGACTCCGGCCGCGGCCAGGCGCTCGGCCGCCTGCCGCGCGGCCGTGCGGGACGGTTCCGGGGTCAGCGCCGCGATGCAGTGCAGGAACGCCAGTCCGCCGGGGCCCGCCTGGCGCACGCCCTCGTCGATGAACATGGTCGCGAACGCCTCGTCGTACTCCGGGGTGGCGTAGGTCGCGGCCAGCAGGGATGCCGCCAGATACTCGCCGTCGACCGGGTCGTCCACGTCCTCGAGCCGCGCGATGGTGGCCTCGATATCGTCGACGAGCTCCTCGAATCCGCTTCTGTCGATGCCGACGTCGACCTCGTCGAGGTCGACCGCGTCGAGCTCCGGCGAGGCGACCGGTTCGGCCTCGCGAACCTGTTGCTTCTTGTTCTTCTTGCCTTTACGGCCACGACTCACCGGACTCATGTTGGGCGAGTCTGCCATCCCCGGCGCGTCGCTCCCACCACCAACTCGCGCAGCGATTCACCGAACGGGAAATCTGCTTTGACCAGCGCCCGGCATTCCGCACCGGACCTCAGCCGCCGCAGCAGCCGAGGTCTGGTGGGGCGGTGCGCGTTTCGCGGGTTTGGGCGTTGCGGGCGGCGAGGTCGGCGTCGGCGGGGTAGTCGACGGCGATCAGGCTCAGGCCGTGCGCGGGAGCGACGGTGACCGAGCTGGAGCGTTCGCGCTCGCGCAGCAGCCCGCCGACCCATTCCGGCGTCCGGCGGCCCTCCCCCACGGCCAGTACTGCGCCGACCAGGCTGCGGACCATGGACCAGCAGAAGGCGTCGGCGCTGACATAGGCCGTCAGCAGGTGCCCGCTGTCGGGCCTCCCGGCATCGGAATCCTCCGAGACGACCCAGTCGAAGCGCTGCAGCTCGCGGACGGTCGTCGCCCCCTCACGCCGACGGCAGAAGGCCGCGAAATCGTGCAGTCCCAACAGCTTTCGCGACGCCTCCCGCATCGCGTCCAGATCCACGGGACGGCACGGCACCACGCTGCGGGCCTGGAGCGGGGCGGCACCATAGGGCGCGGTGGTCAACCGGTACGCGTAATGACGGCGAACAGCGGAGAACCGGGCGTCGAACTCGGGCGGGGCGACGCGAATCCCGGTGACCCGCACATCCTTCGGCAGGAACCGCGCCAGCCGGTGAATCAGCTTGGGCCCGTCGAACTCCGCCGTGGTGTCGAAATGGGCGACCTGCCCCTCCGCATGCACCCCGGCATCGGTGCGACCGGCGACCGTGAGCTGGATCGGCTCGCGCAGCACCTTGCTCAGCGTCTCCTCCAGCACGCCCTGCACGGTGCGCAGGCCGGGTTGGCGCGCCCAGCCGGTGAAATCGGTGCCGTCGTAGGCGATATCGAGTCGTACTCGAATCGCAACGGTCTGCCGGGCCGAATCCGGACTGGTCACAGCCATCTCCTGGTTAACATGAGAGAAGCGCGCCCCCCCCGAGGGGGCGGCGGGCGCCCGAAATGAATTACGACGAGAGCGGGAGTCGTGCGTGTTGTGCTACGCCGGCGGCACCGCCCGCGCCGCCGCCCCCGCCCAAGCCCCGCGGCCGAACCCCCATGGGGC
>NZ_JARWQD010000355.1 GCF_029869545.1 Nocardia wallacei | reverse complement strand
CGCGGGCCGGGCGGGGGCGGCGTCCGCCCCCCGCCCACCCACCCCCCCCCCCCCCCGCCGCCGGCGGGGGGGGGGGCCCCGATTCCGCATTGCACGGTGATGGTGAGATCGGCTATCGCGGTGGGGAAGTTCGGGAGGTGGTCCGATGAGGGAGGCGCTGAACGACTTTCGGCGGATGCGGGAGTTGCTGGAGTTGTCGCGGTGGCGGATCGCGGTGTCGGTGGGGTGGGGGACGGCGGCCCTGGGCAGCGGGCTGGCGCTGGCCGCGCTGGCGGCGTGGCTGATCGCGCGGGCCTGGCAGATGCCGCCGGTGCTGGACCTGAGCGTAGCGGTGGTCGCGGTGCGCGCGCTGGGCATCTCGCGCGGGCTGTGCCGATATCTGGAGCGGCTGGCCACCCATGACGTGGCGCTGCGGGCCATGACGACGGCGCGCACGAGCGTGTACTCGGCGCTGGCAGCTGCGGATATCTGGACCTGGCGGTCCCGCGATCGCGCGTCCGGATCGGCGAGTGCCCCGCTCCCGGCCGATCCGCCTCGCACGAATCGGAGGGACGTCGGCGGGGCATCGGCGGACCGTGCGCGTGCTGGTCGGCGGTCCGGTATCGCTCGACCCGGCGGCCGGACTTCCGTCTCGATGGGCGATCGGGCCCACGAGACCGATACCGCGCTGTTGCGGCGTGGCGATCTGCTCACCCGGATCGGCAGCGATATCGACGATCTCGGTGCCGTGGTGGTGCGGGCGTTCGTGCCGATCGCGGTGGCGGTGGTGCTGTCGCTCGCCGCGGTCGGCCTGCTGGCCACCATCTCGCTCGCGGCGGCCGCCGTGCTGGCGCTCGCGCTGGCCGTCGCCGGGATCGCGGCCCCGTGGCTGTCCGCGCGGGCGGCGCGCGAGGCCGAGCAGGCGGTGCGCGACGACCGCAGGGAGTTCACCGCGGCCGCGGTCACCGTGCTCGATCACGCCGCCGAACTGCGGGTGGCCGGGCGACTCGACGACGCGCTCGCGGAGGCCGCCCGGGCCGGGCAGCGGGCCGTCGCGGCGGAGGATCGCGCGGCGTCGCACAGCGCCTGGGCGGCCGCCGCTACGCCGCTGTCGATCGGTGTCAGCGTCCTCGGCGCGCTGCTCATCGGAATCCTGTTGTACGGCAGCGGAACCGGCGCCCCGTCCGGCCCGCTGCAGCCCGCCCCGCCGGGCGGCATCACCCCGATGGCCCTGAGTGTGCTTGTGCTGCTGCCACTCTCGGCGTTCGAGGCCGTGGGCGTCCTTCCCGCCGCGGTGCAGGCCCTGACCAACGGTCGTGCCGCCCTGCGCCGGATCACGGCGGTGCAGCGGCCGACCCGGCAGTGCCGGTCCGACATCGCCGTGCGGCCGAACGTCGCCGATCGGTCCGCGACGGCCGTGTCGCCGGACACCGCGGTTCCGTCGAGAGCGGCCGGGCGGGGCGCTGCCGGGTCGTCGGGCGGTGCCGGGCGTTCGGATTGTCCCGGCGGTTCGGACGAGCGCCGCTCCGATGTCGGTGGCGCGCAGCGGAACTCCGGCTCGTCACCCCCGCATGGGTACGGCGAGGTGCCCCCGGGGCGGCGCATCGCGGTCACGGGGCCGAGCGGGGGCGGCAAGACCACGTTGCTGATGCACTGGGCGGGCCTGTTCGACGCCCCGCGGCCGGGGGTCACCTTCTTCGCCGAGGACGCGCACATCTTCGGCACCACCGTGCTCGAGAACCTGCGCGTGGCACGCGGCGACCTCACCGAACCCGAGGCCGAAACCGCCCTGCGCACGGTAGGTCTGGGTCACTGGCTCGATACCCTGCCCGACGGCCTGCACACCGAACTGGTGGGCGGCGCCGCCGCGATCTCCGGCGGTCAGCGCCGCCGCATCCTGCTCGCTCGCGCGCTGGCCTCCCCGGCCCGCGTGCTCCTGCTCGACGAGCCCACCGAGCACATGGATGCCGACGCGGGGGCCGACCTGCTACGCGCCCTCCTCGACGAGCACAGCGGCCTCGTCGCACCGGACCGCACCGTCGTGGTCGTCACCCATCAGCTGCCGCCGGACCATCGCGCAGACAGAGTGGTCGAGGTCGATTCCGAGGGTCGCCTATCGCTACGGTCCGCGGCTGCCGCAGCCCCGGACTGAACCGCAGGTCGACCCGCGCTGCGGGGCCGAGCCGATGCCGCGGGAACGAACCGTGCTGGGCCGCACCGACGTTCGGTCCTGGGCGGTGCCGATTCCGGCCGCGCGCCGCAACTCCGCGATCATCGCAAATATTCCCTCTGACCTGCCGTTCCGCGCCGCGCGAAAATCCGTTGCCGACCACCCGGGCGCCCACTAGATTGATCCGTACACGGGAAAGGAGGTGGTTCGAAGAATGAGTATTCAGAGGACACGTGAGGTGGCTGCAAGCTAGGCGCCACCGCTGCTAACGGATTCTCGTTCGCGCGAGCGCCGAGCTGAATCCAAGGCAGCCACCCGGCCCCCGAGCCCCCGGTTTGTCCGACCGGGACCGCGAGAGGTTCACTCCTCCGCGGTATGGCTCGGGGGTCGTTCCTTTTCCGGGGTGCTCAGCTCTGGATGCGGCCGCGCGGCTCAGCCGATGTAGCGCTGCAGCCGGGCCGACAGGCGCGGTTCGAGGGCGCCGTCGGCCTTCACTCGCTCCTCGACATAGCCCAGATCGCCGTTGTCGACGATGCCGTACAGGCGCTTGGCGCCGCCGACGACCGCACCGGACTGACTGCGAATGACCACATCGGTGGCCAGCTCCCAGGACGACTGCGTGAGGGCCTGACCGTAGAACAGTTCGACGACGCCCGAGCTGTGCGTGAGCAGCAGCTCGATGACCTCGTCGTCGCCGTCGATCCCGACCCGCCAGAAGCCGCTCTCGCGCAGGTCCGGGCCGACGTATTTGCCGTCGGAGTCGATCACCCAGGAGCGCGATTCCCAGGCCAGATAGTCGCCGCCGTCGTGGGAGACGATGATCTGCTGCCCGAAGTGGTAGTCACCGCGCTCGGGATCGTTGCCCTCGCCCTCGCCGCGCCACACGCCCACCAGCGGCAGCAGGGCCAGCATGGAGGAACTCAGATCGGGACCCTGCCGCAGGTTGGCCGTGTCCTCGGGCAGCGGCAGTCCGGGCAGCTGCTCGATATTGCGGGCACCCGTGGACTTCGCGCGCTCGGCGGCCTCGGTCACCGCTTGGTCGCCGCTGCGGCGTGCGTCGTCGGCGGCACCGCCCCGGCGGGCGCCGCCGTCCGTGCGAACGGCCGACGCCTCCTCCGGCGTCTCGTTCGCTGTTGCTTTGTCGACGTTCTCGTGCGCCGACTCTGTCACGACTCGGTGAACAGCCGGTAGAGGACGTACAGACCGAACCAGGCGATCAGCACGGAGACGAGAACCAGCAGAATCTCGAAGGCAAGGACCACGTTTCGAAGTCTAACGACCCGCCGCCGCAGACACGAAAACGGCCCCGGGATTCGAAGACTCGAATCCCGGGGCCATATCGCTGTAGGCGAATCCCGGGGCCATATCGCCTGATTACTTGGCGACCGCGACGTCCACGGTGTGGATGCCCGCGCCCTGCGGCTGCACGGCCGCCGAGCCGTTGCCCGCCGAGGACAGCGCGCGGATGGTCCAGTCGCCCGGCGCCGCGAAGAACCGGAAGTCACCGGTGCCCGAGGCGACGACCTCGGCGGTGAACTCGTCACTGGAATCCAGCAGCCGCACGAACGCGCCACCGACGGGGTTGCCGTCGGCGTCGAGGACGCGACCGGTCAGGACGGTCTCCTTCTCGGTGTCGACATTGGCCGGCAGGGCCTGGCCCTGGGTAGGTGCTGCGCACATGTTTATGCTCCCAACTCGATCGGTGCACCGACGAGGGAGCCGTACTCGGTCCAGCTCCCGTCGTAGTTCTTGACGTTCTTGTGGCCCAGCAGCTCCTGCAGCACGAACCAGGTGTGCGAGGAGCGCTCGCCGATGCGGCAGTAGGCGATGGTCTCCTTCTCGCCGTCGAGGCCCGCCTCCTTGTACAGGGCGGCCAGTTCCTCGTCGGACTTGAACGTACCGTCCTCGTTCGCGGCCTTGGACCACGGCACGTTGATGGCGCCGGGGATGTGGCCCGGACGCTGCGACTGCTCCTGCGGCAGGTGGGCCGGGGCCAGGATCTTGCCGGAGAACTCGTCGGGCGAGCGCACGTCGACGAGGTTCTTGGTGCCGATGGCCGCGATGGCGTCGTCACGGAAGGCGCGGATCGACAGATCCTGCTCGCCCGCCTTGTAGGTGGTGGCCGGGCGGGAGACCGCCTCCTTCGACAGCGGGCGCCCGTCGAGCTCCCACTTCTTGCGGCCGCCGTCGAGCAGCTTCACGTTCTGGTGGCCGTAGAGCCGGAAGTACCAGTAGGCGTAGGCGGCGAACCAGTTGTTGTTGCCGCCGTAGAGGACCACGGTGTCGTCGTTGCCGATACCGCGCGCCGACAGCAGGTCGGAGAACTGCTCCCGGTTGACGAAGTCACGCCGAACCGGATCCTGCAGGTCCTGCTTCCAGTCGAGCTTCACGGCACCTTCGATGTGGCCCGTGTCGTAGGCGGAGGTGTCCTCGTCGACCTCGACGATGACCACGCCGGGGGCGTTGAGGTTCTCTTCGACCCAGTCTGCGGAGACCAGGACATCGGAGCGAGCCATGTTGTTCCTTTCGGTGTTACTTGCCGGGGCTAGGTGGGGGAGTTGGTCGGAGCGGCCGACTTGGGGATCAACCGCTGGGCGAACGGGTACAGCAGGCAACCCAGGCAGATGCCGAAGGCCGCGTTCAGGAACGCTGCGAACAGCGCGAAGCCGGCGAAGATCGCGCCGACGACGGTACTGCCGGCGACGAAGCCGACGAAGCTCAGCACCGCGAACACGCCGCCGACCAGCTGCGCGAAACGCAGCGGCGGGGTGGGCTCGGTCTCCGGTGCGGGGCCGATGCGAGGGGCGACGAACCGCGCGTACAGCCGCCCGTACGGGCTGCGGCGGGGACCGTGGAGCGCGCCCAGGGCGAACACCACCGCCTGCAGTCCGGTCAGGGCGGCCGCGAGCGGTGCGGACAGGGCCGAGGCGATCAGCACCAGCACGAGCACGCCGGTGGTGACCCAGGCCGCGAAGCGGGGACCGCGCACGTCGACACGGTCGGCGGGTACGGCGGTGGGCGATCTGTCAGTGGTGGGGCTGTTGTGGGACATCGGAGAAACTCCTGCGCTGCATGGGCTCATCTGTCAGGGATATGTCAGATCACCGGGGGATCGGAGAGATCGCTCACGCGGTGGGAAAACCGGTCGGCGTCAGAAGTGAACGAAGGGCCGACCGGCTACATGCACAGGCAGCAACAACCGCCGAGGCGGCACAGATCGACTGTGCGGCGTCGGGTGAGCATCAGCTCTCGGCGGGATTGCACGGGTAGCAGTTTACCCGCTTCGGCGCGGGAATTGGACCCGGGGTCCGTAACTCGAGTCACTAAACGGCATCGAGCATGCGTAAGCACCCCGGGGGCGTCAGGCGGCCGCGGTCAGCGGGGTGAGGGCGCTGTGCAGGTCGGTCGCCTTCGGGACGCCGGAGATGCGGAACCGCTCGCGGCCGCGGGCGTCGAAGATGAAGGTGGTCGGCAGCGACAGCACGTTCAGCTCCTTCGCCAGCGCGGGTTCGGCGTCGATATCGACCTCGATGTCCAGCGGCGGCTGCGGGGCCTGGGAGAGATCGGCGACGACCCCCGCGACGACCCGGCGCACCGCCTCGCACGGACCGCACCAATCGGCCGAGAAGTGCAGTACCGCAGGCGCTTCGCCGGTGACGCCGACGGCGGCCAGCAGCTTGCCGCGGTCCCCCGCGGCGACGCTGTCGGCCGGTGCGGCGGAGGTGCGCACCCGGCCCGCGCGGTAGCGCAGCAGCAGGCCGACGGCCAGGGCGGCCGCCAGCACCAGCACGAGGATGGTGATTTCGGTCATGGGCGAGCGAACCTGTCCATATCGATCGTCATGTTCTCGCCCTCGCCTTCGACGATGATGTTGCCGCCGAGCGCCTGGACCTTCGTCGGGTGCACCCCGAACGGCAGGTCCCTGGTGTCGATGGTGCGGGTGAACCGGGCCAGCACCGCGGCCTTGTCCAGGTCCGGACGCGTGGTCGTGGTGGTGCTGATGGTGGTGTCGCTCTTGTCACGGTAGAGGTCGGTGGCGACGATGCGGACCTGGTCGCCGTCGAGCAGCAGATTCACCTTGACGCTGACGCTCACCTTGTCGGAGTCGGTGGTGGTGCTGTCGCTGGCGGTGGAATCGGTGCCGACCGGGATGGTCCCGGTGAGGATGTAGGCGCCCTGCGTGGTCGAACCCGTGCCGCCGGAGCCGCCGGTGCCGTCGGACTTGTCCGCCGGGGGCCCGGTCAGCTGCAGGTCGGGGATGTTGAACAGGCGGCCGAGCTCCACCGGTTCGATGCGCATACGCCCGGCGACCCGGTCCACCGGGACCGATCGCATATTGCCGTCGATCAGGTCACCCATCGGCAGCCGCACCCCGTTGAGCGTGGTCTCCACCAGGATCTCGCCGGGGATGTCGGGCCGATCGGCGCGGGCGCGGATGTCGACGTTGTGATATTCGCCGCGCAGCGCCTGCGCCAGGTAGGGGAAGCCGTGGATGGTCACCTCGGGATCGGCGCTGAGGTCACCGCCGGCGCGCAGCGATCGCGAGACGCGGTACTCGGAGTAGGCCGCGGCGGTGAAGTCGACGACCACCGCGAGCGCGACCAGCAACAGCACGCCGATGATGACCCTGCGCGCCGCCCCGCCGCGCCGCGGCACCTCGGCGTGCGTGGAAAATTCCTCGCCGGACCGGCGGTCGCGCGCTGCCCGAGCGTCGGACGTGCCCGGTGAGTTACTCATGTACGCACGATATCGGTTGCCGGTCGACGCGGCCGCACGGTGTGGTGCGCAGGGCTCCGCGGGCGCTCCCGGTCGGGCGGTCGTCGGTGCAGGCGGAGTGCGTCGGTTGCCTGGAATGCGTGGTCATTGGCGTGGACACGCTAATGTAGGCACGAATTACCTGTGCGGACGAGCATGAATTCGCGAATGACACCGAGGTTGCCGCGGACATGCCAGATTGGGAGGAGAGCTGGTGGAGCTGCTCCTGCTGACCTCCGACCCGAATCCGGAGTCGGTGCTGCCGTCGCTTGCGTTACTGCCTCACAACGTTCGGCCCGCGCCGACCGAGGTGGCCTCGCTGCTGGAGGCGGGCACCGCGGATGTGGCGTTGGTGGATGCCCGGACCGATCTGGCCGCCGCCCGCGGACTGTGCCGTCTGCTCGGCAGCACCGGATCCTCGGTGCCGGTGGTCGCGGTGCTGACCGAGGGCGGCCTGGTGGCGGTGAACGCGGACTGGGGGCTGGACGACATCCTGCTGCCCGGCACCGGTCCCGCGGAACTGGATGCGCGGCTGCGGCTGCTGGTGGCGCGCAACGGCGGCGCCGCCAGCCCCGAGAACACCGGCAAGATCACCCTCGGTGAACTGGTGATCGACGAGGGCACCTACACCGCGCGGCTGCGCGGTCGCCCGCTCGACCTCACCTACAAGGAATTCGAGCTGCTCAAATACCTCGCCCAGCACGCCGGACGGGTGTTCACCCGGGCCCAGCTGCTGCAGGAGGTCTGGGGCTACGACTTCTTCGGCGGCACCCGGACCGTCGACGTGCACGTGCGGCGGCTGCGCGCCAAACTCGGCAGCGAATACGAATCGCTGATCGGCACGGTCCGCAACGTCGGCTACAAGGCGGTGCGCCCGGCGCGCACCAGCGGCAAGGGCGAGCCGACCAGTTTCCCCGACGACTCCGACGGCCCGGAGGACGACATGGGCACGTCCAACGGGTCGATCTCGTGATCCGTCGCCGGTAGGCGGGTGCGGCGCGCGCATGCGGGCGCGAACGAGGCCGGACGGCGATCGCGTCCGGCGGGCGACGAGCAGGAGGTGGCTGCGGTGAGTGACCGCGCGTATTCGCACGACGGGCAGGCGCTGACGGGCTGGCTCGACGAGATCCCGGCCGACACCGCGCGGCAGATCGGCGAGGTCCTCGAGCGCGCGACCGACGTCGACGGCGTCGCGCCGGTTTCCGAGCAGGCCGTGCTGTCGCTGACCACCTCGTCGGCTGCGCGCCACCTGGTGGCGGCGCTGGACGGCGAGGTGCTCGGCTACGCGAATCTCGTTCCGGCCCATGGCGAACACCCGGCGATGGCCGAGGCGGTGGTGGATCCGCGGCAGCGTGGACGCGGCATCGGCGCCACGCTGGTCTCGACCGTGCTGGCCGCCGGCGGTCCCGGCGCGCGGGTGTGGGCGCACGGCAATCTGGCCTCCGCCCGGGCCGTGGCCGGGCGCCTCGGGCTGACCGTGGCGCGCGAACTGTGGCAGATGCGCCGGGCGCTGGCAACACCGGAGCTACCCGAGCTGCGCGTGCCCGAGGGCGTCGCGCTGCGTACCTACGCGGGCCCGGAGGACGACGCCGAGCTACTGCGGGTCAACAACGCCGCATTCGACTGGCACCCCGAACAGGGGGGATGGACCGAGTCCGAGATCGCGGTGCGCCGGGAATCGTCCTGGTTCGATCCGAAGGGCCTGTTCATCGCGGTGGATCCGGCCGCTCCGGATCGCATGCTGGGCTTTCACTGGACCAAGGTGCACCACGAGGAGCAGCCTCCGGCGGGGGAGGTCTACGTCGTGGCGATCGACCCGGCCGCCCAGGGCCGCGGGCTGGGCCGCCTGCTGACGCTGGCCGGGCTGCGCTACCTGCGCGACCTCGGGTTGGGCGAGGTATTGCTGTACACCGAGGCCGACAACACGGCGGCGGTACACACCTACACCCGGCTCGGCTTCGAGACCGCGCACGTCGACGCCGCGTACGCCGCGCGGTGAGCGAATCCGGAGACGGGCCTCGCACGCGGGAAATGACCCGCGAAGCGGGACGCGAGTAACACTGCGGCAAATGTCACACGGCCGAGCGTGCAATCGCGCCGGGTTGTTCACCTTCCGTTCACTTGGCCAGGTCCAACTGTCAACCGGCCGAACCTACGTTACTTATGGGCAGCACTCGCTGCCCTGGTGCGCAAGTTCGCTGCGAACGACCCACCACACGGCACCCGTCCGGTTGTTGAGGGACCGGGCGTGTACTACGCGATTCCCGGAGGAATAGGTGAATCTCAAGCGCAATGGCGCTCTGCTCGGTGTGCTGGCCGCAGCCGGAGCACTGACCCTGACGGCCTGTGGCAGTGACGACAACACGGCCACCACCGGAGGCGGCGGCTCGACGGTCGATGTCGCGTGTGGTGGGAAGAAGGCTCTCAAGGCCAGCGGATCGTCCGCACAGAAGAACGCGATGGACCGATTCGTGGCCGCCTACGAGACCAACTGCGACGGCTACACCCTCGACTACACGTCGAGTGGTTCCGGCGCCGGCGTCAACGAATTCATCGGCGGCCAGACCGATTTCGGTGGCACCGACTCGCCGCTGAGTTCGAAGAAGGACGAGCCGAACAAGGCGGCCGCTCGCTGCGGCGCCCCGGCATGGAACCTGCCGACGGTCTTCGGTCCGATCGCCATCACCTACAACATCGACGGCGTGAACAACCTGGTGCTGGACGGTCCGACCGCGGCCAAGATCTTCAACGGGACCATCACCCGCTGGGACGACGTGGCGATCAAGTCGCTGAACCAGAACGCCAACCTTCCGGCCGAGCCGATCCGCGTGATCTTCCGCAGCGACGAGTCGGGCACCTCCGACAACTTCCAGCAGTACCTCGACTCCGCCTCGAACGGGGCCTGGGGTAAGGGCTCCGGTAAGACGTTCAACGGCGGTGTCGGCGAGGGCGCCAAGGGCAACGAGGGCACCTCGGCCGCGATCAAGAACACCAAGAACTCGATCACCTACAACGAGTGGTCGTTCGCCAAGGCGCAGAGCCTGTCGGTGGCCCAGATCATCACCGATGCCGCCGTGAAGCCGGTCGAGCTGAACGTGGAGTCCGCCGGTAAGGCGATCGCCAGCGCGAAGATCACCGGGCAGGGCAACGACCTGGTCATCGACACCACCTCGTTCTACAAGCCGACCGACCCGGCCGCCTACCCGATCCTGATGCCGACCTACGAGGTCGTGTGCTCGAAGTACAGCGATCCGGAGACCGGCAAGGCGGTCAAGGCGTTCATGACCTCGGCGGTGGACAACGGTCAGAAGGGCCTCGACGAGTCCGGCTACGTGCCGATCCCCGACGCCTTCAAGACCAAGCTGACCACCGCGATCAACGCGATCTCCTGATAGCTCAGTCCCCATGACCGTGCACGACGAAGCCACCGCAGCGGACCGGTCGGACTCGACCGGCCCGCGGGCGGGAGATACTGCCCCTATGCCGAGCGAAACCAGCACCGAACCGGCGCGAACCACGCGTGGCCAGGGCGTTCACAGCGCCCGAGCGGAGTTCATCTTCCGCTCACTGGCCACGGCCGCCGGCGCGACCATTGTCGCGGCCATCGCGCTCATCGCGCTGTTCCTGTTGATCAGGGCGGTGCCGTCGGTGGCGGCGAACAAGGCCAACTTCTTCACCAGCGCCGAGTTCAACGTCACCAACGCCAACAACCTGAACTTCGGTATCCGCGACCTGTTCATGGTCACGGTGCTGAGTTCGTTACTGGCGCTGGTGATCGCCGTGCCGCTGGGGGTCGGAATCGCCCTGTTCCTGACGCAGTACGCGCCCAAGGTGCTGGCTCGGCCGTTCGCCATCATCGTGGATCTGCTGGCGGCGGTGCCTTCGATCGTGTTCGGTCTCTGGGGTTTCCTGGTACTGGCCCAGCGGCTGTCGCCGGTCCAGGAATTCCTCAACGACAACCTCGGCTGGTTCTTCCTGTTCAAGACCGGCAACGTGTCGATCAGCGGTGGCGGCACGATCTTCACCGCCGGTGTCGTGCTGGCCGTGATGATCCTGCCGATCATCACCTCGGTCAGCCGTGAGGTCTTCAACCTGACTCCCCGCGAGCACATCGAGGCCGCGCAGGCGCTGGGCGCCACCAAGTGGGAAGTGGTGCGGATGACCGTGCTGCCCTACGGCCGCAGCGGTGTGATCGCCGGATCCATGCTCGGCCTGGGCCGCGCCCTCGGCGAGACGATCGCGGTGCTGGTGGTGCTGCGCACCGCGGCGCAGGCGGGGCACTGGTCGCTGTTCGACGGCGGCTACACCTTCGCCTCCAAGATCGCCTCGGCCGCTTCGGAATTCAGTCAGGCGCTGCCGACCGGCGCCTACATTGCCGCCGGCTTCGTGCTGTTCGCGCTGACCTTCGTGGTCAACGCGCTGGCGCGGATCGCGGCCGGCGGGAAGGTGAACGGGTAATGGCGACAACCACTCTCGACCGCCCGGTCAAGGCGCCCGCGTTCCGGAGCATCAGCACGGGCCGCCGGGTCCGCAACCACATCGCCACCGGTGTCATGTGGCTGTGCTTCGCCATCGCGCTGGTGCCGCTGTGCTGGGTGCTGATCCTGGTGCTCAGCAAGGGTTTCGACGCCATCGTCAGCAGCACTTGGTGGGGCAATTCGCAGAAGGGCGTGCTGCCCGACCAGTACGGCGGCGGTGTGTACCACGCCATCTACGGCACCATCGTGCAGTCGGCCGTGGCCGCGATCATCGCGGTGCCGCTGGGCATCATGGCCGCGATCTACCTGGTCGAGTACGGGCGTGGCTGGCTGGCCCGGACCACGACGTTCATGGTCGACATCCTCGCCGGTGTGCCCTCGATCGTCGCCGCGCTGTTCGTCTTCGCGCTCTGGATCGCCACCCTCGGCGCGCCGCAGAGCGCCTTCGCGGTCGCGCTCGCGCTGGTGCTGCTGATGCTTCCGGTGGTGGTGCGCAGCACCGAGGAAATGCTCAAGCTGGTGCCGGACGAATTGCGTGAGGCGTCCTACGCGCTGGGTATTCCGAAATGGAAGACGATCGTGAAGATCGTCGTGCCGACCGCGCTGCCGGGCATGATCAGCGGCATGCTGCTGGCCGTGGCCCGCGTCATGGGCGAGACGGCACCGGTGCTGGTGCTGGTCGGCTACTCGAAGTCGATCAACACCAACCTGTTCGACGGCAATATGGCCTCGCTGCCGCTGCTGATCTACCAGGAGCTGGCCAACCCGGAGCCCGCCGGCCGGTGGCGCGTCTGGGGCGCGGCGCTGACCCTGATCCTGATCATCGCGCTGCTGTATCTCGGGGCGGCGGTCGTCAACAAGCTGCTCACCCGGAACCGATAGAAGCGAAACGGAATACGACATGGCCAAGCGGATCGACGTCAAAGATCTCAACATCTACTACGGCAAGTTCCACGCCGTCGCCGATGTGCAGTTGACCGTGCTGCCCCGCAGCGTCACCGCCTTCATCGGTCCCTCGGGTTGCGGTAAGTCCACGGTGCTGCGCTCGCTCAACCGCATGCACGAGGTGACCCCGAACGCGCGCGTCGAGGGCGCCGTGCTGCTCGACGGCGAGGACATCTACGGCTCGCAGATCGACCCGGTGGGGGTGCGCCGCACCATCGGCATGGTGTTCCAGCGCCCGAATCCGTTCCCCACCATGTCGATTCGCGACAATGTGGTGGCCGGGCTGAAGCTGCAGGGCGTGCGCAACAAGAAGGAACTCGACGAGGTCGCCGAGCAGTCCCTCAAGGGCGCCAACCTGTGGAACGAGGTGAAGGACCGCCTCGACAAGCCCGGCGGCGGCCTGTCCGGCGGTCAGCAGCAGCGCCTGTGCATCGCTCGCGCCATCGCGGTCTCGCCCGACGTGCTGCTGATGGACGAGCCCTGCTCGGCGCTGGACCCGATCTCCACGCTCGCGATCGAGGATCTGATCGCCGAGCTGAAGAAGGAATTCACGATCGTCATCGTCACGCACAACATGCAGCAGGCCGCGCGCGTGAGCGATCAGACCGCGTTCTTCAACCTGGAGGCCCAGGGCAAGCCGGGCAAGCTGATCGAAATCGATGAGACGGAGAAGATCTTCTCCAACCCGGCGCGTAAGGAGACCGAGGACTACATCTCGGGTCGCTTCGGGTAGTCCTCGACAGCTGGGGTGATTTGCGGCCCTGGTCCGGTACGGACCAGGGCCGTTTACTTTGTCTCCACGCCTTGTGACCGGCGACACATTTGCGTGCCCTCTGTTAGCTGGGTCGTCTCCTACCACGGTCGGTTGTGTGCAACTCCACGTAACGGATACCGTTCGGGCCAACTAAACCGATCGTTATACATAGGAGGCGTCGGATGGCGGTATCAACGGCGAGCCCGTCCGGGCTCGCGATGGCACCGGCGGTACGGGTGCGGGTGTTCGCGCTGCTCGCGATCTGTCTCGCGGAACTGCTCGTGGTGCTCGACAACACCCTGGTCAATGTCGCGCTGCCGTCCATGGCGGTGCAGCTGCAGGCGCGCATGAGTGGGCTGCAATGGATCGTCGACGCCTTCACCTTGGCTTTCTCGGGGCTGCTGCTGGCCCTCGGGCACCTCGGCGACCGGTTCGGGCGGCGGCGGATCATGATCGTCGGCCTGATCGGCGTGGCCGTCATGTCGACCGTGGGCGCGCTGTCGACGACGCTCGGACAGGTCATCGCGGCACGGGCCGGGATGGGCGTCTTCGCGGCCGCGGTGTTCCCGGCGACCCTCGCGTTGATCATCAACCTGTTCCCCGAGGCGCGGGCCCGGGCCGCGGCCATCGCCCTGTGGACGGCCATGGCCGGTGTCGCGGTCGCGATCGGGCCGGTAACCGGCGGTTGGCTGCTGGAGTACTTCAGCTGGCATTCGGTGTTCTGGATCAATGTGCCGATCGCGCTGATCGCCATCGTGGCCGTGCTCGTCGCGGTGCCGGAATCGCGGGCCGAGCACACCGGACGCCTGGACGTCATCGGCATCGGGCTGTCGCTGGTGGCGGTGACGACGCTGGTGTGGACGATCATCGAGGCGCCCCGGTACGGCTGGCTGGCCGGTCGCAGCATGACCGGTTACGCGATCTCGCTGCTGCTGCTGGTCGCCTATATCGCCTGGGAGCTGCGGGTGGAGTCGCCGGTGCTGGACGTGCGGCTGTTCCGGATCCGGCGGTTCTCGGTCCCGGCGCTGGCGATCACGGTGTCCTACTTCTGCGCCTTCGGATTCCTGTTCCTGATCACCCAGTACTTCCAGGGTGTGAAGGAATTCAGCGCACTGGAATTCGGGATCCACTCGCTGCCCTTCGCCGCCGCGGTCGGGCTGGGCGCACCGGCCGCGACCCTGGCCGCCCAGCGCATCGGCACCACAGCGACGATCCTGTTCGGGCTGGTGCTGCTCGCGTCGGGCATGTACATCGCGGGTCAGGTGAAGGTCGAAACCCCTTATCTGGGACCGGTTGTCGTGTCGATGGTGCTGATGGGCATCGGCTTCGGCGTGGTGCAGGGACCGGCCACCGCCTCGATCATGGGGTCGGTGCCGGAGGCGGAGGCCGGTGCGGGATCGGCGGTCAACGACACCACCCGCGAGGTCGGCGGCACCCTGGGCGTCGCGGTGCTCGGCTCGATCATGACCTCGATCTACTCCGATCGCGTCGGGGCCCGCATCGATGCGATTCCGAACGGGATCATGAACGCGGATCAGAAGAGTATCGCCCGCGATACCCCGATCAGTGTGCTGGAGATCGTCAAGGCGCCGACCAGCCCGTTCTTCGCCAAACCGAAGGCCGATCTCGTCCACGCCATGAAGGTCGCGGCGCTCGAGGGTGCCCAGGCGGCCTCGCATCTGGCGGTCGGGGCGCTGGCGGTATGCGCGATCCTGGTGGCGGTGCTGCTGCCCTGGAAGCCCGAGCGCGGTGTCTCACCGTTGCTCGCCTGGCGGAAGGGTGACGCCGGGAAGTAGCCGACCTCAGAGGTTTTCGGCGTCCGGGTCGGGTGGCAGTTCGCCGGTCACGAGGAAGACGACCCGGCGGCCGATCTCCACCGCGTGGTCGGCGAAGCGTTCGTAGTAGCGGCCCAGCAGCGTGACGTCGACCGCGGCGGCGACCCCGTACTTCCACTCCCGGTCCATCAGCAGCGTGAACAGGTGGCGATGCAGGTCGTCCATCGCCTCGTCGTCCTGGTTGAGCTGCGCGGCCCGCTCCGGGTCGCGCGTCTCCAGGACCTCCTTGGCCGCGGCTCCCATATTGACCGCGATCCGGCCCATCTCGGCGAAGTAGCCGTTGACGGCCTCGGGCAGGGCATGGTTCGGGTGGCGTCTGCGGGTCACCTTGGCGACGTGTAGCGCCAGCGCGCCCATCCGGTTCACGTCCGCGACGATCTGGATGGCGCTGATCACCTGGCGCAGATCGCCCGCGACCGGCGCCTGCAGCGCCAGCAGCGCGAACGCCTTCTCCTCGGCCTGCGTGATCATCTCGGCGATCTGGTCGTGCTCGGAGATCACCTGCTCCGCGAGCGGCAGATCGGCCTGCAGCAGCGACTGCGTCGCCCGCTCCATCGCGGAGCCCGCGAGACCGGCCATCTTGCCCAGCATATTGGCGAGATCGGCCATTTGTTCGTTGTAGATGACACGCATGAAACCAAACACTAGTTCCCAGCGCTGACCAAGTCACGAACGGTGGGTGAACCGTCGGTGTTGCCGGGAGCTAGCGGAATCGCGCAGGTGGGCGGGTGGTCACTTGCAGGTGTCGTCGGCGGCGTTGACGTGCTCGAGATCGGACGGGAGTGTGGCCGGAGTCTCGCCCGAGCTCGCGGCCGCCGGAGTCTCCGGCAGCGGATTGCCGAACGGTGTCGGCGCCTTCACCGTGCCGGTGAAGTCGGATCCCAGCACGACCTCCACGATGCTGCCCAGCCCGGAGGCGGCCTCCATGCTCGCACCCGGAATCGCGGACGCGACCGTGGCGGCCTCGGCCTCGTGCCCGGCCGAGTACCGGACCCGGGTGGTCGAGACCGTGCCCGCGGCGTAATTCCCGGTGCTGTAGATCTGGAAGCCCTGGTTGGACAGCTTGGTCGCGGTGGTGTTCGCGAGACCCGAGGTCCCCGAGCCGTTGGACACCTGCACCGACATCGTGCTGGGGTCGGCCGCGGTGAGCTGCTTCGGCGCCGGGGCCGGGGCGGCCGCCTTGCTCGGCTCGGGCGCCTTCTTCTCGCCCGGCAGCGGCTGATCGTCGATGACCGCCTGGAACAGTTCCTTGATGTCGGACTCGCGCGGGATCTCGTTGCCGTAGGAGGTGGTTCCCGCGGTGGGCACCGTCAGGAACGTGATCGCCCCCGCGTCCACCTTCTGCAGCGATCGGCCCAGCATCAGCAGATCCTTCGTGCTGACGGCGTCCATGAAGGCGCTGCTGGAGAACGCGTTGATGAAGCCGTTCAGCTTGCCGACGTCGAACAGCACCTTGCTCGACAGCGCGCCGCGCAGCAGCGAGGACAGGAACAGCTGCTGGCGGTGGATGCGGTCGTAGTCGCTGCGTTCCTCGCCGTAGACGTGGCGGGCGCGCACGTAGTCCAGCGCGGTCGGGCCGTTGAGCACCTGCTTGCCCGCGTTCGGCAGGATCGTGCCGAGTTCGTCGTCGACGAGGGGTTTCGCGGTGCAGACCTCGACCCCGCCGATGGTGTCGACCATGGAGGAGAAGCCGTTGAAGTCGATGCCGACGAAATGGCCGATCCGCAGGCCGACCAGCTTCTGGATCACCTTGGTCAGGCACTGGGGTCCGCCGAGCGCGTAGGTCGCGTTGAGCTTGTCGCCGTTGGCCGCCGGGAACTGGACGCCGGTGCCCTTCGCCTTCTCGTTGTCCCAGCCCTCGCAGGCGGGCCGGGTGACGTCGAGGTCGCGCGGGAACGACACCGCGACGACGCGCTGCCGGTTCTCGGGAATGTGCACCAGCATGACCGTGTCGGCCCGGGAGCCCTCGGCGTCCTCGGTGGTACCGGCGCCGACGTTGCCGTCCACCCCGGCCCGGGTGTCGGTGCCGACGATGAGGAAGTTCTCGTCGCCGAGCTGGCCGCCCGGATCGACGATGTCCTCGGACTTCTCGTCGAGCGCGGAGACCTGGGTGAAGCCGTTGTCGGTGGCGCGCAGGTAGTTCCAGCCCACACCGGTCAGCACCAGGGCCAGCACGGCGGCGAAGGCGGTCGATGCGCGGGCGGCCAGGCGCAGCTTCTGCTGGCGGCGCCGCTTGCTCATGGCCAGTCGCGACAACGGCTGGGCGCCTACGGATTTCGGCCGGGCCGCGGCCGCGGGTCGATCCACCGGCGGCGACGCCGGGGACTCCGATTCCGGGACCGGAAGCTTGTCGGTGGCGGGGTCGACGGCCGGACCGGCGGGGCGCGCCGCGGCGTCGCGGGGTGACCGCGCCGGATCGGTGACCGGTGTGTCCGCGGCGGGCGCGCGGAAGGCGGCCGGGCCCGGCTGTGCGGGCGCCACGGTGTCGGTCGGGCGGTCGTCGGCGCCGGGGCCGGACTGGACCGGGCCGGGGGGTGCGGAGCGCTTCGGCCCGGGCGGCGCGGGGGCAGGCGTTACGGAGCCGGAAGGTGTGGAGCGCTTCGGACCGGGCGGCGCGGGGGCGGGCGTTACGGAGCCGGAGGGTGTGGAGCGTTTCGGTCCGGGGGGTGCCGGGGCGGGCGTTACGGAGCCGGAAGGTGTGGAGCGTTTCGGGCCGGATGGCGCCGGGGCCGGACCGGCGGTGCCGGGCGGGGCCGCGGCGGGCGGCGTCGCGGCACGTCCGGTGCCGTTCTGTTGCTCGGGTCGGCGACGGCGCCCGGGTGGCGCCTCGGGCGGGGGTTCGGGTGCCGGGCGGCGACGGCGTCCGCGCCCGCGTTCGTTGTCGACGCGCTGCACGAGGTCGTGCACCGTGATGGGACCGCCCCCGGAGGTGGAATCGTCGGCGTGGCGGCTGCGGCGTGGGGAGGGCTCCTCGTCACCCGAATCCGGGGCAGGGTAGCGCTCCCACGGTGCGCGACCACCGGGCCCGGACACGTGCCCGCGCCGTTCGTCGTCACCCACCAAGGAACCTCGCTTCACTCGTCGTCTGCACCCGGATCCGATGTGTACCCAAGCGTGGGTGAAGCGCTCGAAGGCGCACAGCATCACCGGTTCCCGTCATGATAACGATTCAGCTACAACGTGGCAGGTCGGGATTGCAGCGACAAGGGTGCTGTGTGTTTGCTGGGACGTTGGGCCGGATTCGGTCCCGCCCGCCGCACACCGCCCTCTTCCCCGGTTCGCCCGGATAAGAATTCCGCCAGCCTATCGATCGCCCCGCATTCGCCCCGCCAACATTACGATGTTGTGTTGACCGGCCCGGGAGCGTTCAGCAGCCTGAGTGACCATTCGGCGAGCCGTCGCCTCAGCCGCCCGAGTGCATGACGTCGGCGGCGGTGGGGACGGCGGCGTCTTCGGGGTCGTCGAGCCAGCCGTGGGGGAGGCTGACCTTGCCGGGGGAGCCCTGGCGGCCGCGCGGGCCTTCCGCGTCCTTCGGGAAGGGGGCTGTGGGGTCGAGTTCGCCGATCAGGTCCTGGAGTTCGGTCAGGGTGGAGACCGTGGCGAAGCGGCGGCGCAGTTCGGCGCCGACCGGGAAGCCCATCAGGTACCAGGCCATGTGTTTGCGCAGGTCACGAAGGCCCTTGTGCTCGCCGTCGTGGTCGGCCAGGAGGGTGGCGTGGCGGTACAGGATCTCGCCGACCCGGCCCAGGTTCGGACCCGCGGGCACCGGTTCGCCGCGCAGGGCCGCCTGCAGTTCGGCGAACAGCCAGGGGCGGCCGAGGCAGCCACGGCCGACCACCACGCCGTCGCAGCCGGTCTCGGCCATCATCCGCACGGCGTCGTCGGCGCTGAAGATGTCGCCGTTGCCGAGCACCGGGATGGTGGTGACGGCCTCCTTCAGCCGGGCGATCGCCGACCAGTCCGCCTGGCCGGAGTACCGCTGCGCGGCGGTCCGGGCGTGCAGCGCGACGGCCACCGCGCCCTCGGCCTCGGCGATGCGTCCGGCGTCGAGGTAGGTGCGGTGGTCGTCATCGATGCCGATGCGGAACTTCACCGTGACGGGCACCCCGGCGGGCTCGGCGGCCGCGACCATGCCGCGCACGATCGATTCGAACAACCGTCGCTTGTACGGCAGCGCGGCGCCGCCACCCAGCCGCGTCACCTTCGGCACCGGGCAGCCGTAGTTGGTATCGATGTGGTCGGCGAGGTTCTCCCCGACGATGATCTTGACGGCCTCGGCCATGGTCTTCGGATCCACGCCGTAGAGCTGCATGGAACGCGGCCGCTCGGCGGCGCCGAAGCTCATCATGTGCATGGTCTTCGGATCGCGCTCCACCACGGCCCGCGCGGTGATCATCTCGCAGACATAGATCGACGTCTCGCTGCCGAACTCCCGGCACAGCGTGCGGAACGCGACATTGGTGATACCGGCCATCGGGGCGAGCACCACCGGCGGATCGACCGGATAGGGTCCGATCCGCAGCTTGGGCGTGGCTTCGACGACGGCAGTCATGATCTCCAGTGTCTCAAACGCCCGCTCGTGGCCGGGATCACCCACGGTCGGGGAGGACGGCGAGGTCGAGTCGGCGCAGGCGGGCGGGGGAGGCGATGACCTCGTAGGCGGCGATGTGGTTGTCGGCGACGGTGACTCGCAGGGCCAGCAGGAGGTGGCCGCGCGGGGCGACGACGATGCCGACCGCGCCGTCGACGAGCGCGAGGGCGGCCACGCCGGAGCGGCGGCGGAGCACGACGGTCTCCTCGGCGACGGCCGCCGCGCCGCGCACGACGGTCGCCATCCCGGCGGGCAGGGCGGCGGGGTCCGCGGTGCGCACCACGTCGGGCGCCAGGATCTCCAGCAGCCGGTGCAGGTCGCCGTCGCGCGCGGCCGCCAGGAAGGCGTCGACGACCTGTCGCTGGGCGGCGAGTTCCGCGGGCGGCGGGGCGTCGTCGCGGCGGACCCGCAGGCGGGCGCGGCTGGCGATCTTCTTGGTGGTGGCGGTGGTGCGCCCGATGACCGGGGCGATGGCGTCGAACGGGACCGCGAACAGGTCGTGCAGGACGAAGGCGACGCGCTGTTCGGGATTCAGGGTGCCGAGGACGACGAGTAGTGCCCGGCCGACCGAATCGATCAGCACGGCCTCGTGTTCGGGGTCGCTGTCGTACGCGGAGTCGCCGATGTCGAGCCCGTCCGCCGGATCCTCCCTGCGGGTGGTCCGGGTGCGCAGCATGTCCAGACAGATCCGGGACACGACCGTGGTGAGCCAGGCGGTGAGGTTGTCGATATCGCGGGAATCGTTGCGGGCCAAGCGGAGCCACGTCTCCTGGACCGCGTCGTCGGCGGCGTCGCCGTCACCGAGGAGACGGTAGGCGACGGCACGGAGACGGTCGCGCTGCGCCTCGAAGTCCCGCGCCAATTCGTCCTGCTGGTGCACGCGTCACCTTTCTCCGTCGGGGTCCGTCGTAGAGGTGACGGGGGTTCCCGCTACCGATTCGAATCGAGGACATGCCCGATGCTCGCTCTGTACGTCATCATCACGCTGCTGACCGCCACCGCCGCCGGTGCGGGGTGCTGGATGAATTATGTCCGCCATCCCATCCCGGTCGCCGCGGCCGAGGTGGTCCGGGTGCCACAGTCCTGGATGCCCGTGCTGGGCACGCTGCTGGGAGCCGCCGCCCTCGGGCTGCTGGCCGGATTCGCCGTTCCGGTGCTCGGTATCGCGGCGGCGACCGGGCTGGTGCTGTATTTCATCGGCGCCGTCATCACCCACCTGCGCGTCCGCGACTACGCGCTGGGGCCGGTCTCGGGGGCCCTGGCGTTGGCCGTGGTGACCTTGGCGGTCACGCTGGCCTACCGGCTCGGCTGACGATCCGAGACAGCCGAGCCCGGCCAGGTGGGCCCGATCACTTCGGCCCCGGCATCCAGGCACCGGCGCCGGTGCGCGCTCCGTACTCCGCGCCCCGGCACGCGGCCTCCTTGAGCAGGACGGCGGTGCCCGCCGCGAGGTAGGCCCGCCGGGGTGTGTCGTCGCGCCGGGTGAGCTGGACGACCGCGTCCTTGCGGCCGAGGCTGACGCCGACCCCGACGTACCCCATGGAGTACGGCTTGGGCTTGCGGCCCTTGATGATCCGGGCCAGGGTGTCGGCCGCGTGCGCGCCCTGCGGCCCGGCCGTCTGGCAGGCGAAGCGCGCGCCGGGCACCGCCGCGCAGTCGCCCACGGCGAAGATGCGCTCATCGGTGACGCTGCGCAGGAACTCGTCGACGAGGGCGCGGCCCTCCTGGTTCACCGCGAGACCGCTGCGCGCCGCCAGATCGGGGACGCCCGAGACCATCGCCCACAGCGTCAGATCGGAGGCGAACGAGCGCCCCGACCGCAGGTGCACGATGCCGCCGGACTCTCCCTCGCCCGCAACCACTTTCGTTACTCCGTCGTCGACGATATCGACCCGCAGCCGCTGCAGTCCGGCGCGTATCCGGCCGCGCGCTCCGGCCGAGAAGCTCCCGGCCACCGACGAACCGACGATCCGCACCCGGAGATCCGTTCTCGCCGCGGCGATCTCGGCCGCCGTCTCGATGCCCGTCGGCCCGCCCCCGACCACCGTCACGAGGGCGCCCGCGGGCAGCGCGGCACACGCCGTGCGGGCCCGTTCCGCGCTCTCCCACACGCCCACCGGGATCGTGCCCGGCAGCGGCCGGACCGTACTGCCCACGGCGAGGAACGCGTAGTCGAAGGTGAGCTGCTCGCCGTCGTGGAGGACGACGGCGCCGTCGGCGATCTTGTCGACGTTACCCACCCGTGCCGTAATCCCTTCGCGCAGAAGCGATGTGATCGGCGCCGCGATATCGCCGGTCCCCGCGATGTGCTGGTGCAGCCGCACGCGCGGCACGAAGTCCGGCCGCGGGTTTATCACGGTGATCTCGGCCTCGCGCACGTGCCTGGCCAGCCGGTTCGCCGCGATCATGCCCGCGTACCCGGCACCCACAACTACGACCTTCATAGCGGCCTCCTCTTCGGCGTCACTGAACGGGCATACGTCGCCACCCGTGCGATCCCTGTGACGGTCGAGCCATGTGATCCGCGCCACCTGGCCGCCTCTCGACCGGGGT
The DNA here is from genome assembly GCF_029869545.1 of Nocardia wallacei. GTDB lineage: Bacteria > Actinomycetota > Actinomycetes > Mycobacteriales > Mycobacteriaceae > Nocardia > Nocardia wallacei_A. Next base: position 1,818 of record NZ_JARWQD010000355.1, on the reverse strand, counting down.
CGGGTGTCACGAAACCTGGTGCGGCGGTGTCTGTGTGCAGGACCGGACCGAGCGATGTACAGCAAGCCCGGACGAAGAGACAGGAGCCCGGCCATGGACGGCACACCGGCGGCGACGGCCGCGGACCACGATGACGCACATCCGGATCTCGCCACGGCGGCGTTCGTGGAACACCGCAACCTGCTGTTCACGGTCGCCTACGAGATGCTCGGCTCGGCCGCCGACGCGGAGGACGTCGTGCAGGAGGCGTGGTTGCAGTGGGCGGGCGTCGATCTCGACGCGGTGCGTGACAAGCGTGCGTTCCTGGTGAGAATCACTACGCGCCAGGCGCTTACCCGGCTGCGCGTGCTCGGCCGACGCAAGGAGTCGTATGTCGGATCCTGGCTGCCCGAACCGCTGCTCACGGCGCCGGACGTGGCCGAGGACGTCGAGCTGTCCGACAGCGTGTCGACGGCGATGCTGCTGATCTTGGAGACTCTCACGCCGGTCGAGCGGGCGGTGTTCGTGCTGCGCGAGGTGTTCGACCTGCGGTACGGGGAGGTCGCGGACGCCGTCGGCAAGAGTCCGGCGGCGGTGAGACAGATCGCGCATCGGGCGCGGGCGCACGTGGATGCGCGGCGGCCGCGCGGAGTCGTCTCCCCGGCCGAGACCCGAGGCGCGCTCGCCGCATTCCGGCGGGCGGTCGAGACGGGTGAGCTGCAGGGACTGCTGGATATTCTCGCGCCGGATGTCGTCCTGCTGGGTGACGGCGGCGGGATCGCGAACGCCGTGCGCAGACCGGTCGTCGGCGCCCGCCGGGTGGCCCGCCTCGCGGGCCTGCTCTCGGACCGGTTCGGCAGCTCGGTGTCGGCCGAACCGGCACATGTCAACGGCTGTCCGGCGCTGATCGTCCGGCTCGACGGCGAGATCGACAACGTGGTGACGATGCGAATCGACGACGGCTTCGTGACCGGTGTCTACATCGTGCGCAATCCGGCCAAGCTGTCGCGGATGGAGCGCGAGACCGCCATGATTCGCTGATTCTGGGCGTGCTTCGGGCCGAGCCCGACGTATTCCGGCACGCTTTCGGCCGGAATCACCCGCCCCCGCAGCGGCTACCGTGCCGGTTCGGGAGCGGGCGTCGGCTCAGCTCGCCGAGCTGGCGGCCAGCTGCTTCTCGCGCTTGGCGGCCTCTCGCGCCAGCATGCGGTCGCGCTGTTCCTCGAACTTCAGCACGTCCTGGCCCAGCTTCTCCAGGAACAGGCCCAGGCGTTCGCGGGTCTGCTCGCCGCGGGCGGTGAAGTCGTCGCGCTCGAAGATCTTCCACTTCTTCAGCACCGGCTGGACGACCTCCTCCAGGTGCTGGCGCAGGTCGTAGATGCCGTGCTTGGCCATCAGCACGCCGTTACGGCGGAAGTTGGGCATGCCCGCGCCGGGCATCTGGAAGTTCTCCAGGATCAGCGTGATCGCGTCGAGCGCCTGGTCGGGGGCCAGATCCAGGGCCGCGCCGCACATGTTGCGGTAGAAGATCATGTGCAGGTTCTCGTCGGCGGCGACGCGCTGCAGCATGCGGTCGGCGATCGGGTCGTCGCAGACCTTGCCGGTGTTGCGGTGCGAGACGCGGGTGGCCAGCTCCTGGAACGTCACGTAGGCGACCGAATGCAGGAACCCGGCGTCGGCCTCGGCGGGCGAGGCGAAGCCGTTGGTCATGTGGATCATCCGGGCCTCTTCGAGGGCGACCGGGTCGACGCCGCGGGTGACCACCAGGTAGTCGCGCATGACGATGCCGTGGCGGTTCTCCTCGGCGGTCCAGCGTCCGACCCAGGTGCCCCAGGCACC
>NZ_JARWQD010000354.1 GCF_029869545.1 Nocardia wallacei | reverse complement strand
ACCTGCAGGTCAACCGCGCCCTCCTATTCGCCCGCTGCCCCGCACCGAACCCCACGGCCGCCTTCCTATTCCACGAGTACGGCGGCCTTTCTCATGCCATCACGTGTTCCCATCCACCCGGTCCGCGGCATCGAACAACGGTTGGATCAAGCGATATTGCTGACAGTATGGGGGTGGATATACTGTGATACATATGAAGACGATGGTCGACCTGGACGACGAAGCCTTGGCGCTGGCGGCGAAGGAGCTGGGAACGACGACCAAGAAGGACACCGTGAACGCGGCATTGCGGTTCGTCGCGGAGCGCCGCCGCCGCATCGAGGAGATCCTGGACGATTACCCGTACAGTTTCGGCGTCGGCCCGGACATCACCGACCCGGAGATCATGAAACAGGCGCGGCGGTGAAAGGTTCCACACCGCTGCGCCTGCACTTGATCGACACCTCCGCGATGGCCAGGCTCGGGCATCCGGCAGTGCAGCGCGTTATCGGGGGCCTGCTGACCGACCGCGCTGCGGCCAGTTGCGTCACCCTCGACCTGGAAGCCGGGCATTCCGGCCGAAACCTCGCCGACGTGCAGAAAATCGCCCGTAGTCGCCGGACTCACTTCACCACTCTGCCGATCACCGAGACGATCGCCGACCGCGCCCGCGAGGTCCAGCAACTGCTGGCCCGCCGCGGTCAGCACCGCGCAGCAGGTCCCGCCGACATCCTGACCGCCGCCGTCGCCGAACTTCACGAGGCGGTGATCGTCCACTACGACGAGGATTTCGAGCACATCGCCGCGGTCACCAGGCAACCGCACATCTGGGTCGTACCGCGCGGCACCGTCGATTAGACGGCCATCGACCGAGCATGACCCGACACTTGACACTATACCCCCCTACGGTATGGTCTAGGGTATGCGGAACGAGCACTCGGGGCATGGGCATGGTGGGCGTGTGCCTGCCAGTTGGGGGATGGCGGCTCAGGCTACCTTGCACTGTTTGACCGGGTGTGCGATCGGGGAGGTGTTGGGGATGGTGATCGGGACGGCGTTGGGGTGGAGGAATGCGCCGACGATGGTGTTGGCTATCGTGCTGGCCTTTGTGTTCGGGTATGCGTTCACCATGCGGGGCGTGCTGAAGGCGGGGCTCACGCTGGGGGCCGCCGTGTCCACCGCGCTTGCCGCGGATACCGTCTCGATCACCGTCATGGAGATCATCGACAACGCCGTCATTCTGGCCGTTCCCGGCGCGATGGACGCACACCTCGACACCGTGCTGTTCTGGGTCACGCTGGCCTTCGCGTTCGCGGTCGCCTTCGTCGTCACCACGCCGGTCAACAAGTGGCTGATCGGCCGCGGCAAGGGCCATGCCGTGGTCCACGCGCTGCACGGGCAGCACTGACGCACTCGACCGCATGAACTAGGCAAATTGCCCAGCTGGCCGGACGTTTGTTGTCGGAACCGGCCAGCGGTGCTTGCCTGGAGGCATGTTCAACGAAGCTCAGCTGTACTCCCCGGTGACCACCGGGACCGACGGCGACGTGACGGTGCACCTGAGCGACGAGCATCCCGGTGTGAACGACCCGGACTACCGGGCCCGCCGCAATGCGATCGCCGCCCAGGCGCTGGCGTACCGGCCCGGGGAGCCGACACCGCGTATCGACTACACCGACGAGGAGCAGGAGGTCTGGCGGATCGTCTCCGCCGAGCTGGCGCGCAAACACCGCACCTACGCCTCCCACGAGGTCCTGGCGGGCGAGCAGCGCCTGGACCTGCCCGTCGACCACATCCCGCAGCTCGACGAGGTATCCGCAAAGCTGGTGCCACTCAGCGGGTTCCGCTATGTACCGGCCGCCGGTCTGGTGCCGCTGCGCGAGTTCTTCGGCTCCTTCGCCGACCGAATCTTCCATTCCACCCAGTACATCCGGCACCACTCCGCGCCGCTGTACACCCCCGAACCCGACGCCATCCACGAGGTCATCGGTCACGCGAACCAATTGGCGAGCCCGCGGTTCGCGGCCCTCTACGCCGAGGTCGGCGCGGCGGTCGCCCGCCTGGAAACCGAGACCGCGCTGAAGTTCCTGGCCGATGTCTTCTGGTTCTCCATGGAGTTCGGCGTCGTCCGCGAGAACGGCGAAATCCGCTGTTACGGAGCGGGATTGCTGTCGTCGTTCGGCGAGATCGAGGAGTTCCGCCACGCCGAACTGCGCCCGCTGAACATCGTCGAGATGGGCACGCGCACCTACGACATCACCCACTACCAGCCGGTGTTGTACTGCGCGGAGTCGATTTCGGAGATCGAGGATGTGGTGGGCGCGTTCTTCTCGACCATGACCGACGACGTCGTCGCGCGCGAGCGAGCCGCGCAGGGCCCGGCCTAGCCCACGGCGGAGCCGCGCCGTGTAAGCCGTTGCTACTCTGCGGTTTCCGATGAGTCGACGACGGGCAGCGGCATTCCCGCGGCCAGGAACTCGATGAGATGCACGATGGACTCGCGGTCGAACGGGTCGCGGTCGAGCAGCGACGCCTGCGCGGCGCCGATCAGCGCGCCCGCGAACGCCCGCACCTCGATATCCTCGGGGCTGCGCCGGGTTCGCTCGGCGGTCAGATCCGCGACCAATCGCACGCTGCGGTCGAATTCCCGGGCCAGCGCGCCCCGCAACTCCGGCACCGTCCGGATCAGCTCCGTCCGCTGCCGCTCGAATTCCCATTCCTCGTCGCCCAGGGACGTGAACGTGGCGATGGCGGCATCGCGGAACGCCTCCAGCATGGACAGATCCTTCGGTTGCCGACCCAGCGCCTCGATCATCACCGGATCCAGATCGTCGGCGAGCACCAACTCCTCTTTGGACGGAAAGTACCGGAAGAACGTGCTCGGCGAGACCTCCGCCGCGTCCGCGATCTGCTCCACGGTCGTCTCGTTGTAGCCCTGGTCGCGGAACAGCCGGAACGCCTCGGTGCGAATGGTGCGGCGGGTGCGCTCCTTCTTACGCTCCCGCAGGCCCATCCGGGGTGGCGCGGCGCCCGGATGGGCCCGCGACAGCACGGATTCGGCGTCCGCGGGGGGCCGGGCCCGGGCCCGCCCCGCCCCCCTAGGTGCCCCCCTAGAAAAACCCCCCAAGGCCCCCATAAACCCCCCCCC
>NZ_JARWQD010000353.1 GCF_029869545.1 Nocardia wallacei | reverse complement strand
GGGGAGGGCGTGGAAGAAGGATTCTTCGGCGGTCGTGCCGCCGGTGGAGGCGGCGATGATGGCGGCCAGGGCGAGGGGGGCGAGGGCAATGCCCAATCGGCTGACCGTTGCCTGCAGCGCCGCGGCCGAGCCCGATCGGTCGACCGGCACGGACCCGACCGTCAGCGCGGTCTGGGCGCTCTGGGTCCACAGGGCGCCGAAGCCCACGACGGTTCCGGCGGTCGCATACAGCCACGATTCCGCGCGCACGTCGACGCACCCGCCGAGGAAGACGCCGAACCCGCAGCACAGCAGGCCGAATATCAGCGTCTCCCGCAACGGCACGCCGCGATCCTGCGCCGATCCGGCCAGCACCGCGCCGATGACCATGCCCAGATACATCGGGACCGCGAGGATCAGCGCCGTGGTCGCCGCCCCCTCCGGGCGCCCCGCCACCAGCGTCGCGATGGGCAGCGTATAGGCGACAACGGCCACGTCGCAGGCGAATCCGGCGAGGCAGGCGGCCGTGAACGGCGAAGCGCGAAACAGCCGCACCGGCAACACCGGATCCGGCCGCCGAAACTCCCACCACGCGAAGACCCCCGCCAGCGCCACCGCGGCCGCCAGCGCCGCGAGCACCGGCGTACTGCGCCAACCGATTTCGGACACCCGATAGATCCCGCCGAACAGCACGACCGGCACCGCCGCGCCCAGCAGCATCCCGACCACATCGCGACGCCGCCGACCGGGCGCGGCGGCGGGAACCACCACCCAGCCCGCGACCACCAGCACCACCGCCACCACCGCCGTCAGCAAATACCCTGTGCGCCAACCCGGTCCGGTGACCAGCAAGGCTCCGGACACTCCGCAGACCAGGACCGCCGCCGACTGCACGGCCAGCCACATGCCCACCACCGCGGGTAGCTCGTTCCGGAAGAACAGCCCCGGCAGCACGGCCAGGGCGGTCACGACGAGCGCGGCGATCGCCGTGCCGGTGAGGACGCGCCCGACGACGAACATCACCGGATCGATGGCGAAAGCGGTGATCAGGCAACCGATTACGAGACCGGCGCCACCCGCCAGCAGCATCGGGCGACGCCCGGTGCGATCGCCGATCCGCCCCGCCACCGGCAGGCCCGCAACCGTCAGCAGGCCACCGATCCCGGCCGCGAAACCCGCTGTGCCGGAATTCATCTCGAACTCCTGCTCGACCTGCGCCAGCGCGACGGTGTGCACGGCCGTATCGGCCCCGGGCAGGCACGACAGCAGCGCGACCGCGCACAGCGCCAATCGCCGCCGGTCCCACCGCTGCGCCACCCGGCCGGGCCACACCTGGGTCATCGGAGTGTCGATCGTCGCCAAACGTCCCCTTCCCGAGCATCGGATGTCGTTCGCGGACATCGTGCCGAGTCGATGCGAGAGTGTCGGCGAGGCGCGACCGACCGTTGCTGATCGGTAACCGTTCGTCGCGATGCCGACCTACCTATCCACGAGTGGGAAGCCGGTAGCGTTCGTCGTGCATGAGCCGACAACGTCCATGCCTGCTCGGGCGCAGCGTGTCAAACCGGGTTTTGCATCTCGGAACCTTCCGGCAAGCGCATCCACGATCGGCGTCACCGCCGTAGGTGCTGCTGCACGCTGCGCCCGCAAACGGGCCGGATGTCCCGCCGCGAACTAACCGTGCCGCGCGGCGTCCACTCGCTCGCGCACGGCACCGAGCAATCCGCTGCCGCGCTGTTTCGCCCCGGCGGCCAGATCCGGACCCCGGTCCTTGGCCCGTTCGGCCCACTCCGCACCATGTCCCCGGGCGAGATCGGCCCACTCAGCGCCGTGCTCCCGCGCGACCGCCGCCACTTCCGCACCGTGTTCCCGTGCGGCCCCGGCCCATTCGGGTCCGTGCGCCTTGACGTAGTCCGCCCACTCGCGCCCGTGTGCCTTCACGGACTCGGCCCACTCGGGCCCGTGGGTCTCGAGGTACCCGGCCCACCGCGACCCCTGGGTCTGCGCGGCATCGGCCAGCTCGGTCCCCTTCGTCGCGGCGGCGTCGGCGAGCTGCCGAGTGCGAACCGCGGTGTCGTGCGCGTGTTCTCGCAGCGCACCCGCGGACCCGGCCCCGGCCGCACCGATCGGGAGCGCGGCCCGGACCGCCGCGGTGGAGCGCCGGGCCGCCCGCCGCCCGCGCCACCCCAGCGACGGCTTGCCCTCGGTATCGGCGCCCGCGATCAGCAGACCGCCGAGCAGGCCGAGATCCTTGAGGAATGCGGTGCGTTTGCTCGCCCGGCGCTCCGGATCCTTCTCCGCCCAGAAGTCCTGCTGGGTGACCGTGGCCGGGACCACCGTCGCCGCGAGCACCGTCGCGGCGATCCGCGGCACCTTCCCCAGCGCCAGCAACCCACCGGCGGCCACCTGGGCCGCCGCCGTGGCCCGCACCAGCGTCGCGGGATCCACCGCCGCGTTCGAGGAACCCGAGGAACCCCGCGATACCAGCTCGGTGGCGGTCTGCACCTGCCGGTCGGGATGCAGTAGCGTGTCCACCCCCTGCACGACGAACGTGGACGCGAGCAACGGTCGGGCGAGACGGCGCAGCAGCATCTTCGACCCCTTTGCATCGTGGGACAGGTCGTGGCACGAGCCTCACCAGGCTAACACTGGGCAACGACGCCGGTCGGCCATCGCTGCCACGGTGTTTCGTCAGGGCTTGCGGCCGATACCGGACCAGTACCAGGCGCTGTGCGGATCGCCGACCGCGGTCGGCCCGTCGGTCAGGTCGGGGCGCCAGGCGGCGACCGGAACGAGTCCGGGCTCGACGAGTTCGGTACCGGCGAACAGCGCGAGGGTGTCGTCGTGGCTGCGCGGCTGGAACGTGATGCCGGACGCCTCGGCGGAGGCCGCGACGGCCGCCATCGCCTCGGCATCGAAGTCGGCGGTCGGGTGGGTGATCACGAGGTAGCTGCCCGGCGGCACCGCGTCCAGCAGCGTGGCGATGATGTCGCCGGGCCGGTCGGCGTCGCGGAAGTACATCATGATCGCGACGAGCATGATCGCGACCGGTTCGCTCAGGTCCAGGGTCTCGGTCAGCGCCGGATTCTCCAGGATGCCGCGCGGATCCTCCAGATCGGCATGGATGAAGCGGGTGCGCCCGACCGGAGTGCCCGACATGAGCGCCCGGGCATGGGCCAGCACGATCGGGTCCTTGTCCACGTAGACGATGCGCGCGCCGGGATCGAGGCGCTGGGCCACCTCGTGGGTGTTACCCGCGGCGGGAATGCCCGTCCCGATATCGAGGAACTGGGTGATCCCGGCGTCGGCGACCAGGTAGCGGACCGACCGGGCGAGGAAGGCGCGGTTGGCGCGGGCCATGGTCTTGATCGTGGGTATATGACCGGCGATGACATCACCGAGCGCGCGATCGGCCGGATAGTTGTCCTTACCGCCGAGCCAGTAGTCGTAGACGCGCGCCTCGTGGGCGACGGTGGTGTCGATCTCGATCGGCGCGGCGGGGTCTTCGGTCATATCAGCGTGTCCACAGGTCGGTGTGCTCGGGCCGGTCCGCGAGCAGGGCGGCGATCACGTCGCCGGTGCGCGCGGGCGGGGCGGCGTGCACGCACAGCCGGTCCCAGATCGCATGATAGGCGTCGAGGTCCCCGCGCCGGTCCAGGAATTGGGCACCGGTGGCGTGATTGAGGTGCACGATGTCGCCGAGATCGGCCTCGGCGAAACGGAGCAGGGTGAACGGCACCGCGCTGATGGCCGGACCGCCGATATGGTCGGGCACGATCTGCACGGTCACCTCGGAGCGCTGTGCGACCTGCGCCAGATGTTCGAGTTGATCGCGCCAGATCTCGGTGCCGCCGAACGGGCGGCGCAGCACCGCCTCCTCGATCACCAGCCACAGCTTCGGCGGGACCCGGCGATGCAGCAGGCGCTGCCGCCGCATCAGCAGTTCGACGCGCCGCTGCACGTCGGCGGTCGGCCCCGGCCGCGCGACGGCGGATACCGCGTGCGCGTACGCGGCGGTCTGCAGCAGTTCCGGGATGACGCCCGGGGCGTAGGACCGCACCACCGTGGCGGCGTCCTCGAGGGCGAGGTAGGTGTCGAGCCGCTGCCCGGCGTCGTCGTCGACCTGCCAGCGCCCGGCGCCGTTGGCCCGCTGCGCCAGCCACAGGTAGTCGGCGCGCGCCTCGGGTTCCTCGACCCCGTACAGCGTCAGCAGATCGTCGATATCCATCGCGCGGAACCCGACCCGACCGGCCTCCAGGCGGCTGATCTTGGAATGGGAGGCCCGGATCGCGCGGCCCGCGGCCTGCCCGCTGATCCCCGCGGCCTCGCGCAGCCGCCGCAGCCGCGCCCCCAGCACCAGGCGCAGCAGCGCCGGATCCTCTCCCGGTCCGTCGCCTCCCACGGCACGAGCCGCAACGGCATTGCCATCGACCACGGTTTTCTCCTGTCGGGCTGCGGTATCGCGTCATCGAGTGTGCCACAACGAATTCCACCGCACCGATCGACGGTCGCACGTGCTGCTGCACGTGCACGGGCGCGCTACACTCGATCTAGAACCATCGGCGCCACTATCGAGCAGGGGGATGCCGTGACCGAGCCGGTCGAGACCACATCCCGCATCGGCATAGCGGACGTCACCAGGGAATACGGCATAGATGCCGTCCGGGGGCGGATCGCGCGCCTGCATGCGGCGGGCCAGCACTACGCGGCGCGGGCGATCGAGCAGGAGTTATCCGCCGCCGGATGCCGCCATCCGGCCACGCCCGGCAGCCGGAAAGTCTTGCGCGGTAAGGACGCTCCGCAGGTAGCATAGGCGCCCATGACCGAGGACCGCCGGGCGATCGCGGGCATCGATATCGATACGCCGCACGCCGCCCGAATCTGGAACTACTGGATGGGCGGCGAGGACAACTACCCGTCCGATCGCGCCGCCGGCGATGCGGTGGCCGCGGTGTATCCGGATATCGTGCGGATGGCCAAGCTGTCGCGGGAGTTCCTGGTGCAGGTGGTGAGCTATCTGGCCGGGGAGGCGGGGATCCGCCAGTTCATCGATGTGGGCACGGGTCTGCCGACGATGCAGAACACCCACGAGGTCGCCCAGCAGATCGCGCCCGACTCCCGGATCGTCTACGTCGACAACGACCCGCTGGTGCTCGCGCACGCGCGCGCACTGCTGACCAACACCCGCCCCGAGGGCGTGACCACGTACGTGCACGCCGACTACCACGACCCCGACCTCATCCTCGCCGAGGCCGCCGAGGTGCTCGACTTCACGCGGCCGACGGCGGTGCTGTTCATGGGCGTCCTCGGCTACGAGCCGGACCTCGCCGTGCTGCGCGATCTCACCGCGCGCATGCTCGAACCGCTGTGCGCGGGAAGCTATCTCGTGCTGTGGGACGGCACCGACACCGGCGACGAGGTGGTCGCGGGCAGCGAGAAGCTCGTCCAGTCCGGCGGCGTCCCCTACGTCCTGCGCAGCCCCGACCAGTTGAGCACCTGTTTCGAGGGCCTGGAACTGGTGGCCCCCGGGATGGTTCCCATCACCGACTGGCGCCCGATCCCGGACCGCATCGGAAGCACCGACCCCCTCGACGCCTACGGCGCGGTCGGCCGCAAGCCCTGATCGGCGAGCTGTTCCGCGTCGAGCAAGCGGGCGAGGATTGCCGTCCGCGGGCGGGTGAGAAGCTCCTTCGGCGTGCCGATTTCGGCGATGCGGCCGCGGTCGACGATCGCGAGACGGTCGGCGCGGTCGAGGTGGCTGCGTAGATCGTGGCCGATGGACAGCACCGCGGCGCCCGTGGTTCGCCGGTAGTCGTCGACGCGGTCCAGGATCCGCTGCGCCAGCGGGCGATCCAGGGCGGTCGTGATCTCGTCGCAGACCAGCACCCGTGGACGCGCCAGCAGCGCACGAGCGAGGGCGGCCCGCTGGAGTTGCCCGCCCGACAGCCCGGGGGGATGGCGGATCGCCTGGTCGGCGACGATTCCCAGCTCGGCGAGCAACTCGAGTGCCGCGCGGCGCGCGGTGGTCCGATCGAGCCCGCGCAACCGCACTCCCGTCGCGGCGACCTGATCGACCACCGTGCGACGCGGATCGAACGACGACGCCGACTCCTGCCACACATACTGCACCGCGGCGATCTGCGAGCGAGTCCGCTTGCGCAGCACCGGAAACCGCACCCCATCCACCACCACGTCCCCACCACCCGGGGCGACCAGCCCCGCAATACATCGCGCGATCGTCGACTTCCCCGCCCCCGACACCCCACTGATCCCGAGCAACTCCCCCGCCCGGACCTCGAGCTCAACGTCCCGCAACACCCGCGAACCCTGAAGCACCACAGACACATTCCGCAGCACGAGACCCTTGTTGGACACAGGTTCTCCGGCGGCCCGCCTTGCGGAATCCTCGGCATGGGCCGGGTGCTCCCGGTTCGGCTGCGGCAAGCCGGATTTCGGCCTGTCGTCGGCCTGCGGTTCCGAGAGGTCGGTGAGTCGGCCCGATTCGACGAACAAGGTTCGGTCGCTGATCTGCTGGACCGCGAACTCGTCGTGGGTGATGAGGACGACGGCTTTTCCGGCGTGGCGCAGGCGGATCAGGCTGTCCAGGAGTGCGGCGCGGGCGAGGGAGTCCAGGCCCACGGTGGGCTCGTCGACGACCAGGACATCGGGCGTTCGGGCGAGGACTTGGGCCAACGCGAGACGGGCGCGCTCGCCGCCGGAGAATTCGTGCGGGAATTTGCGCAGCACCGCGTGGAGCGCGTCGCCGTCGAGGTCGAAGGCCGCGGACGAAAGCGCCTGCGCGACAAGGGTGAGACGCCGCGCCCGCGCGTCACGGCGGCCGACCCGGCGGTGCCGCAGGTCCACCAGTTCGCCGAGCGCGGCGCCGATCCGGCGCGCCGGATTCAATGTCGCGGCGGCGCTCTGCGGCAGATAACCGACCCGGACGCCCCCGCCGCGGCAGATATCGCCGGTGACCGTGAGACCCGGCCGGTCGACCCCGGCGAGCGCCGCCGCGATGGTCGTCTTCCCGGCCCCCGAGGGCCCGAACAGCGTGAGGATCCGCCCAGCGTGGATATCGAAACCGATATCCTCGACCAGCACGGCCGCACCGGCACGAACCGTCAGGCCACGGACCGAAATCGCAGGCGCCACAACATCAGTCACGGAGACTCCCCGAGGCGGCGCGGGCGGCTACGGTGCGCGGATCGGCGAGCAGATCGTCACACAGCAGATTGATTCCGACGACGAGCAGCACGATCAATCCGGCGGGCAGCGCGACCGACCACGGCGCGATCGTGAGCGCATCCTTGTTGGCGGCGACCGACACCGCCCAGTCCGTCGAGGTGGTGTCGAAGCCGAGGCCCAGGAAGTTGGCGGAGGCGAGAAAGTAGACGGCGGCGGTGAATCGCACGCCGAGATCGGCCGCGATCGGCCGGATCATCCGGCGCACAGCGTAATTGCCGTACCGATAGCCCCTGCTCTCGCCCTGCATCCGCAGCGCGTCCATCACCGGCCCGTGCACGACGCCGCGGGCCGCCATGCGCACGAACCGGGCGATCGGCGCGATCAGCGCGATCCCGATCGCGCAGGCGATGGCGACGGCCGACCCGCGGGTGCGCAGCGCGGCCACCATGATGATCAGCAGCGACGGCAGGCACAGCAGCACATCGATCGGCCGCATCAGCAGCTCGTCGAGCCACGGTCGCGGCGCCGCGGCGGCGGCAACGCCGATCAGGAAGCCGACGACGTACGCGCCCAGCACCGTCAGCGCGGCGACGACCAGGAACGTGCGCCCACCGGTCAGCGCCGCGGCGAGCACGTCCCGGCCGAGCCGGTCGGTCCCGAACGGCGACCACTGCGACGGCCCGAACGGCGCCTGCCTGCCCTCGGGCGCCGACCGGGCGAGCAGCGGTCCCGCGAACGCGAACATCAGCGGCACAGCGATAAGAGCCGAACACAGCCATCGACGCGGGCTCATGGTCTCGCTCCCATATCCCTCACGCCCCTTCCGCGGAGCGCGGGACCAAGCGCTGCCCGATCAGGTCGATCACCAGGTTGATCCCGATCGCCAGCACCCCCGTGATCGAGACGATCGCGAGAATCACCGGATCGTCCCGGTTCCCGATGGCGCCGATCAGTTCCGACGCGATGCCCGGCATGACGAATACGGCCTCCACGATCAACACCCCCGACAACAGCCCGTCCCCGGTCCGCCCGAGTTCCTGGAGCGCCGGGCCGAGCGCGTTGGGGGCGACGTGCCGCCACAGCAGCGACCTCCGCCCGACGCCGAGACGCTCGGCCTGCGCGATATAGGGCTGCGCCATGACATCGACGACCCCGGCCCGCACCAGGCGCGCCAGCGGCGCGGCCACCCGGGCCACCATCACGGTCAGCGGCAGGATCAGGTATTCGGGCCGGGCGAGGATCGTGCCCGGGTCGGTGCCCAGGAAGGTCGCGGGCACCAGGTCGAGTTCGATCGCGACATAGGTCACCAGCAGCACGGCGAGCACGAAATCCGGCACCGAGTCGAATCCGACACTGGCCGAGGTGATGACGCGATCGCGCCCCGACCCCGGACGCAGCCCCGCCGCGAATCCCGCCGCCGCCGCGGTGGGCACCAGCACCGCCAGCACCAGCACGGCCATCAGCCCGGTCACGAGGAACGGCTCCCCGATCACGCTGCCGACGCTCTCCCCGCTGGCGTAGGACACCCCGAAGTCGCCGGTCACCGCGTGGCCGAGCCAGTGCAGAAACCGTTGCGCCGGTGCGATATCGAGGCCCAGCAGGTGCCGCGCGGCCGCGCGCTGATCCGCGCCGAGGACATCGTTGCTCTGCACATCGGCCGCGTCCCCGGGCAGCAGCAGCGACAGCACGAACACCAGCGCGAGCAGCACCAGCAACTGCCCGGCGCCGATTCCGATGCGGCGCAGCACGAATCGCGCGAACGGTGCCGAAACCACGGACCGGCTACCGGATCCCGACCACGACGCGGTCGTCGCCGTACTGCCAGACGATTCCGGCCTCGGCGAACCCGGCCGCCCGCGCGAAGTCGACATAGTCGTGCGCGGTCGGCCGATCGTGGACCTTGTGCTCGAATCCACCGTCGCGCAACAGAACCAGGTCGGCGAGCTCGGGTGCCTGTTCCACCGCGGCCCACCACGCCGCCCAGTCCTCCCGCTCGCCGGTCCCCCGCCGCCGGGCGCGCCGCGCCGTCATGGCCCGGCCCAGCGCGTCGAGCCGGGGCCCGGCCGGGCCCTCGTAGAGGTGGTCACCGTCGACGAACAGCCCGCCCGGCGCCAACGCTCCGGCACAGGTCGTGATCAACTCGCGCAAGGGGATTCGGTTCATCCAGTGCAGCGCCGTCGTGCTCACGAAGGCATCCGGCGCCCGCTCCAGACCCAGCCGGTCGAGCCAGCCCTCGGCACGCAGATCGGCGTATACCGTCCGGAATCGCGGCGAGCCCAGCGCGAGATCCGCCAGGCCCAGCAGCAGCGGATCGGCATCCACCCCCACGACGGTCGCGGCGGGAAACCGTCGCAGCAGCCGCTCGGACAGCGTCCCGGGTCCGACCCCGAGGTCGACGATCAGCGGGTCGCGACGGTCGAGCAGTTCGTCGAGGACATCGCCGATCACCTCGAACCGCTGCTCGCGGTCGGGCATGTAGTACTCCTGCTGGCGGTCCCAGCGGTCGATCCAGTAGCGCGCCCGCGCCGCATCCAGCACCACGCCGGTCGTCATCGCGCCACCACCTTGTCGAAACGCGCCCAGTCGTGCGAATTGGGTACGGCCGCCGGTGTATTCCGGAAACTCTCCCGGGCGGCGCTGTTCCAGTTCGTGATGCCGAAGAAGACGAATCCGCCGCGGTCATAGAGTATTTCGTGCATCGTGCGATAGATCGCCGCGCGCCCCTCCTGGGTCGGCGTCGCCTGCGCCCGGGCGTACAGCGCGTCGAATTCGGCATCGGACCACTTCGTCCGATTCTGCGGCGACCCGGTCAGCAGGCGGGAGGCGAAGTGATTGGGGATCGACAGCGGACCGGACTGGCCCATCGTGAGCTGACCGGTGTTCAACGCGTCGGTGTAGTAGCTGTCCTTCGATCCGAGAACGACATTCACCCGCACCCCGCAGCGCGCGGCCTGCTCGGCGAAAAGCCTTGCCGCTTCGACGAATCCATGCGCCACGGGAGCGGTGAACAGATCGAACGACAGATCGCGGACCCCGGCCTTGCGCAGCAGCCGCCCCACCTCGTCGGGGTCGTAGTCGTGCTGCGGCAGCTCCGCGTAGTACTGGTAGCCCTTGCCGAACACGTCGTTGGCGATATCGCCCTGCCCCTCCAGCGCCACCTTGACCAGCTCCGCACGATCGACCATGCGCATCACCGCGCGCCGCACGTCCGGGTTGTCGAACGGCGGCCGGTCGGTCTTCATGGCGAAGAAGTAGATTCCGCTGTTCGGCGTCGCCTCGAGCGAGATACCCTGCCGATTCTGCAATGTCCGGGCCGCCGACGGCGTGAGATTGTCGGCGTAGTCGACCTGGCCGCTCTGCACGGCCGCCAGCCGCGCATCGGATTCGGCGCTGACGATCCGCAACCGCCGGACCGCCGGTGCGCCGTCCCAGTAGTGCTCGTAGGCCGCGGCGCCGAAGTCCCGCCCGGCCTCGAACGATTCGAAGACGAACGGCCCCGTGCCCACCGGACGCGAGAAGTCGACGGCACCGTCCTGGACGATCTTCGTCCCGTACGCCGACAGGGCCAGCGGAAACTCGAAATCCGGCTTCCGCAGCGCGATCTCGACCGTCGTATCGTCGACGGCCCGGCACTGCGGCAGGTCGACCTGATCGAGCGTGGAGGCGGCGATGAACGGCCGCCGCTGCGGCGGCCCGAGCACCCGCGACACCGTGTACAGCACGTCCCGGGCGGTGAACTTCTTGCCGTCGTGCCAGCGCGCGTCGCGCAGCGGGATCCGCCACCGCGTGCCGTCGGCGTTCGGCTCGGCCGCGACGGCCAAGCGCGGAATCGGCCGCATCGCCCCGTCGATCTCGAACAATCCGTCGTAGATCGCCTTCATCCGCGCCTCGTCGACGAACAGCGTATTCACGCCGGGATCGATGCCCTCACCGGCACCGGAACCCTGGAATGCGGCGGTGAACGTCTCGACATCTGCGGCCGGGCGACCGCCGCAGCCCGCCGCCAGCGCTCCCGCGGCGGCGATCCCGCCCAGTAGGAAACCACGCCGACTCACCCCGGGCGCCACCATCGACCGCACGTCCGACTCCCTCGCGTCTGGCACCTCACGCGACGAAAGACGTGCACAAACGAGCCGCCGGGGCGGCTCACTCGGCGCATCGACCATTTCCACGTGATCATGACCGTTCCAGTACCTCACCCGCAGGTATCTGGCTCCGGCTCGCGGACGAACCTCACAGTTGCGGGACAGCGCCGGATTTCCACCGGACTTCCCTGCGGGCACGCGACATACTACGGGAGGTGAGTGTTTCCGCCCCGGGGGGATGACGATGAATTCGATATCGCGACGCCTTGCCGCACTGCGCGGTTCGGGGCCGGGCGGGGTTCTTCTCGTCGCGATGGCCGCGGCCGGGCTGACGCTGGTCCTCGATGTCGCGGCGCTGATCCGCGTGCGGCTCGGCGGTCCGGCGGCGGCCTTCCCGGGCGACACGTACGGCGGCGACGCCGAACTCCTGTGGCCGTGGACGGTGACCGCGCTGACCGCGCTGGCGGTATTCGCCGCTGTACTCGGGGTGCTGGCGTGGTGGCTCACCCGCACGCGAGGACCGGCGCTCGTCGCGCTCGGCCTGACCGCGCTGCCGCTCCTCGGGGTCGCGCTGGTCCTGCAGGGGGTGTCCCCGCTCATGTACGACACCACCTGTTCGATCTGCGATGCCGTCACCTACCGACGCGCCTCCGGCCCCACGGGTTACCCACCGGCGCGCGCGACACTGCTGGCACTCACGGCCGTAGGTATCGTCGCGGCGGTAGCAGCAGCCTGCTCCCCCGCGACAACCCGCCGAATCCGCGCCACCGCCACCCCGACCGACCGGCCCCCACACACCGCCACCCCAACCGACCGGCCCCCACACACCGTCACCCCGATCGACCAGCCACCGCACACCGCCACCGTCGCCGGTTACGCGCTGACCGCGTTCGCGGCATGCGCGGCATCGCTGTCGGTCACCACCGCGCTGATCGCCGCCACGGCCCGAAAGCACACCTACAGCCGCGGATTCGTGCCGCTCCCGGCCGACGAGCGGGCGGTCGGCTTCGCGGCCGCCGGGCTCACGCTCGCCGTCGCGGCCGGAACCCTCTGGTATGCGCGGCGATTGCGGCAGGGGCGAGGCGGCGCCGCGATGCTCACGCTCTCGGGGCTGGGCACGGCGGGATGGCCCGTACTGGCGATCGCATTGCTGATCTCGACGCCGAAGGGTGGTGTGGTGCCCAGCGGATGGTGGGTCGAGGCCAACCCACCGTGGGTGCGGGAAGTACACGGGCTGTTCGCCTGGGCCGCGGTAGCAGCGTTGATCCCCGCCGTGGTCACGGTGCTGTGGCCGCCCACCCTGCGGTGGATGACCCGACCCGAACGACATTCTCGGACACCTTGAACATCAACTCCGGAGCACCTGCTCCGGCATCTCCACTCGGACACCTCGAGCGTCAGCCCCGAACACCTGCTCCGGCATCTCCATTCGGACACCTCGAGCGTCAGCCCCTGAGCGCCTGGTGTGGCGTCTCCCATGCGATGGGGTCGACGGTGAGCCACGGGGCCGCGGCGACGGCGGTCGGGGTCATACCGGCGAAGGACACGACCTCGCGGTGCAGGTGGGGCTGGTCGGCGTAGCCGCATTCGGCCGCCACCGCCGCGGCGCCGTGGCCCCGGGCGAGGCGACGCGCCGCGTGATCGAAGCGGACCAGCCGGGCGGCGCGCTTGGGCGTGAGGCCGAGCTGCGACCGGAACCGCGACCACAGCCGCTGTCGGCTCCATCCCGTCTCCTCCGCCAGCCGCTCGACCCGGATCCGGCCCCGGCTCGACACCACCCGCCGCCAGGCGTAGGCGACCTCCGGGTGCACGGCCCGGCCCGCGTCCTGTCGCCGCGCCAGCGCGTCCCGCGCGATCGCGAACCGCGCCTCCCACGATTCGGCGGCGTGCAGCTTCTCGTGCATCCGCCCGGCCTCGCGGCCCCACAGATCCTCGAGCGCGACCACGGTGCCGCCCAATGGCGAACCGGCGCCGAGGATTCCGTGGGCGACCACCGGCGACAGCCGGATCTGCAGCAGGTCGACGGTCCGCCCGGACCCGCGGATGCTGCCGGGCGCCAGGCCGACGACGACGCCGCCACCCTGCTGTCGGCCGCCGATCTCGTCGACGAGCAGCGAATCGCCGAAATCGAGGAACATCGTGAGCGCCGGATACGGGACCATCCGCAGCTCCACGGCCCCCTCCGCCCGCCCGCGGAATCCGGCCATGCTGACCCCGCGCCGGTGGCTCGACGGCGCCGGGACCGCGATATCCACCAGAGCCCCGGCCACGCGCACCGGCTCGACAGGTCGCATAGCGCCATTTTACGAGCCCGGTGCGGCGCAATCGTTCTCGAAGCTACGCCGCAAGGCCGCGTCCAGCTCCCGCACCAGCTCGCCGACGCGGCGGCCTCCGCTCGGCGCGTGCGGGTAGCGGAGCAGGACGCTCACGACGACCGGCGTGGCGAAAGCTGTTGCCCGCTCGATGTATCGATCGCCGATGCGGTGATCGTCGCCCGCGTCGAGTTCGAAGGCTCGTGCCGCGTGGGCGGCCGGGCCCAGAATGTGCAGAACCTGCGTCGCCCTGGCCAGCGGGTGCAGGTATGCCGCACTCGCCGCGGCGACGGCGGCGCGCGCGGCCTCGCTCGCCGCGGCCTGCCCGGCATCGCGGGTCTCCCGATAGGCCCGCTGCGCCGCCCACGCGCGGTCGCGGATCAGCTTGGATCGCCGGGCTCCCTCCGCGAACTCCCGCGCCGCATCGATCGCGGCACGCGGGCGCTCGTCGCCGGGCCGTTCCCGGTCGAACAGCGCCACCGCGGGCGCCGCGCAGGCCACGGCACAGCGCGCGATCTCGCGCAGTTCGTCCATGCCGAGTTCGATCTCGTTGCCCGCAGTCATGACCTCAACGCTATCGTTGAAGGTTCGGTTGGCAGTTTCTCGGAAATATCCCCAGTCGATCCGGCCATAACCTTCAAAGCACGGAGCTACCGGAGGCGGGCAAGGCGGCGTGCCAGGTACCGGCTGTCGGGGCCGACGCCGTGCAGCGTTCCCGATAGGATGTTGCGCTGATACTCCAGGCCGAGGAACGCCAGCCCCGGATGGGCGCGGGACAGTCCGTTGCGGTGCGCGGGCAGCCCGGCATCGTCGAACTCGACCAGATCGCGCAGGTGCCGCAGGGCGGGCCGGTATCCGGTGGCGAGCACGACGGCGTTCACGTCCGCCTCGCGCCCGTCCGGCCAGCGCAGCACGGAACCGTCTGCGGCGCAGAACATCTCCCGCGCCTCGGGCATCCCACTGTCGATGGCCCGGCGGTAGCCGCCGGTGTCGATGACCGGAATCGTGCCGGGGTGGAAGAACCGCCCGACCGGCAGCCTCGAGGCGGCCGACACCACGCGCCAGAAGCGCGAGTCCGGCGGAATCGGCTCGGTGGTCGCATAGCGGATGGGCGTACGGCAGGCGAGAATCACCTCGCCGACGGACGCGATCTCCACCGCGATCTGCACCGCGGAATTGCCGGAACCGACAACGACGACGCGGCGACCGGCGAACGCCTCGGGCGCGCGATAGTCGGCCGCGTGCAGCACCTGCCCCGAATACCCTTCCAGCGCAGCGATTTCCGGACGGTACGGATTGGCGAAGCCGCCGGTGGCCGAGACCACCACGGGTGCGGAGAATTCCGCACCCGCGGCGGTGCGGACGTAATACCAGGCCCCGTCGCGGACGACCGAGACGACCTCCTGCCCGGTATGCACATCACCGTCGATAGCGGCCGCGCAGCCCCGGAGGTAGTCGGCGACCTCGTCGCGTCCCGGATATCGGTGCGGATCGCCCGGAAACGGCCGTCCGGGAAGCCCGTTCAGCCACGCGGGCGTGAACAGCCGCAGGCTCTCGTAGTAGTGCGGCCAGGATCCCGCGGTGTCCGAACCGGATTCGAGCACCACCGGCCGGAATCCGTTGTCCTGCAGGGCCGATGCCGCGGAGATCCCCGCCTGACCCGCACCGATCACAATTGCTGGCGTACTCATGGCGAACTCGATGGTGACATCCGGCCCAGCGTACGCCAAGCGAATTTCGGTGCCGTGCTACTCGTCCGGAAGCGGGCGGCGCAGCTCGGTGACGGCGATGCGGGCGGCCTCGGTGATGGCGGCGTCGGCGACCGGCAGGATCGGGTCCGCGCGAGCCGCGCGCGTGAACACGGCCACCGCGACGGGATACTCGCCGGGGAACTCCACCACCGCGACCTCGTTGCGAATGGCCCCGATGGTGCCGGTCTTGCCCGCGACGCAGACCCCGCGATGCGGGAACGAGGCGGAGATCCGATGCGGCCATATCTGCTGGCGCATAACGGATTTCACGAAATCGGTCTGCTCCGCAGACAGCACGTCTCCGGCCCACACCGCGCACAGGAAGCGCGTCATCTCCTCCGGTGTCGTCGCGCTGGCGAAGGCGGGATCGTAGGCCGACACCGACCATGCCTCGTCGTTGTCGGCCAGCGCGGCGAATGCCTCCGCGGTGGTGTGGGTGTCGGTGTCGCGGACCAGGCTGCGGTGCAGATCGGCGGTGCCGCCCACGACCTGCGTCTCGGTGAGGCCGATCTCGGCGAGCAACTCCTCCACCGCCCCGAGACCGATCTCGCCGAGCAGCACGTCGGCGGCGGCGCTGTCGGACACCGTCATCATCGACGTCGCCAGGTCGCGCCGGCTCAGCGTGACCGGATCGTGCAGCGCCGCAATGCCGGTCGGCCCCGGCGTGCAGTCGGAGGGCCGCACGGTCAGGTGCGCCGTGGGATCGATCCGCCCGGCATCGACCCGGCGGCAGAACGCCACCACCAGCGGCAGCTTGTACACCGAGGCCATCACCACACGCGACCGGCCGCCGACCGAGATCTCCGCGCCGGGATCCCCGCACCGGCGCGCGTGCAGCCAGCCGGTACAGCCCGCGTCGGCGAAGACGGCGCGAATCCTTTGCGCCGCCGCCGAACCGGCATCTCCCGGCGTCTCGGCACCCCGCCTCACCGCAGGCGCTCCCGATACAGCACCCCGTCCATCGCCGCGGCGGGCGCATCGGCATTCGCGCGGCGAACGACCCTGACCCGCAACGCGATTGCCTGCGGCGCCAGCCGCACCCACGCCACCCCCGGCGTCGTGGCGGGCGGCGTCGCGGTCAACCCGAAGCTCGTCCCCGAGGCGACCGCGGCGAGCAGGGTGCGGTCGTCCGGCGCCGACACGGTCGGCGCGTCCACGCCGCGTTCGCGCAGCAGGTCGATCACGGTGTCGAAGGCGGGCGGATTGGCCGAGCGCGGCGGATGCGCGAAGGTCAGGCCGCCGAGCATCGGGAATGTGGGGCGATCGGCGGTGGCGCTGCGGTGCTCCGACGGCACCACCAGCCACCGCGGCAGCTTGACCACGGGCCCGGCCGTGAGCCCGTCGACCAGGGCGGGATGCTCGATCACCGCCAGGTCGTACAGGCCCGCGCGGACATCGGAGACCAGGTCGACGGTCGTGCCCACCGCGGTCGACACCGCCCCGTCCGCACCGACGGCGGCGCGCAGCGCGGTCACTCCGGCGGTCACCACCCGGTCGGGCAGCGCCGCGGTCGCGCCCCAGTGCACGGTCCCCCGGGCGTTGGCGATGCGGTGCGATTCGGCCAGCAATTGTTCGGCGTCGTCGACGAGCAGCCGGGCGCGCGGGAGCAGGCGCAGCCCCGCCGCGGTGAGCACCGCGCCCTGCCGCGTGCGGTGGATGAGTTCGACGCCCAGGTGGCCCTCCAGCCGCCGCAGTCCCTGCGACAGCGGCGGCTGGGTCATGTCCAGCGCGGTCGCCGCCCGGCCGAAGTGCCCTTCGTCCGCCACGGCGACGAAGAAGCGGAGGTGGCGGATCAGGTCCATGCCGTCATTGAACCAGCAGCGCCCGGCAACGCCTGTTCATGGGCTTGCACCTGCGGAGATATCGAACCCGACTCGTCCGGGCAGGGATCCGATATTGGCGTGCGCCACCGCGTCGATGATGTCCTGCGGCGGTGAAATTCTCTGCATTCCCCCTCCGGCGGTTGCTCGCCGCCGCGCTGGCCGCGACCGCGCTGTCGGTCACCGCGGCGTGCGATTCCGGCACCGCGGAGCCGAACCCCCCGGCCGTCGCACCGGCCGCGGCCTTCACCGATCTGGAGACTCGCCACGGCGCGCGGCTCGGCGTGTTCGCCGTCGACACCGGCAACGGCCGCACCGTCGCCACCCGGGAGGGTGAGCGCTTCCCCATGGCCTCCACGTTCAAGGGCCTGGCCTGCGGCGCCCTGCTGCACGCACATCCGCTGTCGTCGGGGTACTTCGATCAGGTGATCCGTTATCCCGCAATCGATCTCGTCGAGAACTCGCCGGAGACCGAGAAGCATGTCGACACCGGGATGACCGTCGCCGAACTGTGCCACGCCGCGATCACCCAGTCCGACAACACCGCCGGTAACC
This sequence comes from Nocardia wallacei, assembly GCF_029869545.1. Taxonomy (GTDB): domain Bacteria; phylum Actinomycetota; class Actinomycetes; order Mycobacteriales; family Mycobacteriaceae; genus Nocardia; species Nocardia wallacei_A. The sequence goes on along the minus strand of NZ_JARWQD010000353.1, from coordinate 23,128 downwards.
AGATCCTGAAACTCCTCGGCGGTCCGGCCGGTTTCACCGCGTTCCTGCGCTCCCTCGGCGACACCACCTCGCGCCTGGACCGCTGGGAAACCGAGTTGAACACCGCGATTCCGGGCGACGAGCGCGACACCACCACACCCGCCGCGCTGGCCGCCGACTACCGGGCCCTCGTCCTCGGCGATGCCCTGGCCGCACCCGAGCGCGAGCAGCTGCGCGCGTGGCTGCTCGCCAATACCACCGGCGGCAAACGCATCCGGGCCGGGCTGCCCGCCGACTGGCAGGTCGGCGACAAGACCGGGTCCCCCGCCTACGGCGGTGCCCTCGATGTCGCCATCGCGTGGCCGCCGGACCGCGCGCCCCTCGTCATCGCCGTCCTCACCGCCAAGCCCGACCAGCACGCCCGGCCCGACAACGAGCTGGTCGCCGCCGCCACCCGCGAAGCCGTTGCGGCACTGGGGGTTACGCCCGCAAAGTGACGATCCGAGAACTCGCCTACGTCCCCACCCCGCATCCCTGAGTGAGGTGTCCGGTTCAGTACAGGTCGACCCCGTCCCACAGGCGCCGGACCGGGCAGGGGTCGTCGACCGCGGTAGGCTCGAGGTCCAGCCGCATCGTGGTCCTGCGGCCCGGTTCGTAGCGCGGCCAGTCGACTCGGCCCGTCGTGACGAACCGCACCCACGTGCGGTGCACGAGGTCGGCCAGCTGCCGCGGCGGGTTCGGACCGGTGACCCAGTGCATTCGCGGATCCGCCAGCTGGTCGAAGACGAACGGGACCTCCAGGAAGTGGCACGATCCGAGCTGTCCGTCGAACTGCGGTGAGCGCCAGGTGAATTCGTACATGTAGGTGGCGGCCGGTGCGGTGGCGCGGGCGTCGGCCAGGCGTATGCCGGGGATGGTGTAGAACCAGTCGGCCTGCAGGATCGCCAGCAGCGCACCGGGATCGGCGCCCGGGTAGGCCGCGCGGTAGGCGGGCAGCGCCCGGTCGACGGGCAGCCGGTACAGCCGCATGGCGGTGGCGAGTTCCGCTTCGCTCACCGACGCGAGGCTGCGGAACGGCACCAGCGACAGCCGCCCTTCTTCTCCGTTGTGGCCGAGCAGCACGTCCACCTCGGGGCCGACGGCGTCGATGGCCTTCTCCGGCAGGGTCGCGCCGTCCACAGTGCACCGCCACATGTTGATCCGGCACCCCGGTTCGCCACCCCACCGCTGCGGATCCGGCTGCCGCGCAAGCTCACTCATGACCGCGGCCTGCGCGGCGAGCATCCGCTCGACACCGGCCGCCGCGACGGCTTCGCGCGTCGGCGCCACCCCGAGCGTCGCGACGAAACGCCGCCCGATCTCGCGGGCGGCCTCGGCGGAATAGCAGATATTGCCCGCCCCGCTCTCCATGATCGCGCGGCGGAACAGCCCCCGCGCGCGCGGCATCGCCAGCAGGCTGCCGATGGCCATCGCCCCGGAGGACTGACCCGCGACGGTCACGTTGCCGGGATCGCCGCCGAACTCCGCGATGTTGTCGCGCACCCACTCCAGGGCCGAAATCTGGTCCAGCAGGCCGACATTGGCCACACCGTCGTCGAGGTACAGGAACCCCTCGGCACCCAGCCGGTAGTTGATCGCGACGAGCACCACGCCGTCGCGGGCGAAGGCGCTGCCGTCGTAGAGCCCGTTGCTCCCGGTGTCGAAGCCGCCGCCGTGGATCCACACCATGACCGGCAGGCCCGCCGCGCCCGGATCGGGGGTCCAGATGTTGAGGTTGAGATAGTCCGCACCGGGGACCGGCGGTGCGAAGAAATCCAGCGGCGGCGGTGCCACCGCCTGCGGCGCGGTGGGGCCGAGCGCGAGCGCGTCGCGCACCCCCGCCCAGGGCTCGACCGGGCGCGGCGGCAGGAAGCGGTCGACGCCCTGCGGCGGCGCGGCATAGGGCACCCCCTTGAAGACGTGGACGCCGCCGGACATGGTCCCGCGCACCCGCCCGGCCCGCGTCGTGACGATCGACTCGCCCGACCGACCGCCACCGCATCCGGTCGCGGCCAGACCGGCCAGTGCGGATGCCGCGGCGACGCCGCGGAGAAATCCCCTGCGGTTCAACATTTTTCAGCTCCTCGGATCAAACCTACGCCGTAGGTTTCAGGATCGACGGTATAACCTACGATGTAGGTTTGACAAGAAGGGAGCGTGAACGTGGCCGGGCGCACACAGGGCACCGCGGCGGGCCTGACCCGCGCGCGCATCGCGGCCGCCGCCGTCGCACTCGTCGACCGCGACGGCCTCGACCGGTTCGGCGTGCGGCGGCTGGCGGACGAACTCGGGGTCGATCCGATGTCGATCTACAACCACGTCAAGGGCAAGTCGGCCCTGCTGGACGCGGTATCCGAGGCGGTCCTCACCGAGATGGCGGCCGACCTCGACGACGCGCCCCGCCACTGGGAGGAGATCGCCCGCTCGACCGCGCACAGCTACCGGGCGATGGCCTACCGCCACCCCCGGGTCTTCCCCCTGCTGGCCACGCGGCCGCAGAACTCCCCCGTGGCCCTCGCCGCCCTGGAGCACCTGGTCACCGCGATGCGCGCGGCCGGTCTCCCCGACCGGGTGGTCGCCGACGCCCCCCTGACCCTGTTCGGCTTCCTCAACGGCTACCTGCTCGCAGTCCTCAACGGCGACCCGTCCGCCACCCCCGCCATCGACCCCGCCCGGTACCCCACCATGGCCGCCCTCACCCCTCTCACCGACTTCGGCTCCGCCCCCGAATTCGACCGCATGCTGAACACCGTCCTCACCGGGATTCGAGCCCGATCGGCTCCCAGCGGGCCTTGATGTGACCGTGTCAGGTCGGCGTCAGGGCGATATCAGCCGAGGTCGCGAGAGTGGTCGGCGTGAACAGCACTGCGCTTGCCGCCCCCGGACTGCGGAATATCTTCGGGGACACCACGATCCCGCGACCGACCGGCGTGAATCCCCGGCCGGTGCTGCGTACGGACGCGCTCGACGGCGTGGCGAGCTACCTGCGCGGGGACCATGCCCTCGCCCAGCTGATCCGGTTCGCACTCGTCGGCGGGGTCAGCAATATCGCGTACGTGCTGCTGTTCATGGCGGCGAACGGGATCGGCCCGCTGATCGCCAATATCGCCGGGTCCCTCGTCAGCACGGCGATCGCGAACGAACTGCACCGGCGGCTCACCTTCCGCGCGGCCGGGCGGGTCGGCTGGTGCACCGCGCAGTGGGAGGGCGGCGGGCTGGCGCTGCTCGGCCTGGTGATCAGCACGGCGGCGCTGGCCGCCCTCGACCGCTGGGCGCCCGGCCTCGGCGAGATCGCGCCGGCGGCCGCCGCACTCGTCGTCATGGCGGCGGTCGGCGGCCTGCGCTTCCTGGCCCTGCGCGGATTCGTCTTCGCCGGGCCGAGATAGCGGACCGATACTGTCCGCCGGAGGTGTCAGGGTGAGCCCCATGGATGCTGAGACGTTCGACCTGAACCGGACAGTGCGCGACCAGTGGGAGTTCCACTGGGACCATCAGATTCGGGCCCGGCTGCAGGGACTCACCGACGACGAGTACTTCTGGTCGCCGGTGCCCGACGCCTGGAGCGTATGGCCGCGCGGCGATTCGACCGCACCCGTCCAGGCCGGTGGCGGCGACTTCACGATCGACTTCGCCTTCCCGCCGCCGGACCCGGCACCCTTCACCACGATCGCGTGGCGGCTCGGCCACGTCATCGTGGGTGTCCTCGCGGCACGCAATGCGGCGCACTTCGGCGCGCCCGAGGCGTCGTACCAGAGCTGGGAGTACGCCGGCGATGCCGCCACCGCGCTCGACCAGCTCGAAACCCAGCTCGACGTCTGGCTGACCGGCGTGCGCGGCCTGGACGACGCCGCGCTGCGGACTCCGGTCGGCGACAAGGAGGCCTATCCCGAGCGGCCCATGATCGACCTGGTGCTCCACATCAATCGCGAGCTGATCCACCACCTGTCCGAGGTCTGCCTGCTGCGCGACCTCTACCTGCACACCCACCACTGAGCCGCGCCCGGCCCGGCGCCGTCAGTAGTCGATGCGGTCGGACTTGGCCAGCCAGGCGTCGAACGGCGCCGTGCGGTTGGGCAGGTCCAACTGCTCGAGCCGCAGCGGCCACTTCGACTGGTCCTTCTTCTCGAGCAGGTCGTAGAACTTGCGGTCGTCGAAACCGGCCACCGCGGCGTCGTGCCGATCGGCGGAGTAGAGGATCCGGTCGACCCGTGCCCACAGCGCCGAGGACAGGCACATCGGGCACGGTTCGCACGAGGTGATCAGCACGCAGCCCTCGAGGGAGAAGGTGCCCAGCTCCTGACAGGCGGCGCGCATCGCGCTCACCTCGCCGTGCGCCGTCGGGTCCAGATTCGCGGTGACCCGGTTGTGCCCGATCGCGACGATCTCGCCGTCCTTGGTGACCAGCGACCCGAACGGACCGCCGCCGTTCGCCACGCTGTTGGTGGCGACCTTGATCGCCTCGTCCATCCAGGCGCGCTCGAGCTCCTGCATGTCCACTTCTCCGATGTGCGCGGTCACGGTCACTCCTTCTCGGATGCTGCCCGTGCGACCACGGCACCCATCCCTCGCTGCGTTTCAACCTGTGTGAGGAGTACACAGGCGAACGGGTGAAGTCTGCCAGGGGTGGAAGGCATGAAGACCGCCGTCGGCCGGAACCGGCTTTTCGTAGACTTTTACAAGAATCGCTCCGCGCAACAATGCGTTTACAACGAGAAACACTGCCGCGATATCCGGCTGTACGATAGGCCGATTCGAATGGTGTCGCGGGATGGTCGCGTCGGAGCTTCCTCCAAACTGTGACCGCTCCTCCCACCTCGGCTTGACCGCGTCGACCGCGTCGACGTAGTTTTGGTCACACCGACTCGTGAGCTGGAAGGAGGCGAAGTCGGATGTCGGCAATCTCCGATCTGCGTCGCCTCGCTCACCGGACTGTGTGGGTCCCGGGCCGTGTAGCGCACGGCTGCTGATCAGCCCTTCCCGGCGTGCCCGCGTGCGGCCCCGGCATTTTCGATCTCTGTCACCGCCTGCGGCACGCCGTGCCGATTTCGCGCTCCGGATTCACCAGCGGCGCCACCGAAAATAGAAAGCTCTTGCAATGGCGACTAGGATAAAAAGATCGACCGCGCACCGAAATGAGGATGTGCCATGGTAGCGGCGCGGATCACGGTCAACGGGAAAGTCGCACCGATTTCCCCGGCCGCACCCCACACAACGGTGCTGGATTTCCTCCGTGAGCGTGGCCTCACCGGAAGTAAGGAAGGCTGCGCCGAGGGCGAGTGCGGCGCGTGTTCGATTCTGGTGGCGCGCCCGGGCGTGCAGCGGCCCACCGACTGGGTCGCGATCAACGCCTGCCTGGTGCCGGTCGCCGCCCTCGACGGCCAGGAGATCGTCACCTCGGAGGGCCTCGCGACCGTCGGCGACCGCACCACCCTGCACCCGGTGCAGCAGGAGATGGCGATGCGCGGCGGCTCCCAATGCGGTTACTGCACACCGGGTTTCATCTGCAGCATGGCCGCGGAGTACTACCGCCCCGACCGCTGCGCGGCGGGGAAACAAAGTAGTGGCGCGGTGGCGAAACAAAGTAGTGGCGCGGTGGCGAAACAAGGTAGTGGCGCAGCGGGGAAACAAGGTAGTGGCGCAGCGGGGAAACAAGGTAGTGGCGCGGCGGGGAAACAAGATGATGGCGCGGCCGGGCATGTGGATGGTGACTCGACGGAGCAAGCAGACAGCAGCGGGGCCGGGCATGTGGATGGCCGCGCGGCGGGGAAGCAAGTTGCTGGTGCAGCGAACCATGTGGATGGTGAGCATGGGCCTAATGGGTTTGATTTGCATGCGTTGAGCGGGAATTTGTGTCGGTGTACCGGGTATCGGCCTATTCGGGATGCGGCGTTCGCCGTGGGGGTTCCCGGCGAGGACGATCCCTTGGCGCGGCGGCGGGAGCGGTCGGCGCCGGAGGCCGTCGCCACGGACTATGTGCAGGGCGAGCGCGCGTTTCGGCGGCCGGGCACGCTGGCCGAGGCGGTGGAGCTCTTGCGGGAGCGGCCCGAGGCGATGGTCGTGGCGGGGTGCACCGACTGGGGCGTGGAGGTGAATATCCGTGCGCGGCGGGCGGATTACGTGATCGCCATCGATCGCCTCCCCGAACTGCGCGAGCTGCGCACCGAATCCGATCACCTCGAGATCGGCGCCGCCCTGTCGCTCACCGAGATCGAACGGCGCCTCGACGGCAGCGTGCCGCTGCTCGCGGAGTTGTTCCCGCAGTTCGCATCCCGGCTCATCCGCAATGGCGCGACGCTGGGCGGCAACCTGGGCACCGGCTCCCCCATCGGCGACAGCCCGCCGGTGCTGCTCGCGCTCGAGGCGTCGGTGATACTCGCCTCCGCCGACGGTGAGCGCGAGGTGCCGCTGGCCGACTACTTCACCGGCTACCGGCAGAGCGTGCGCCGCCCCGGCGAGCTGATCCGCGCGGTGCGCATCCCGCGGCCACTGTCGCCGGTCGTGGCATTCCACAAGATCGCCAAGCGGCGCTTCGACGACATCTCCAGCGTCGCAGTGGCTTTCGCGCTCGATATCGAGGACGGGATGGTCGGCAAGGCCCGCATCGGACTCGGCGGCGTGGCCGCCACCCCGATCCGCGCCCGCGACACCGAGGCGGCCCTGACGGGCAGGCCCTGGTCCGGCGAGACCGTCGATGCCGCGGCCGCGATCCTGCGCGCCGAGGGCACACCGATGAGCGATCACCGCGCCAGCGCCGAGTACCGCGCCGCGATGCTCGGGGAGAGCCTGCGCAAGCTGTACGCACGAACCACCGAGGCGGTGCCGTCATGAGTCATCTTTCGGAGCGACCCGAGAATCCCGTTGTCGGCGTGGCGATGCCGCACGAGAGCGCCACCCTGCACGTCACCGGTGCCGCGCTCTACACCGACGACCTGGTGTATCGCACCAAGGACGTGCTGCACGCCTACCCGGTCCAGGTCATGAAGGCGCACGGCAGGATCACCGCGCTGCGCACCGAGCCCGCACTCGCCGTGCCGGGCGTGGTGCGCGTGCTCACCGGCGCCGACGTCCCCGGTGTCAACGACGCCGGGATGAAGCACGACGAACCGCTGTTCCCCGACGAGGTCATGTTCCACGGCCACGCGGTCGCCTGGGTGCTGGCCGAGACCCTGGAGGCGGCCCGGCTCGGCGCCGCGGCCGTCGAGGTCGAACTCGACGAGCAGCCGTCCTACATCACGCTGCAGGATGCCGTGGCGGCGAACAGTTTTCACGGCTCGCGGCCGGTGGTGCTGTCCGGAGACGTCGAGGCCGGATTCGCCGACTCCGCGCACGTGTTCACCGGCGAATTCCAGTTCTCCGATCAGGAGCACTTCTACCTCGAGACGCACGCGGCGCTGGCCCAGATCGACGAGGCCGGGCAGGTGTTCGTCCAGAGCAGCACCCAGCATCCCTCCGAGACGCAGGAAATCGTCGCGCACGTCCTCGGCCTGCACAGCCACGAGGTCACCGTGCAGTGTCTGCGGATGGGTGGCGGCTTCGGCGGCAAGGAGATGCAACCGCACGGATTCGCGGCCGTCGCCGCGCTCGGCGCCAAGCTCACCGGCCGCCCGGTTCGCCTGCGGCTCAACCGGACTCAGGATCTGACCATGTCCGGCAAGCGGCACGGCTTCCACGCCTCGTGGAAGATCGGCTTCGACGCCGACGGGCGCATCCTGGCCCTGGACGCGACCCTGACCGCCGACGGCGGCTGGAGCCTGGATCTGTCCGAACCGGTGCTGGCCCGCGCGCTGTGCCACATCGACAACATCTACTGGATTCCCAACGCGCGCATCGCCGGTCGCATCGCCAAGACCAACAAGGTGTCCAACACCGCCTTCCGCGGCTTCGGCGGACCGCAGGGCATGCTGGTCATCGAGGACATCCTCGGCCGCTGCGCGCCGCTGCTCGGGCTGGATCCGATGGAGTTGCGGCAGCGCAACTTCTACCGCCGCGGCCAGTCGACGCCGTACGGGCAGCCGGTCAACGGCGCCGACCGGATCGTCACCACCTGGCGGCAGGTCTGCGACAGCGGCGAGATCGCCGAGCGCACACGCGAGATCGCGGCCTTCAACGCCGCGCACCCGAATACCAAACGGGGACTGGCGGTCTCCGGTATCAAGTTCGGAATCTCGTTCAACCTCACCGCCTTCAACCAGGGCGGCGCGCTGGTGCTGATCTACAAGGACGGCTCGGTCCTGATCAACCACGGCGGCACCGAGATGGGCCAGGGCCTGCACACCAAGATGCTGCAGGTCGCCGCCACCACGCTGGGCATCCCGCTGCACAAGGTGCGGCTGGCCCCGACCCGCACCGACAAGGTGCCCAACACCTCCGCCACCGCCGCCAGCTCCGGCGCGGACCTCAACGGCGCGGCGGTGAAGAACGCCTGCGAACAGCTGCGGGAGCGGTTGCGGCAGGTCGCGGGCACCCAGCTGGGGGCCAACGCCTCGGATGTGCGCATCGTCGACGGCGTCGCGCGCGCCCTCGGCAGCGACAAGGACCTGGCCTGGGACGATCTGGTGCGCACCGCGTACTTCCAGCGCGTCCAGCTGTCCGCGGCCGGTTTCTATCGCACCGAGGGATTGCACTGGGACGCAAAGACATTCAAGGGCTCGCCGTTCAAGTACTTCGCCTACGGCGCGGCCGCCACCGAGGTCGAGGTCGACGGTTTCACCGGCGCCTATCGCATCCGGCGGGTCGACATCGTGCACGACGTCGGCGACAGCCTCTCCCCGCTGATCGATATCGGCCAGGTCGAGGGCGGTTTCGTGCAGGGCGCGGGCTGGCTGACGCTCGAGGATATGCGCTGGGACACCGGGGACGGGCCCGGCCGCGGCAGACTGCTCACCCAGGCGGCGAGTACCTATAAGCTGCCGAGCTTTTCGGAGATGCCCGAGGAATTCAACGTCACGCTGCTCGAGCACGCCACCGAGGAGGGCGCGGTCTACGGGTCCAAGGCGGTCGGTGAGCCGCCGCTGATGCTGGCGTTCTCGGTGCGAGAAGCGTTGCGGCAGGCCGCCGCCGCGTTCGGGCCGGGCGGGATCAGCGTGGAGCTGGCCTCGCCCGCGACGCCCGAGGCGGTGTACTGGGCCGTGCAGGCCGCGCGCCGGGGCCATGTCTCCCGGAACGGGCACGCTGGAAATGGCCACGCCGCCAAGGGATCCGTCGCCTCGACGAGTAGCAACGGGCAGGCCGATGGCAGCACCCGCACCGAGACAGGCGCATTGAGCAGTGCCTGACATGACGTGGGTCGCCGCGGTCGCGCGGTTGCGAGCCCGCCGGGAGTCCGGCGTGCTGGTGACCGTCGCGACCGTGCGCGGCCATGCCCCACGCCGTCCCGGCGCGAAACTCGTTGTGGGACAGTCGGAGACGTGGGGCTCGATCGGCGGCGGCAATGTCGAGGCCGTGGCGATCGACCGGGCACGGGAGCTGCTGGCGGCGGCCGAGCCGGAGCCGGAGCTGATGGATTTCGCCCTCAACGACAAGGTGACCAACCAGCACGGCGTGCAGTGCTGCGGCGGCACGGTCTCGATCCTGCTGGAGCCGCTGCCCGCGGTGCCCGCGGTGGCCATCTTCGGCGTTGGGCACGTCGGACTGGAACTGGCGCGCATCCTGTCCCGACAGGATCTCGATCTGCACCTGATCGATACGCGCCCGGATGTCCTCACCGAGCAGCGCCTGGCCGTGCTGTCGGATGCGGTGGCGCAGGTACACGTGCATCACACGCCCCTGCTGCCGGAGGAGGTGCTCGCGGAACTCCCGACCGGCACCCACATCCTGATCATGACCCACGACCATGCCGAGGACGCCGCGCTGTGCGACGCTGCCTTGCGCACAACAGGTTTGGGTTCGATCGGCCTGATCGGCTCGTCCGCCAAGTGGGCGCGCTTCCGGCGGCGCCTGGCCACCGAGGGCGGTCACGACGAATCCACCATCGCCCGCATCAAGACCCCCATCGGCCTGCCCGAGATCACCGGCAAGGAGCCCGCCACGATCGCGGTGAGCGTCGCGGCGGACCTCCTGCTCGTGTTCCAGCACGAGCATTCCTAGCTACTGCGCCGGAAGCCGCCGATCTTCTCCTCGAGCAGTTCGGCCAGGCGCAGCGGGGTCCGGTCCTCGAACATCGGGCCGATCAGCTGCACCCCCACCGGCAGGCCCGCCGGGGACCGGCCCGCCGGGACCGCGGTGGCGGGCAGGCCGGGCATTGTGGCCACACCGGCCCAGACGAGCTGGTCGAAGTACGGGTACTCGACGCCGTCGATGTCGATGCGCCGATCCTCCAGACTCCCGTCCTGGTTGTGCCGAAAGGCGGGTGTGGGCGTGATCGGGCACACCACGGCATCGAATTCGGCGAACAGCTGCCGCCAGCCGTGGCGGTGGTGTTCGCGACGGCTGTTCGCCCCGACCCAGTCGCGGTGGCTGAGCACCATGCCGCGCAGCCGCGCCGCATCGAGGCTCCGGTCGTCCGCGTTCAGCGCAGCGGCGTTCGCCCGCAGGTGTTCGTATACGTCGGCGGGGAGACCCGCGGCGGCGTTCGACAGCATCAGCAGCATGTAGACCGTCGCGGCCTCGGTGAGATCCGGCAGCAGCGGACTGTGCCGTTCGACGCGGGCGCCTTCATCTTCCAGCGCCTCGGCGACCCGACGCACGCCCGCCCGCACCGCCGATCCGGTCGCAATGAGCGGATGGTCCTCGATGATCAGGACACGGAAGTCCGACAGCCGGTCGTGCCGCGCGGGCGGCAGCGCGACGTCGTAGGCGAGGCCGTGGGTCAGCGGATCCGGCCCGGCCATCACGTCGAGCAGCAGCGCGAGGTCGCGGGCGGTGCGCGCCATCGGACCCGCGACGGCGAGGTCGAGGTCGAGCGGGAGAGCCGGGCCGGGTGGCGCCACCATGCCGCGGGTCGGCGCCAGCCCGAGCGTCGGTTTGTGCGCGTAGATGCCGCAGAAGTGCGCGGGGGTGCGCAGCGATCCGGCGAGATCGGAGCCGAGGGACAGCGCGCCGAATCCGCATGCCAGGGCCGCCGCCGAACCGCCGGACGACCCACCCGCCGTGCGGCCGTGATCCCACGGATTGTTGGTGGTGCCGTAGATCTCGTTGAAGCTCTGGATATCTCGCAGCATCAACGGCACGTTGGTCTTACCGAGCACCACCGCCCCGGCGGCCTTCAGCCGCGACACCTGTACCGCGTCCTCGGCGGGCACGAAGCCCCGCTGCGCGGGCATGCCCCAGGTCGTGGGCAGTCCCGCCATGTCGAAGGACTCCTTCACCGTCACCGGGATGCCGAGCAGCGGCGCGTCCTCCCCGCGGGCGCGCGCCGCGTCGGCACGGCGTGCGGCGGCCCGCGCCGTGTCGAAGTCCGGGACGCAGATCGCGTTGATCGCCTCGTCCTCCCGCTCGATGCGGGCGATCGCCTCCTCGGTCAGTTCCACCGAGGTCACCGCACCGGACCGCAATGCGGCCGAAAGCTCCTCGGCCGAAAGAAAATTCCACTCCATGTCCGCGACGGTATGGGCTGGCCGGAGCGGCCATAAAATGCCGGTTCGCACAACAGGATGGATATCTCACTTTGCCGGTCCGGCGGGACGTCGTGGGCCCGGGGCCGCGATCGCCTGCATGATGGGGGGATGGCCGAGAGGGTGAGCGCATGCGCGCGGTGCTGATACTGATCGTCGTCCTGGCGATCGGCCTGGTCGCCGGCGACCGGGTCGCGGTCGTGCTGGCCCAGAACGAGATAGGCCGCCAGATCGCCGCGGAGTACCAGCTCCCGAACCGGCCCGGCGTCCACATCGGCGGCTTCCCGTTCCTGACCCAGGCCGCCGACGGCACCTATCGCGAGATCGATATCCGGGTCGGCGACTGGAGCGGGCAGAACATCACGGTCCGCGACCTCGACGTCACGCTGACCGACGTCTCGGCGCCGCTGTCGGATCTGCTCGACCACCGCACCGAGAATCTGGTCGCGGCCACCGCGAAGGCGACGGCCGTGGTCCCCTACGACACCGTGCGGGGCTTCGCGCCGCCGGAGGTGGAGTCGATCGCCCACGGCCCGGACGGGCTGCACGTCACGGGGACGTTCTCGGTGGAGGGCGTGCCGGTGCCCGCGACGGTCGTGGTCACCGTCGCCCCGACCGAGAACGGCATCGAGGTCACTCCGGTATCGGCGCAGCCCGCGGGCGGCGGGCCGTCGATCTCGCTGGCGATGCTGCGCCGCACCCTGACCTTCGTCGTGCCGCTGCAGCGGCTGCCGCTCGGTGCCCGGCTGACCGCCATCGAGCCGGGTGCCGACGGCCTGAACGTCACCGCCGTGGCCCACGACGTGCGCTTCTCGGAGCTGCCGTAAGTCCGGCGCCCGATTCGTCGCCGGACCAGTAGATCGGCCGTTGGGCTTTTCGCTCAGCCGACCTTGTCGACTCGGGTCGTCGCCGCCGAAAGCGGCTGTCCCGCACCGGTTTCGGGGCGCAGCTCGGCGACCGGACTGCCGTCGAGAGCCCGCAGCGTGGAATGCGGCTCGCCGCCGGTGAAGGCGTGCCGCTCCCCCCACTGGCGCAACGCGACGATGGTGGTGAACAGATCCCGCCCGGCGTCGGTGAGTTCGTAGATGTGCCGCTTGCCGCCGGGCGTCGGGGCGCTGGCGAGGATGCCGTGGTCGACGAGTCGGCGAAGGCGGTCGGCGAGGATGTTGCGGGCGATGCCGAGGCGCTGCTGGAACTCGGTGAACGCGGCCGCGCCGTCCATGGCGTCGCGCACGATCAGCAGGCTCCAGCGATCGCCCACCAGGTCGATCGTCCGCGCCACGGGGCAGGTGGGATCGGTCCACTCGCGAGCGGTCGTCGTCATGTGCCTTCTCCCAATCGGTTGCAATTCGAAACCATTATGCCCTACGGTCAAATGGTTTCGATTTGCTACCAATTTGGAGGTGTCGTGCCGACAGGAGTGACACGGTCGCAGCGCTGGATCCTGGCGCTGGTGTGTGCCGTCGCGGTGTCGACGATCTATGCGATCCAGCCGGTCCTGGCCGCGGCGGGACAGGATCTGGGGCTGTCGCCGGAGTCGCTGGGACGGCTGGTCGCCGCGGGCCAGATCGGCTACTTCGCCGGTCTGATCGTGCTGGTCCCCCTGGGCGACGTGCTGAATCGGCGACGGCTCATCACCGCGCATCTGGCGCTCACCGCGACCGGGGCCGCGATCGCGGCCGCCGCGCCTACCGGGGTCCTGGTCATGGCGGGGCTGGGGATCGCGGGGGTGTTCGCGGTCGTGGTCCAGGTGACGGTCGCCTATGTCGCCGCCGTCTCCGAACCGAGTGAGCGGGGGCGCAATATCGGCGCGGTCACCTCGGGTGTGGTGCTCGGCATTCTCGGCGTCCGCATCCTCGCGGGCGTGCTGGGCGATATGGCCGGGTGGCGGGTGGTCTACGCGTTACTGGCCGCGCTCTGCGCGGTGCTCGCCGTCGCCGCCCGGGCGGCGTTGCACCCGGATCCGAGGACCGGCAACGTGCGGTACACGCGGGTACTGGCGTCGACGGGGCGTCTCGTGCGCACGGACCGGCTGCTGCTGAGCCGGGGGCTGATCGCGCTGTTCCTGTTCGCCTCCTTCGGGACGCTCTGGAGCGGGCTCGCGCTCCCCCTCGCCGCCGCGCCCTGGCATCTGGGCACCGCCGAGATCGGCCTGTTCGGGCTGGCCGGGCTGGCGGGTGCGCTCGGGGCCGCGCGCGCCGGACGATGGGCCGATTCCGGTCGGGCACAACGGATCACGGGCTGGTCGCTGGCGCTGCTGACCGGCTCCTGGCTGCTCGTCGCCCAGGCCGGATCGAGCCTGTGGGTGCTCGTCGTGGGGATCGTGGCGCTCGACTTCGCGATCCAGGCCGTGCATGTCAGCAGCCAGCACCTGCTGACCACGGCGCATCCGGATCGGGCCAGCAGTGTCGTCGGCGTCTACATGGCCTTCTATTCGCTCGGAGCGGCGCTCGGAGCGGTGACGACCACGTGGGCATACAGCGTGTGGGGGTGGTGGGCCTCCTGCTCGGCCGGTGCCCTCTACGCGCTGGGTGCGCTGGCGGTGTGGGGCGTGGCGCAGTTCCTTCGCGCACCGGTGTGCGAACCCGTACGGCGACCGCAGATCGCCCGACCATGAACTCGGGCAACGGAATTCGGGCGACGACGGCCTCGTCGCCACGAATCCGAAGGTCGTAGCCGACGGCTCAGTCCGCGCGGGCCCCGGCGGCGACGAAGATCGGGACGGCGACGAACAGCCGGTCGTCGCGCGCCCTGGTGCGCTGATCGTCGAGCCAGGCGCCTTCGCCGATGGTGGCGAGCACCGGCAGGACCGCCTCACCCGTCCACACGACGGTGTGGACCTCGACGGTGACCTCGGTGAATCCGTTGTCCAGCAAGAGATTCCGGTACTGTCGCGCGACGCGCGGGCTGGGCATGCCGTCGGCGCGGGCGTGCACGAGCCTGCGGGTGAGTTCGGGATCGGCGGAGTCGATCACCATCGTGTCCCAGTCCTGGCCGATGAGCACCGCGCGACCCCGGCGGGCCAGGACCCGGCGGGCCTCGGCGACCGCTCGCTCCGGCTCGGGGAGGGCGTGCAGGACCTTGTCGGCGCGGTAGCCGGTGACCGAGCCGTCGTCGAGGGGCAGCGCGGTGGCGTCGGCGACGTGGAATTCGCCTGCGGGCCAACGCTCCACGGCGGCCTCGATCATGGCGGGATCGAGGTCGGTGCCGATGGCCCGCACCCCGCGCGCCGCCAGTTCGCCGACCGCGCGCCCGGCCCCGCAGCCGACGTCGACAACGGTGTCACCCAGCCCTTCGCAGGTGTGTTCGCGCAGCCGGCGAGCCTGGGGCAGGTCGTCGAAGGAATCGAGGAGAGCAAGCAGAGTAGACATGCCCGTCAGTGTGCGACCTCAGGCCGACCTGAAGTCAATCGCGACTCCGCCGGCTCAGGGCAGCACGGCGAATACCCGCACCACGAACCCGTCCTCCGTCGATCCGGAGGGGTTGGCGATGTAGAAACCGCGGCGCGACAGCGACACCCGCTCGCGGGGCACGGCCGTCCGCGAACCGGAGACGATGTTCGACAGGACGGGCTGGTCGTAGTTGGCCCGGACGTCCGCCATCACACTGAACCTGATCGACGCGGTATCGGGTTCGGTCCGCCACACGAGCTCCACAGCCCCCTCCGGCACCTCGGCCAGCGAGAAATTCGCACTCGACCGCCCATTACGCCCCGACGGAGGCCCACCCTCCGACCGAACCTCGGCCACCACAACCTCACCCATCCCCAAGCCTCCTCATCCGCAACCGATTCCCCAGCGGCTCGACTCTACCAACGCCCCCACCCCGCAAGGGTCCGACAATCCACCACCTCGACTATGGACGAGAAGAAGCGGGTTCGAGTGGGGTGGGGTGGGCGGGGTAGTGGTGGTGGGTGGTGAACCATTGCTGGGCTCCGGGGGTGGAGAGGAGGGGGCGGGATGTGGGGGTTTCGGCCAGGTGGGTGAGGAGGGTCAGGAGGAGGTTGGGGTTGCATCGGGAGAGGTAGGCGGGGATGCCGAAATCGCCTGTCTTGTCGAACAATCGGTTGGCCGGGGGCGTTGTGGAGTCGGTCAGGCGCAGGACGATGGTGGGGCCCTCGCGGAGGTAGGGCGCGATGTATTGGGTTCTGGTGTCCACTGCGGCGATGTCGTCCCAGGACACGAAGCGATCCTTTTCCCGCAAGTCCCGCAGCGGATTACGCCGGACGACGCCCGACGGGTACAGCTCGACGTGAAACCGGTGACGGGCGGCGAGCAGCACCAGCACCGCGGCGACGAGCAGCACCACCGAGCCTGCCAGGGCGGCGATCGCCCAGCCGTCGCCGAGCGTGGCGAACGGGAAGGATTCGGCGATCCCCGCGGGACGCGCCCACCAGCACGCCTGCCCGAAAACGCTGAGCCCCAACAGGGTCGAGACGAGGGGAACGACGCGGGTGGGATGACCGACCCGCACACCCGCACCCCGATCGAGATCCCGGCACCTGCGGACCGGATAACCGAATACGAACGACGATCGCGGCACCACCTCGCGAACCATGCCCAGCGCCATGGCCAGCATGCCCATCGCAGCGATACCGAGGCCCGCACCACCCGCGGTCACCACGAACGGCTCACTGCCCCACCGGGATACCACGACAATCGACCGGACGAAGGCCGCCACCGCGATTGCGGCGAACAACCCCGCCAGCGGCACGACCACGAACACCGGACGACCGGCGGGCCACCACGTGCGCACCGCCAGCTGCGGAAACCTCACCTGCGCAGGCGCATTCGCGTCGCCGAACCGGGAGAGTTGCCACGAGACGACATCGACGCACCGGGACCTGAGCCCCTGGTATCGCTGCCGAGCGAATTCGACCGCTGTCCCCATGATCTGTCGCCTATCCATCACAATGTGCACGAAACCTACCACCGCAGGAAGTCGATCTGGTCGGCGACGACCGTGTCCCGGAGAGCCGTATCGGTGTAGAACGAGAAATGGGTACCCGGGTATACCCGCAACTCGCCGTGCGGCGCGGCGTCGGCCAGCGCGCGACCGGTGGCCACCGGGGTCTCCTGGTCGTCGGCGGCGGCGCACACCAGCAGGGGGCACGTCAGCCGAGCCGCGAACTCGGCAGGGCGGTAGCGCATCATCGACAAGAGGGCACGAGGCGCAATGCTGTTGCGCCACAGGGTCTGTCCGTCTCCGGTCAGCGTCCGGATGTGCTGGTCCGCGGCGGCGGTCGCGGTCACGGCGAGCTGCCCGGGACGGCCGACCATCGGAATGTAGAACGGGCGCAGGCCCACTGCCGCATGCACCCGGTCGCGCACGATCGCGCCGAGCAGCTTCACGGGTGTCACGGGTGCGGCGGCCCTGCACCCGCTTCGGGAACCCGTTGAACGGGATCTGCGCCACGACACCGCCGATGCGCGGGTCGTCGGCCGCGACGGCGACCGCGTGCGCGCCGCCGAGCGAGTTGCCCCACAGCATGATTCGATCGGCGTCGATGCGCTCGTGACCGCGGGCGAACGCGACGGCGGCGCGAATGTCGGCGAGCTGCCCGGAGATGTCGGGCACCTGCCGCGGCGTGCCGTCGCTCTCGCCGAAGCCGCGGTAGTCGAAGACCAGCGCCGCGAAGCCCGCACCCGCGAAGCGCTCGGCGTAATCGAACAGCCGGTCCATCGTCCCGCTGAATCCGTGACACAGCACCACACCGGGCAGCGGCGCCCCGGACCCGGCGGGCGGAAACAGATATCCGGCGCACCGGACACCGGCGACATCGAACGAGACCTCGGTACGCATCTGGACCATCCCCATAGACTGACTATTGGTAAGGACCATACCGAAAATACTGACCATTGGTAAGTGGGTTGCATGACACCCGAGCGAATTCTGGCCACTGCCCGCGTGCTGTTCGCCGCCCGCGGCTACCGCGCCACCTCGATGCAGGCCATCGCCGACGAGGTGGGCGTGACCAAGGCCGCCCTCTACTACTACTTCGACTCCAAGGACGCGATCCTGCACCAGCTCACCCTGCCGCTGCTGGACGAGCTGGACGCGGTGCTGGCGGCGGCCGAGTCGGAGTCCGGCGCCGAGGCGGTCCGGTGGCGCGCGATCGAGGGTTACGTCGATGTGCACCTGCGCCACCGGCACACCCTCACCATGCTCGTCCGGGATATGACCCTGCTGGTCCAGGCCCCGGTGGCCGACCGTTTCCGTGCCGCGATCGCGCTGGCGAACGAGCTGGTGGCGGGCCCCGGCGCCGGGATCGAGCAACGCGTGCGCGCCTGCCAGGTCGTCGCCGGGCTGGCCGATCCCGTGGTGTTGTTCCGCGACGAGCCGGTCGACCGGCTGCGGCGGCTGATCCTCGACGGCGCCCGGGCGCTGCTCGGTGAACCGGTCGTGGCCCGCCCGCGCGGCCGCCCCCGGGGCCGGGGCGGCGGACGACCCGCGACACTCACCGACGCGCAGATCGCGCAGGCCCGCACGATGCGCGCCGCCGGGGATCGTGCCGAGGACATCGCGACCCGGTTCGGCGTCTCCCGCGCGACCGTCTATCGCTATCTCACAAACAATTAATTCTGAGATTCATTCTGAGATTCTTCCCGCGCGGCGAAGTCCGACAGCAGCGTGCTCGTGGCTTCCGGCGCCTCGAGAAGGGGGACGTGGCCGACGCCGGGAAGCATTTCGATCCGCACGCCCGGCACGATCTCGTAGTCGCGCACCGAGTCCGGGCGCCATTTGGGATCGGCGTCGCCGAAGACCGCCAGGACGGGAACGCCGAGGGGCGCGAGGCGCTCGGGAATGCTCTGCGCCTCGAGGTAGGCACCGTTCTCGCGCAGCACCGAATGGAACGTGCGAAAAGTCATGGCGCGGAACTCGGTTACCGCGTCGTCGGGGATCGGGGCGGGCGCGGCGAAGGCGGATCGCATCGCCTTGCGGATCATCGTGTCCGAGCGCAGCCGCCACACGATCGGTCCCAGCGGCGGTTCGGTGAGGGCGCGCAGGAGGAACGGCTGCGAGGACCACAGCGCATCCATGCTGGGGCCGCTGCTGATCAGCGCGATGGCCCCGACCAGATCCCGGCGCTGCTCGGCCAGGGCCGTGGCCACGTACCCACCGCTGGAATGCCCGGCCACGGTGACACCGCGCAGGCCGAGTTCGTCGAGCAGGGCAGCGACCTGGCGAGCCTGCGCGGGCACCTCGTAGGTCGCCGCCGGGGGCGACAGCCCGCACCCGGGCAGATCGACCCGCAGGACGCGGTGGGTGGCGGTCAGCAACGGAACCATCGGGCCCCAGGTCGCGCCCGAGGCCCCCGATCCGTGAATCAGCAACAGCGGCGGCGCATTCCGGTATCCGGTGTCGACTACTCGCATACACGAGACCATGCCCGCTCCCCCGGCCGCCGGTCTTGTACGAATGTTCGCCCCGGCGGCCCGACGGGTTCTAGCTGGCCTTGTTGTACGCCGAGACGACCTCGGCCTGGATCCGGCCGCGCTGCGAGACGCTGTAGCCGTTCTTGCGCGCCCATTCGCGGATCGCGGCCGTCTGCTCGCGCCCGGCTGCGGTGCGGGGCGCGCCGCGATCCTTACCCTTGGCGACCCGGCCGACCTTGCGGGCGTGCGGGGTCCACTGCTCGAAGATCCCGCGCAGTTTGCTCGCGTTCAGCACCGACAGATCGATCTCGTACTCGATGCCGTCGACAGCAAACCTCACCGTCTCCTCGGCCTCGGACTTGCCGTCGTAATCGTCCACCAGCTCGACGGTGACCTTGCGTGCCACTCCATTTCCCTTTCGTTGAACCAGCAGGAAGGCGCAAGCCTATCCCACACATCGCGATGTCGATCATCCTCCGGCACGGCCCGCCGGTGGGAACTCGGGATCGGATCCGACCCGCTCGTGCAGGCGCGCGCGAATCTGTTCCGGTGTGTAGGAACGCCGCTGCCGCTCCGCACGGACGATCACCACCCCGGTCGCGGCCACACCCGCCGCGCCCGCCAGACCGAGTACCTTCCACCAGCGCATGTGCCTAGGCTACTTCCTATGGCGGGTACGAGCATCGACCTCGACCGGGCACTGGAACTGACGCGCACCGGGGATCTGTGGTTGTTTCGCGGCCGTTCGGCGGCCGATCGAGCGATCCGGATGACGACGAACAGTCCGGTCAACCACGTCGGCATGGCCGTGGCCATCGACGATCTGCCGGTGCTGATCTGGCACGCCGAACTGGGCAGACCGCTGCCCGACCTGTGGTCGGGCACCCGGCACCGCGGCGCCCAGCTGCACGATCTGCGCGAGGCGGTGCTGGTGTGGGCGCAGCGCTACGGCCAGCGGGCCTGGCTGCGCCAGCTGGACCGCCCGGTCACCCGCGAGATGGAGGACAACGCGCTGCGCGCCATCGCCCGCCTCGACGGCGTACCGTTCCCCTCCACGTCCGGCCTCGCCGCGCGCTGGCTGGGCGGCCGGGTCGCCCGGCTGCGGCCGAAATCCCGTGCCGCCGAGCAGGGTTCACCGCAGGACCTGCGCAGCGCCTACTGCGCCGAGATCGTCGCCCTGACCTACCAGGCCATGGGGCTGCTGCCCGAGCGCCGGGCGAATTGGTATGACCCGGGCCGATTTTGGAGCGGCGATACGCTGCGGTTGTCCGGCGATTACCACCTCGGCGGCGAGATTCCGGTGGAGATCCCGGCCAAAAGCGTGCCGGGAAAATAGGGGCGCGCGCCGGAAACGAAGGCGCGCGCCGGAAATAGGGCGGGCGCTGGGAATGAGGGCGCACGCCGAGGTTGGATGCGTGGGGACGCCGGATGCCCGGGAGTGCGCTCAGCTTTCCGGCTGACCGCTCAGATCTGTTCCTGTACTTCGGAATCGGTGGTATCGGAGGTCACGTCGCTGCCCAGCTGACCCAGGAGGTCGGCGGTGGGGAGGACGGCGCCGCAGCGGCGGGCGGTGTAGTTCAGGGCCATCAGGTGTTCGTCGCGGGTGAAGTCGGCGGTGGCGTCCAGGGCGAGGAACGGGCGCACGTCGCTCATGAAAGCCTCTGCGGCACTGAGCATGCAGCCCATATGCGTGTACACGCCGGTGATCATCAGATGGTCGCGGTGATAGTAGCCGAGCAGCTCCCGCAGATCGGTGCGCTGGAATGCCGAATAGCGCCACTTGGTGACCTGGATGTCCCGCGGATCCGGCCCGAGCCCGGCGACCACCTCGGTATCCGACCCGTGCGACATGCCCTCGCCCCAGAAGTCGGCCAGGATGCCGCGTCGCGAGGGATGCTGATTGCCCGGCTGCATGGTGTAGATGACGGGAATACCCAACTCGTGGCAGCGATTTCGAAGCCGGGCGATATTGGCGATGAGCGTGCGGGCCGGGTCGCGGTCCAGATCGTAGGCCGACAGGAAGTAGCGCTGCATGTCGTGGATCAGCAGGGCGGCGCGGGTGGGATCGACCTTCCACGACACCTGATTCGGGGTGACCTCCTCCGGCGCGGGCATGGGATAGGGCGCTATCGGCGGTATGGGCATGGCTGTCTCCGATTTCGTCGTATGCGTGGGTACCGAGCCGTCGCGGTGCGCCGGTCAGGCGACGGTGAGTGGCAGGTCCGCGAGGCCGAGCGGCCCGAGGATGCGCTGCAATTTCCCTGTGGTCTCGGCCAATTCGGCCGCCGGATCGGATTCGGCGACGATGCCGCCACCCGCGTGGGCGAGCAACGTCCGGCCGTCGGCGTCGAGTTCGGCACAGCGAATGCTGACCATCCACTCACCGTTGCCCGCGGCATCGCACCAGCCCACCGCACCGGCGTAGAACCCCCGATCGCCCTCCAGCTCGGCGATCAGTTCCGCGGCCGCCGCGGTGGGCGTGCCACAGATCGCGGGGGTCGGATGCAGGGCCAGGGCCAGCTCCAGCGCGGACGGACCGTGGGCGGGCACCGTGGCGGTGATCGGCGTGCCGAGATGCCACATCACCGGTGTGCCGGTGAGTTCCGGGGTCGCCGGGGTGTGCACACCCGCGCAGCGGTCCTGCAGCACGCCGGTGACCTGGTCGACCACGTACCGGTGCTCGTCGCGGTCCTTCGAGGAGGCGAGCAGCGCTCCCGCGGCCGCCCGGTCCCCGGCGGCGTCGGGCCGCCGCCGGGCCGAACCCGCCAGCGGATGGCTCAGCACCTCCGAACCCGTGCGCCGGACCAGCACCTCCGGGCTGGCGCCGACGAGGTGCCTGCCGCGATACGGTCCGCCCGCGGCGGACAGGTCGACGAGGAAGCCGTTGCCCGACGGATCGGTGGACACCAGCAGATCCAGCAGGTCCCCGGCCGCCACCGGCCGTTCGGATCGCGCGCGAATCGCTCTGGCCAGCACCACTTTCCGAACCGGATGCGCCGGGTCGGCCAGCAGCCGGACCGCGGCGGCGACCCGGTGCAGGTGGACCTCGGGCGCGGGGACGGCGGCCTCGAGGTCGAAGCGAGGCAGCGCCGCCGGTGCCGCGGGCCGGTGCGCGGCGCCGGTCACGGCCACCGCTTCCGGGACCCACAGCGCCGCGGGCGCGCCGGGTGCGAACGGCAGGGCGCCGACGACGTAATCGGCTCGGCCGCTACGCAATGCGCGCACCGCCTCCCGCGCGGTGCCGAAGACGCGTCCGGCTCCCGTCGCGACGACCGTCCGGTGGGAACGAGACAGAACGAAGGCCGCCCCGCGGGGATCGGCGGGGGTATCGGTCATGGTGATCATCCTCTCGTCACATATCCAGCGTGGCGCCGCCGTCCACCCGCAGGTCGTGCATGGTGATGTGGCGGGCGTCGTCGGAAATCAGAAAGCGGACCGCCGCGGCGATATCGGCGGGACTTGCGATGCGGCGCAACGGAATTCCGAGGCGGTATGCCTGCGGGTCACCGTCGATCAGGCTCGTGCGCGCGGCCTCGTCCAGCGGGCCGTCGCCGTACATGCCGCGCAGCATCGGGGTATCGGTGGAGCCGGGCGACACCAGGTTCACCCGCACGCCGTGCGGGGCCACCTGCAGTGCCAGCGCCCGGGTGAACGCGGTCGCCGCCGCCTTCGCCGCACCGTAGGCGGCCAGCCCGACCCGAGGCGCGCTCGCGGCGTTGGACGAGACGACCACGATCGCGCCGTGCCCCGCGCCGACCATATCGCGGGCCGCGCGCTGGGTGACCTGCACGACGCCGGTGGCATTGACGCGCAGGCAGCGCTCCCACTCCTGCGGCGTGACATCCAGCGCGGTACCCGAGCACATGATCCCGGCGGCGTGCACGACCACGTCGGGTGTTCCGTGCGCCGCGGTCAGCCGATCGAAGGCGGCGGCGACGGCCCCGGCATCGGTGACGTCGACCTCCATCGCGTGCACCGAACCCGTTGCGCGGGAGCCGATTTCCCGCGCCGACCGCCGCACTTGCGGATCGCGGTCCCACAGCGACAGGACGTGGGCGCCGGTCGCGAGTGCCGCCGCGATCGCGGCCCCGATACCGGCGGCCGCGGCGGGGGAAAAGCCCACCCGCCCACCCCCAAACAAAAAATTAAAAAATGTTTGCAAAACAGAAAAATGAAATGTTT
>NZ_JARWQD010000352.1 GCF_029869545.1 Nocardia wallacei | reverse complement strand
CCCGCCCCGGGCGGCGCGCAAAACCGCATCCCCGCCCCGCCCCGTCGGCGTCCTTCGATGAATCGGGCTACTTGCCCAGGGCCGACGCCAGCTGGCGCTTGGTCATCTTGGAGCGGCCCTTGATACCGCGCTGCCGCGCCTCGTTGTAGAGCTGATCGCGCGTGGGCCCCTGGGACCCGGTGTGCGAACGCTTGCCGCCGCGATGCTGCGGCGATACGTCCCGCACCGAGGTCCTGCTCGCGGTCCGCGACTGTCCCGACTGGGCGCGGTTCTTGTTGACGGTGCGGGCGCCGATCTCCTTCGCGCGTCCCTCGCTCGCGCCCCGATCCCGCGCGGATTCCTTCACGTGCTCGTACTGCCGTTCCTGTTTAGAGGTCCATTCCTTCGGCATGTCACGCCTCCTCACTTGTCACGGAATGAATTCCTGCGCTTTGGTTTTCGCACCCTGCAGCAACACGTGCCCGGCATCGGGATCGCCGCGCAGCAGGGCCTCGGCGGTGTCCTTCATCTGCTCCCAGGTGGCGTGCGGCGGAATCGGCGGCAGCTCGGGATCGCAGCGGACGTCCAGCAGCACCGGCTCGTCGGCGGCCAGGGCCCGATCCCAGGCGGATCCGAGTTCGCCGGGATCGTCGACGGCGATGGCCGACAGCCCGGCGCAGCGCGCCACCTCGGCATAGGAGATATCCGGAATCGACTGGGACTCTTCGAATTTCGGCGCCCCGCCCATCGCGCGCAGCTCCCAGGTGACCTGATTGAGGTCGTTGTTGTGGAAGACGCAGACGATCAGGCGCGGATCGCTCCACCGGTGCCGATAGCGGGCGATGGTGAGCAGTTCGGCCATGCCGTTCATCTGCATGGCGCCGTCGCCGACGAGCGCGATCGCCGGGCGGTCGGGATGGGCGAACTTCGCCCCGATCGCATAGGGGACCCCCGGCCCCATGGTGGCCAGCGTGCCCGACAGCGAACCCCGCATATCCCCGCGCATCCGCAGGCACCGGGCATACCAGTTGGTGGAGGAGCCGGAGTCCGCGGTCACGATCGCGTTGCCCGGAATGCGCTGGGACAGCTCCCACACCACCCGCATCGGATTGACCGGGTCGGCGTCGAGCATCGACTGCCGCTCGACGACCTGCCACCAGCGTTCGACGTTCTTCTCGACCGTTTCCCGCCAGGAGCGGTCCTGCTTGCGCCGCACGAGCGGAATCAGCTCGGCCAGAGTGGCTTTCGCATCACCGACGAGATTCACCTCGGTCGGGTAGCGCATCCCGATGAAGGCGCCGTCGATATCGATCTCGATGGCGCGGGCCTGGCGGAAGTCGGGCAGGAACTGGCTGTAGGGGAAGTTCGAGCCGACGATGAGCAGGGTGTCGCAATCGCGCATCAGCTCGTAGCTGGGGCGACTGCCGAGCAGCCCGACCGGGCCGGTGACGAACGGCAGATCGTCGGGCAGCACATCCATGCCCAGTAGCGCCTTGGCGACACCGGCACCGGTGCGCTCGGCGATCTCGGTGATCTCGGCGGCGGCGCCCCGCGCGCCCTGGCCGACCAGCACCGCCACCTTCGATCCGGCATCGAGAATCTCTGCCGCACGGCGGATCTCGTCGGTCGGGGGCACCACCGTCGCGGTCCGGACCGGGCCCGGCGGGCTCGACGGCACGTGCTTGAACTCGTGCGCCGGGGGCTCGTACGGCTCCTCCTGCAGATCGGCGGGCATGATCACCGCGGTGGGCGCCCGCCGCGTCAGCGCGACCCGGATCGCCCGGTCCAGCGCGTTCGGCAGCTGCGCGGGGACATTGACCTCCACCAGGTAGTCGGAGGCGACGTCCTTGTACAGGCTCTGCAGGTCGACCTCCTGCTGATAGCTGCCGCCCATGGCGCTGCGGGCGGTCTGCCCGACGATCGCCACCACCGGAACGTGGTCGAGTTTGGCGTCGTACAGGCCGTTGAGCAGGTGGATGGCCCCGGGTCCGGAGGTGGCCGTGCACACCCCCACCCGGCCGCTGAACTTCGCATAGCCGGTGGCCTGGAACGCCGACATCTCCTCGTGCCGGGCCTGGATGAACGCCGGGCCGTCGGCCCGTCCGAACGCGGCGACCAGGCCGTTGATGCCGTCGCCGGGATATCCGAAGACCTGGTCGATCCCCCATTCCCGCAGTCGCCGCACGACGAAATCGCCCACCTGTTGCTGAGCCATGGCCTCTCCTGTCCGTTTCGAGTGGTCCGGGGCGCATTCGCCCGGATACCCGGGAACCGGCGAGCCAATCACGGGCGCAGCGGCTATCCGCGCGTTATCCGTCCCTGTGCCCGAGCGCGGCGGGCTACCGGGCCGCGGCCGCCGCGCGCAGCCGGGCGACGAGACGCGCTGCCAGTTCCGGGTCCGCGGTGAGGCCGTCGGTCACCCAGGTCTCGGCGAGCGGATCGAAGACGTCGTGCGGCGCCCGCGACCAGTCCAGCGGGCCGAGCGGCGGCGCGGGGTCGTATTCCATGGCGAACTGGGCCAGCCGGGCCACCTGCGTGCCCGCCAGCTGCTCGACCAGGTACAGGCCCATATCGATACCGGCGGACTGGCCGCCCGCGGTGACGATCCGACCGTCGCGCACCCAGCGCTCGCGCACCGGGGTCGCGCCGAACTCCGCCAGCAGCTCGAACGCGGTCCAGTGGGTGGTGGCCCGCCTGCCCCGCAGCAGCCCGGCCGCACCGAGCAGCAGCGAACCGGAGCACACCGAGGCGGTGATCTCGGCCCCCGCCGCGGCGTTGCGGAGGTAGCCGAGCAGCGTCTGGTCGGACATCGCGCGGAAGGCCGGGGTGCTCGCGCCCGGCACGATCAGCACGTCCGGTGCCGGGATGTCGGCGAAGGTGTGGCTCGGCGTGAAGCGCAGCGCGCCCTCGGTCTCGTGCGCCTCGAGCCGCGCGCCGACCGTGACCGTGCGCCAGCCCGACCCCAGGTAGGAGAGCAGGCCCAGCGCTTGCATGGGCCCGATCAGATCCAGCGGGTCGACGCCCGGAAACACCACACAGGCAATGGTTTTCGTCTCATCGGTCATGCCATCCAGGATGTCCGCACCGGGCGGTCTCGTGGGCCGCCGTGTCCGGAATCCTGCGAAACGTGTCCGCCCGGCCGGACGCGAGTAGCGTCGAGGGCATGCGCCCCGTCGTCATCGTCGGCTACAACAATGTGATGCTCGTCGAAATCGCCTGTACGGCAGACGCTTTCGATGTCGCGAATCGGCTCGGCGCGGCGCCGGGCTATCAGGTGCGGCTGGCCGGTGCCGAACCGGGCCCGATGCACAGCAGCTCCGGGGTCACCCTGGTGGCCCCGCACCGGCTCGACCGGATCGACGGCCCGCTCGACACCCTGATCGTCGCGGGCGGTCCGGGCAGCAGCACCGCGGTGACCGACGCGTCGCTGCTCACCCACGTGCGCAGGCTCGCCGCCACCAGCCGGCGGGTCGCCTCGATCTGCTCCGGCGCCTTCGTGCTGGCGGCGGCGGGCCTGCTGGACGGCAGGCGGGCGACCACCCACTGGCGGTACGCGAACGACTTCGCGCGGCGGTACCCGCGGGTGACCGTCGACCCGGCGCCGCTGTTCATCAAGGACGGCCCCGTCTACACCGCGGCCGGGGTGACCAGCGCGCTGGACCTGTCCCTCGCCCTCATCGAGGAGGACCACGGCCCGACCCTGGCCCGGGAGCTGGCCCGCAGCCTCGTGGTCTATCTCCAGCGGCCCGGGAACCAGGCGCAGGTCAGCATGTTTCTCGCCGCGCCGCCGCCCGAGCACCGGGTGGTCCGCGACCTCACCGGCCACATCGCGGGCCGTCTCGGCGGAGATCTGAGCACGGCCGCACTGGCCGCCCGGGCGGGCACCAGCACGCGCCAGCTCACCAGGCTGTTCGACACCTATCTCGGCACCAGCCCGAGCCGGTACGTCCGCGCGGTGCGCACCGAGGCGGCGGCGCAGCTGTTGTCGAGCACCGACCTGCCGCTGGCCGCGGTGGCCCGTCGCTGCGGCTTCGGCTCGACCGAGACGCTCCGGCAGACCTTTCTCGATCACTACGGCACCGCGCCCTCGGCATACCGCCGGACCTATCGGCGGGCCGTCGGGTCGAACTGAGGGTGGAACACGTTCCCACCTCCAGGAAAACCGTCGGCCGCCGCTTCCCGGCGCGGAGTGGTTTGCGCAGGTCACCCTCGGAACGCGGCGAGGACTGCGACGGCGGCCGATTTCGCGGCCGTTTCCGGGCCGTTAACCTGTTGATCATGGCTCGCTGTCGCAGAATCAGCTGAAGGAGCGCCCGTGCAACAGGTCCGTGTGCTCGCACCCCCGGGCGCCCCACGCGCCGAGCCCGCACCCGACGGCCACCGGACGGTGCGATGACCATCGAAACCTGCTTGCTCGTCTACGGTTTCACGGTCGCGGTGCTGGCCCCCCGAATGCTGGTGCGGCTCACCCACACCGGAGTCTCGCCGAAGTTCGGGCTCACCGCGTGGGTGTGCGTACTGGGTTCGGTGCTCGCGGCCTGGATCGGCGCGGTGGTCACGCTGATCGCCTCCGTCGTGGTCCACACGGTCATGTCGGAGCCGCTGGTGCTCGAGGCCTGCTACGCGGATCTGCACAACGAGATCACCGGCCGCTACGGTCCCGTGGCACAGGGCGGAGTCATCGCGCTGGCCGGATTCGCCGGGCTGGCGACGATCGTCCTGCTGGCCCGGCTGGGCGGGTTACTGATCCGGGCGCGCAGTACCACGCACGAGCACGCGTGGCTGGCGCGGGCGGCGGGGCGGCACGATCCCGGGCTCGACGCCGTCGTCGTCGATGTCGGGGAACCGGCCGCCTACTCGGTGGCCGGGCGGCCGCATGCCGTCGTCGTCACCACGGGCGCGCTCTCGGTCCTCGACGATCGGCAGCTGGACGCGGTGCTGGCGCACGAGCGCGCCCACCTGGTCGGACGGCATCACGTGCTGCTGTCGCTGACCCGCGGCCTCGCGGTCGTCCTCCCCCGCCTGGAGGTGTTCCGCATCGGCGCGCTCGAGGTCGCCAGGCTCCTCGAAATGTGCGCCGACGACCACGCCATCCGCACCCACGGCCGCCACGCGCTGATCAACGCGCTGGTGACCATGACGCCGGGGCGGCTGCGCGAGGACCGGATCGCCGCGGCGGCCGATATCGGACTGGTGACCCGGGTCGAGCGCCTCGCCACACCGGCCACCGTGGCGCGCCGGATCCGGGTTCGCGTCCTGCTGCTCGCCGCCGTCGCCGCCTCCGCCCTCGGCCCGTCGGCCGCCGTGCTGGCCGCCGTCACCGGCCTCGGGGTGGCGGGCAGCTGCTGACCGGGGTCACCGGGTGAGCGGCCGGAGGAAGCCGGTCGAGAGGGTCACATGCCAGCCGTCGCGTTCCCAGGTCCGGCCTCCGGCGGGGAAGACCATCCGCCGCGCCGGGTTACGACAGGTGGGAGAGGTCGGTGCGGAACTGCATGGCGTGGTAGGGCCAATTCGTGGTGGTGTTCCATTGGCTCACGATCAGGTGCAGGTCGGACAGGGTGGAGCCCGGGATCACGTAGCCGCCGTAGAGCTGGGCGACCCGGCCGGTGGCGTGGTGTTCGGCGTCCCAGCTCGTCCCCTCGAGCACGGTCGCACGCGGCGCGCGGTACAGGTCGGCGTTGGGGCCGTCGAGCAGCAGTGCGTCGATCCGGTAGTTGCCCGCGTCGAAGAACACCAGCAACCAGTGCCGCCGCCCGTCCGGTCCGGGCACCCGGCGCAGGCACAGCTCGCCGAACGCGCCCGGCAGGGTCAGCGTCGGCGGCGTGCCCCAGGCCCAGTGCTCGTCGGCGAACCCCCATGGCTCCCACGAGCCCGGGTCGGTCAGCGAGCGCGCCGGGACGCGGTGCAGCAGCAGACCGGCGTCGCGCCGGAATCCGGTCGAGTACGCGTAGACGTAGCCGTCGTCGGCGACCTCCCAGGTCAGCATCTGGAACAGGCCGTCATGAACATCCCCCGGCCATCGGGCACCGGTGCTCGACCAGGTGACGCCGTTGTCGGTCGAGGCGAGGATCTCGGTCCAGAGCACGTTGCCCAGACCCCGGCACGCCATGACGTGCAGATACATCGTGTCGCCCAGCGTGATCAGGTCGGTCGGCAGCATCGTCGAGCATCGCGGCCTGCGCAGCACCGCCGATCTGGGGTACTCGATCAACTGGCATGCGTAGTCGCCCTCGTCGCCCCCGGATCCGGTCCAGCGCAGCCCATCCGCCACGGTGTCCGGATCGGCGAACAACGCGATCGGCGAGCGCCAGCCGGGCCCGCCGACCGTGGCCCGGTCGAAGCTGTCCCCGAAGACGGCGACCAGCCGTCCGTCCGGCGCGGCGGCGACGACACCGAGGTCGGTACCGCCGACGCCGAACGCATCCGTGCGGCCGGGGCCGGTCAGATCGGCGATCTTGGTGGTATCAGCCATGCCCCCACTATCCCCACCCGGACCATCCGATCAATCGCCGGGAAAGCCGACCTGCGTGAGTTCTTCGGAGATCCGCCAGACGCGCCGGGCGTCCTCGGTGCCGCGGAGGCGCGAGTAGAGACGCTGCTCGCCGGGCGGGCCGCCCATGTGCCGGAATCCGCGCGGGCCGTAGAACCCGCCAGGGTGGGCGTCGGGTGAGGTGGCCGCGTAGAGGGCGGGAAGCTGCGCGGTGCCGACCGTCCCGAAGACGATGCCGCGAGCGGACAGGGCGCGGATCATGCGCGCGAGCATGGTGGGCCGATCGCGCCCGACCTCGGGGCGAGCGGCGAGCAGATTCGTCGGAGCGACCCCGGGGTGGGAGAGATTGCTCGTGATGCCCCAGCCGTGTGCCCGGCTGCGCCGGTCCAGCTCGAGACCGAAGAGCCCGAGCGCGATCTTCGACTGGCTGTAGGCCTTGTTGCCGTTGTAGGAGCGTTCCCAGTTCGGGTCGTCCCAGTTGATGGCGTGCTGATCGGCCGCGATGCTGACCTGCGAGGTCACGCGCGCGCGACCGGCGCGCAGCAGCGGCAGCAGGTGGGCCACCAGGGCGAAGTGACCGAGGTGATTGGTGCCGAACTGCAGCTCGAACCCGTCGGCGGTGGTCTGCCGCTCGGGCGGGGTCATGACACCGGCGTTGTTGATGAGAATGTGGATCGGGCGGCCGTCCTCCCCCAGGGTCTTGCCGAGGGCCGCGACGGAGGCGAGCGAGGACAGGTCGAGCTCGTACAGCGACACGCTCGCCTCGGGGTGTGCCTCGCGGATCGTGGCGAGCGCCGCCTCGCCCTTGCGCGGATTGCGCACGGGCAGTAGCACTTCGGCCCCGGCCGCGGCGAGCCTCGTGGCCAGGCCCAGCCCGATGCCGTCGCTGCCGCCGGTGACGACCGCGCGCCTGCCGGACAGATCGGGGACGGTGATGTCGATGGGTGTGCGTGGCATATGCCCTCTCCTGAGTTGGGCCGCCCCAGCTCCAGCCGGTTTCTGACACCTGTCAGATTAAGCGTATTCTGACAGGTGTCAAGTTGGGCTTGCCGCACCGCGGCAACGCCGGAGTATTCAGGAGATCGAACGCGTGGCGATAGAAAAATCCGAGGCCGAGATCCTCCGCCGCGGGATGGAGACCTTCGCCGAACTCGGCTACGACCGGACCTCGGTGCGGGAACTGGCCAAGCGGCTCGGCGTCAGCCACAACTTCATCACCGACCGCTACGGATCCAAGGCCGATTTCTGGCGGGCCGTGGTGGATTCGGTGCTGGAGGGTCACCAGCGCGCGCGCCGACAGCTCCTCGACACCGACCTGGACGACGCCGAACGGCTGCGCGCCATGATCACCCACTTCTATCGGGTCGCCGTGGAGACACCTCTGCTCGGCCGCGTACTCGCGGACGAGTTCTCCCGCGAGTCCGAGCGCCTGGACTACCTGTACGACAATTACGTGGCCCCGGCGCTGAATCCGATGATTCCGAGCGTCGAACGGCTCATGGCGGCCCACCGCATCCCCACCGTCCCGATGGATGTGCTCTTCTTCGCCGTCATCAGCCCCGTCGCCGGGCTGGTACAACTCCCCCTCGCCCATCGGCTCGGCCGCCCCGACCCCGGCACCCCGCAAAGCCAGGCCCGCACCGCCCGCGAACTCGCCGACCTGATCGTCGACGGGTTGCTCGGCCGCGGTTCTCATCCGGATTCGGCGCCGTAATCGGTTACCTGCCAGCGGTTGTCGTGTTCCGCGACGGTGACGGTGAGGAGGTTGGGGACGGTGCTGGGCTCGGGTGACCCGGCGTTTCGGGTGTGCTGCGTGGCGAATACGGTGACCTTGTAGCGGCCGGGTCCGTCGGGTTCGGCCGCGGTGGCCACGACGGTGCCGGTCGCCACCACCTGGGCCTCGGTCATGATCTGGGCGAGGGTGCCGCGGACCTGCTGGTAGCGGTCTCGCAGGGGTGCGTCCACGCCGTCGGTGACACCGGCGAAGAAGGCATCGAGGTCGCGGAAGTCGTAGCTCAGCGATCGGGTCGCGTAGTCGGAGGCGACCTTCGCCACCGCTTCGCGGTCGCCGTCTCGGGCCCGCACGGCGTCGAGTTCGGTTGTGCTGCTGTGCCATTGCCATCCGCAGACGGCGGTGACCGCGGCGAGGGCGGCGACACCGGCGAGCGCGGCCCACCGCGGCCACGCTCGCGCGGGAGGTGCCGCGGCGTCGGTGTCCGGAGCGTGAGTGTCGTTGTGGGACATGATGTTCGACCTCATTTGGGGGGTAGTTCGACGGTGACGCGCGCGGGCCCGCCGGGGAAGACCGTTTCGAGCAGGTGCATCAGGGAACCCGCGTCGACGCGCAGCGGCCTGATCGGCGCGGTGGTGGGTTCGAGGGTGGCCGCGATCTGGGCGAGGTCGGGGGCGAGCAGGTCGAGGTATCGGTCGGTGCGCTCGTTCATGATGGCGTACGGGTCGTCCCAGACGCCGTCGCCGATGCGTGAGTAGTCCTCGAATCCCTTGTTCACCAGCACCATATCGGGTGTGGCACCCGCGATCTCGGGTGCGACGGCGGCGAGCTGCGGACCGTAGCCCTCGAAGTTCCCGGTGAGCGTCTGACCGTTGAGGTAGAGGCGGCGGAGGGCGTCCTTCTTGTCGGCGAGGGTGTGCCCGAGCAGCTCGAAGGCCCGGTTGACGGTCGCTACGTCGGTGTCGCGGTCCTTGTAGCCGATGGCGACGGTCTGCAGCAGACGGTCGATGGTCTCCGGATCCAGCTGGTCGAGCAGGGCGTCGACGCGGGTGAGGGCCTGCCCCACGGTCGCCGGTGTGTGCACCCGGTCGGCGGGAATCACGGCGCCGTCGCTCAGGTAGGGGCCGCCGGTGGTGGTCGGGCGGAAGTCCAGATACTGCTCCCCGACCGCCGACAGGTTGGCGATCTCCACCTCGCTCGCGGCGGGTACGGGACGGCCGGTGTCGATCCGGAGCTCGGCGGCGAGCCCGTCCGGCGTGGACGATATCTCGGTCACCTCGCCGATCCGGACCCCGCGCAGGGTGACCGGGGAGGTGTCCATCAACCCGCCGGAGGACCCCAGAAGCACTGTCACCGTGGAGTATTCGGTGCGCGGGTCGATATCGAGGACGGCCACGGCCAGATATCCGGCGGAGACCACCGCCATGATCGACAGCATGGCCAGGGAGACGGGGGCGGGGACCTTCATCGCAGCATTCCGATCGACCGAAGGGTGTTGATCAGTTGGTCGGCGTCGCCGTCCGGGTGGACGCGGATGTTCGGCGGCGCGGAGAAGAACGGGACGAGCCGGTCGCGCAGCAGCGCGTTGATGCGGTCGACGGTCTCCGGGACGGTGATGTCGGCACCGGCCGCGGTCAGTATCGCGGGGGTGAAGGTGGCGACGATCTGCCTCAGTTCGGGGGCCACCGGGAGCAGCAGCCCACCGATCGGGACGGTCAGATTCCGCACCGCGACCAAGAGATTCACCACGCCGAACAGCACCTCGCTCTGGCCGACGGCGCGCTCGGGCCCGAACCGCAGGGTGTCGTCGACCAGGGCGCGGTGCTCGTCGAGGGTGCCGGTGACCGCCTCGGCGGAATCGAGGATGCGGTCGATGTCGTCGGTGTGCGCGGCCAGCTCGGCCGCGGTCTCGCGGCCCGCCGCCGCGATCCGGGCGAAGTCCTGCCCGGAGGCCGGGAACGCGGCGTTGAAGCTGCGCGCCATCTCGGCGAACCGGCCGTAGCGGCCGCTGCTGACGACATCGGCCATGCCCCGCAGCATGTCCTCGATATTGGTCGCCGCCGCGGTGTTCGACATCGGGATGGTGTCGCCGTCACGCAGATATCGCCGCGGCGGGCCGGGCGGCGGGAGCAATGCGATGTAGGTGTCTCCCAGCAGCGACGACTGCCGGATCTCGGCGCGGGTGTCGGCGGGCAGCCGCGTCCCGCCCTCGATGTCGACGCTCGCCACCGCGCCGCGCGCGGCCGGATCCACCCGCTGCAGGCGGCCGACGTCGACGCCCCGGGAGACGATCTCGGCCTTCTCCGGCAGGTTCAACACGCTCGACAGTTCGATCCGGATCGTGTACTTCTCGCCGCCGACCCGGGTACTCGGCAGCGGGAAATCCGCAGCGTCGAAGCCGCATCCCGCCGCGACGGGGAGCATCGCGGCCAGCAGCACCAGCAGAACGCGTCGTGTCGCCGTCATGGCCGTCCCACCCCCAGCAGCCAGGACACCAGATCCATCGGCTCCGGTGCACCGCTCCGGGTGAACAACCCCAGCAGCGACTGCCCGGCCTGCGGCAGATACGACAGCAGCTCGCGGATATCCCCCGACCGCGACAGCAGTTCGTGGGTCAGCGGCACGGCCTTGTCCGCGATCGCATAGACCCGGTCGTCGAATCGGCTGATCATGCGCGTCATGACGGGCATCAGTTGGTTGAGCTGAACCACGGCGTGGCCCAGTCCGTTGGAGACGCCGTCGATCATCGCGATGGTGTCGCGCATCCGGTCGAGCAGTGTCTGCATATCGGGCCAGTGGGTGACGAATGTCGCGCCGAGCCGGTCGAGGTTGTCGATCAGCCGCCGCATCCGGGCGTCGATGACGGCCGGGTCGTCGAGGAGCCAACCGGCCTGCTGTAGCAGCCGGTTGTACTGTTCGCCGGTTCCGGCCAGGGTGGCGTCGGCGGTGCGCAGGGTGTCGCCGAGCAGTGCCGCCCCCGGGGTGCCGCCGTCCGGTCCGGCGGGCCCGACCAGCGCCGCGGTGAGCCGATCCATCGACTCCATGGCGCGGCTGACGCCCAGCGGTGTCCTGGTGCGGTCGAGCGGGACGCATCCGTCGCCCAGCACCGGGCCGCCGGTGTGGGGCTCGGTGAACTCGACGCGGCGGTCGGTGACGATCGAGGTCGAAATCGTGACCGCCCCGGCGTCGGCGGGCAGCCGCACGCCGCGGTCGAGGCTCATCTCCACCCGCACCCGGTCCGGCTGCGGCCGTAGCGCGGTCACCCGGCCGACCCGGACACCCAGCAGGGTGACGTCGTTACCGGGGTAGAGACCTACGGCGTCGGTGAATTCCGCGCACACCGACCGTCCCGCGGTCGGCAGCGCGGGGCCCGCCGCGGTGACCGAGGCACCGAGCGCGACGGTGAGTGCCGCGACGGCGATCCCGGAGCCGATCCGTCGCCTGATTCGCATGGTCAGCATGTCCTTCCGGGGGCGGGAACGCAGATCGCGGTGCCGGTGACGACGCTGTGCGACTGATCGACGACCAGGCCGTCGACGCCGAGCACGGTCGCGAGGCGGCCGACGAATTCCTTGATGGTGGCGATGATTTCGTCGATGCGGCCCTGATCGGCCAGCACCTTGCCGACGATCTCGTCGAGGTCGGTGACCACCGGCTCGAGCACCTTCTCGAAGTCGGTGATCGGCCGGTGTACGACGGCGGCCAGGCGGCGCAGCAGTTGGAAGGTGGCCGACACGCTCTCCTTCCGGCTGCCGAGTTCGACGGCGATGACGCCGAGTTTGCGGACGAAGTTCAGCAGCACGGCCTCGTCGGTGGCGACGGCGCCGATGTATTCGTCGGTGACGTCGAGCGCGCGATCGAGTTGATCGGTGCGGTCGGCCAGCGCCGCGGTGATGTCGTCGACATTGCCGAGCAGGTCACGGATCGCGTCGGGCTGCCCGTGCAGGGCGCGGTTGATCTCGGCCACCGTCGCGCGCAACGTCGGTCCGTCGACACCCTCCAGTGCGGGCACCGACTGTTCGAGCACATCGGTCAGCTCGGCCGACGTCGACGTACGCTCGGGCGGAATATGCTTGTCGCCCAGCGCTTTCGAGCCCGACGGCGTGAGCGCGAGATAGTGGCCGCCGATCGGGGTGAGCAGTTTGACCTCCACGGCGGAGGTGTCGCCGACCGGCACGTCGTCTTCGACGCCGAACCGCAGCTCGACGTGGTCGCCGGACAGGCGCACCGACGCCACCGTGCCGACCTTGATGCCCGCGACCCGCACCTCGTCGCCGCTGCGCAGGCCGCCGGAACCGCGCATCTCCGCGACGTAGGTCCGGGTGCCGAACGGCGCGGCGTAGACCACCGCGGAGGCGGCGAGGGCGATGACCGCGACGACGATTCCCAGAGCGCCCCAGCGCAATTGGGAGCGTTCGGGTGACGGTTGGGTCCGCGGGCTCATTTGCACACCACCAGCCGCTGGTTGCCGAGCACGATGGTCCCGATTCCCGGAATATCCTGCGAGCCGTCGGCGCAGGTGTAGGTCTGCCCGTTCGCCGGAATGCGCCGGTTCAGGCTGCCCAGCAGCGACGGGACCAGACCCAGCAGCTCGACCAGCTGGCCGGTCCGCGGCAGCAGCCGGCGCACCATCGCATCCATGGGCGCGTATCCGGTGTCGTAGGTCGACCGCAGGCCCTCGAGCAGGTCGACCGCCGGGTACAGCACCTTGTTGGCGGTGGCGGTGGCCTCGACGATCTCGTGCGAGCGGGACGCGAAACGGTCCAGCACGCCACCGAGCTGCTCGATCAGATCCCCGACGAGGGTGGATTTCCCCGCGATCTGCCGCGAGATCTCGTCGAGGTTGCGGATGAGCAGGACGATCACCGCCTCGCGGCTGCGGGCGAACGCGGTGAGGGCCTCGATATCGGCCAGTACCGGCCCGATGCCCGAGCCGTCACCCTGCAGCACCTGCAGCACGTGTTCGGCGAACCGATTGAGCTGCGCCGGGTCCAGGGCGTTGAACAGCGGTGTGAACCCGTTGAACAGCTTCGAGATATCGAAGCTCGGGATGGTTCGCTCGATCGGGATGGTCGCGCCCGGCGGCAGCGGTCGTCCGGGGGCTCCGGGCCGGATGAGTTCCACGTAGCGCTGTCCGATCAGGGTCTGATACCGCACCGCGGCCTGGGTGTTGTCGAACAGGTCGTGGTCGCGTCCGACGGTGAACCGGACCCGGGCGCGGGTGCCGTCGAGCCGGACGGACTCGACCTTGCCGACCAGCACCCCCGCCATGCGGACGTCGTCACCGGCGAACAGGCCCGAGACATCGGTGAAGATCGCGTCGTGGCCGTCGCGGGCGCCCGGCGCCGCGGGGCGCAGCGCGGTGATCACCACCGCGGTGCACAGGGCCACGATCGCGGCGAATATCAACAGCCGGACGGTGGCGGCACGTGCGCCGATCATCGCGAACCTCCTTGCGGGACCGTGGAATTCAGCAGGTATGGCATGCGGTCGGCGATCACCCGCAGCCGCAGTTGCAGCTGGACGCGATCGCCCACGACGGGGAACGCCTCCCCGATGCGGTCGAGTAGGCGCGGCACCCGCTGATAGGCCGGGGCCACGCTGCCCGCCGAGATCGCGATCGGGACGGCGAGATCCATCGCCGTATCGATGACCGTCGCCAGTTCGCCGTTGTGCTCGGTGAGGATCGCGGCCAAGGGCACGAGCATCTTCTCCCGCGCGTCGGTGGTGGCGCGGTTGGTGCGATCCCGGTTGGCCTGTTCGCCGAAATAGGCGCTGCTCTCCAGCATTCGGGCGATGAGGTCGACGGCGGGTGGGGTCAGCGCGGCGGCGCCTTCGCCGAGTTCGGCACCGGTGGCCAGGTACCGCCCGGGTGGGCCCTGCCGGTCGTCGGCGAGGATGGCGGCGATGTCGAACAGCGCCCGCAAGGTGCCGCCCGCGGCACCGCCGACGCTGGTCAGCAGGTCGAACAGGTGCCGGGCGGTCTCGGTGTCGAGTACCCGGGTGAGCTGCCCGGCCCGGCGCAGGATCTCGGTCACCGTGGCGGTGGGACTGTCGGCCGGTATGTGCAGGGTCGCGTTGTCCCGCAAGGGTTTTCCGCCGCCGAGGTTGACGAGTTCGATGACGGTGGATCCGAACAGGTTCGAGGAGCTGTAGCGGGCGGCGACCCGATCGGTCAGCTGCGCGGACTCGTGGCGATCCAGCTCCAACCGCAGCAGCTGATGGCCCTCGCCCAGGGTTTCGACCCCGCGCACCGCTCCGATCGAGTAGCCGTGCAGTTTGACCTCGGCGCCGGGCACGATGCCCTCACCGACGGTGGCGGTGTCGATCCGCAGGGTGAACGTGTCGGCGAATTCGCCCCGGCCGTAACCGGTGAGCACGACCGCGACGGCCGCGACGGCGACCGCGACGAGCAGGCCGAGCAGCCGCAGCGCGAACGGACCGGCGCTGCGGCCGGAGTGGTCGACGTAGACGGGCATGGCGCGGTTCCTATCCCGAGATCCGGACGCCGACGTCGAGACCCCAGAAGACCAGGGTCATCACCATGTCGGCGACGACGACACCGATGAGACTGGCGCGGATCGCCCGCCCCGACGCGCGGCCCACACCCTCGGGGCCGCCGTGGGCGTAGAACCCCTGATAGCCGTGGACCACGATGATCAAGATCACGAAAACGACTGCCTTGGCCAGCGAATACAGCACGTCGGAGACCTGCACGAAGCTGTCGAAGTAATGGTCGTAGGTCCCCTGCGACTGGCCGTGCACCACGTTCACCACCAGCGAGCACGACAGGTAGCTGAGCACCAGGGTGAGCAGATACAGCGGGACGATCGTGGCGATACCCGCCAGCACCCGGGTGGTCACCACGAACGGAATCGGCCGTACCGCACCGGCTTCCAGCGCGTCGATCTCCTCCGAGATCCGCATGGCGCCGATCTCCGCGGTCATCCGGCATCCGGCCTGGGCGGCGAATCCGATGGCCGCGACCATCGGCGCCATCTCGCGGGTGTTGGCATAGGCGGAGATGAACCCGGTCAGCGGCGCCATGCCCACCATGTTCAGCGCGGCGTGCCCCTCGACCCCGATCGAGCCGCCGACGGCGAGGCCGAGGAAGATCAGCACCGCGACGGTGCCGCCGCCCACGATGAGAGCGCCACTGCCCCAGGCGATGTCGGTGAGCACCAGCATCGTCTGTCGCCGGTAGTAGCGCACCGTGTGCGGTATCGCGATCAGCACCCGCCAGCAGAAACTCAGCTGGTGCCCGAGGCTTTCGAGGATCCGCAGCGGCGCGCCCACCATCATCCGATCCTCGTGGGCAGGAACATCGAAACCAGTTGTGTGATCACGAGATTGACGCCGAACACGGCCATCACGCCGAGCACGACGGCGGCGTTGACGGCGTTGGCGACCCCGCGCGGCCCGTGGGTGGCCTCGAGCCCGCGCTGGCAGGCGACGATCACCACGATCACCCCGAAGACCACCGACTTCACCAGGGCGACAACCAGATCGGTGATCGAGGCGAAGGAGGCGAAGGAGGTCAGGTAGCTGCCGGGCGTCCCGTCCTGGAACTCGACATTGATCACGAATCCGGTGGCCAGGCCC
Source organism: Nocardia wallacei (assembly GCF_029869545.1). Lineage (GTDB taxonomy): Bacteria > Actinomycetota > Actinomycetes > Mycobacteriales > Mycobacteriaceae > Nocardia > Nocardia wallacei_A. Next base: position 10,027 of record NZ_JARWQD010000352.1, on the reverse strand, counting down.
ATGAAGACGACCATCAGGCACAGCAGCGGGGCGACGGCGATCATGGCGGCCAGCCGGGGCGCGACCAGCCGCCGGACCGGGTCGATGCCCATCGTCCGCATCGCATCGATCTCGTCGCGAATGGTGCGGGCGCCGAGGTCCGCGGCGATGGCCGAACCGGCGGCCCCGCCCAGCAGCAGCGCCGACACCATCGGCGCACCCTCCCGGATCACGCCCATCCCACCGGCCGCGCCGGCCATGGAGGTCGCACCGATCTGCTGGGTGAGGCTGCCGATCTGGACCGACACGATCACCCCGAACGGCACCGAGACGAGCACGGCGGGAACGGCGGTCACGCTCACGACGAACCATGCCTGCGTGAGGGTTTCGCGGAGCGGATGGCGCAGCGCGAGGGCGTCGGAGATCAGGAAGCGCGCTGCACCGGTGCCGATCTGCATGGCACGCCCCAGCGTGCGCAGTGCGTCGAGTCCCCGGTCGCGGGCCTTGGTCAGCGGCGCCGGTGGTGCGTCCGGTGCGATCACGAACTCACCCGTTCTCGGAGATCGCCGTGCGGTACCGGTAGTGGTCCAGGTCGAAATGCCTTGCCCGCCACCAGGCTTCGGCCATGCTCGACGGCCGCAGCAGGGGCGCGTCACCGTGCCGGTCGAAGTAGTAGCTGTTGGAGTTCGCGCAGTTGCTGGCGAAGAAGACGGTATTGCGCATGCGACGCAGGATCTGCCGGAAGTACTCGTCGTGATGTTCGCGCCGGATCTCGGCGCTGGCGGCGCCCCGGCCGCGGGCCTCGGTGATGACGCGGATGGCATGGGTGACCTGGTATTCGATCATGAACAGCCAGGACGATCCGATCACCGAGTACGGGGCGAAGGTGTGGAACAGATTGGGAAAGCCGGGCACGGTATTGCCCTCGTAGGCCTGCAGCCGCTGTTCTTCCCAGAACTTTCCCAGATCCTTGCCGCCGCGGCCGATGGTCGGCACCCGCGGCATGTTCTCCGCCTCGGTCACCAGGAATCCGGTCGCGCAGACGATGGCGTCGACCTCGCGGTGCACCCCGTCGGCGGTGCGGATGCCCGTGGCCGTGACCTCCTCGATCGGCGAGGTCACCAGGTCGGCCCGGCCCTCCCCGAAGGCGCGCAGGTACTCGTTGGACATCGAGGGCCGTTTGCATCCGAAGCCGTAGCGCGGCGTCAGCTGCTCGCGGAGCCGTGGTTCGCGCACCTGGGTACGGATGTAGAGCCGCCCGAGCGCCTCCACGACCTTCGTCAGCGGCCGCAGCTGCCGGTTGTACACCGCGCCGAGGGTCATCAGCACCTCGGCGGCCGCGGACACCAGCAGATACAGCGCGGTGTGCAGCGGTGGAATTCGTTCCAGCGCGACGCGCAGCGGTTCCGGGATCGGCACGTCGGCCTTGGGCATGACCCAGATCGGAGTGCGCTGGTACACATAGGTTTTCCCGGCGTTCTCGGCCAGCCACGGCGCGATCTGGATGCCGCTGGCCCCGGTGCCGATGAGGGCGACCCGGCGCCCCGCCACCTCCAGATCGTCGCGCCAGCGCGCGGAGTGCACGACCGGGCCCCGGAACGAGGCGAGCCCGGGGATGACGGGCATCTTCGGCTCGGTGAGACCACCCAGTGCGGAGATCACGTAGCGGGCGGTGCGCACACCGCGCGAGGTGTACACCCGCCAGCACTGCCGGTCCTCGTCGAACTCCAGCCGCTCCACCGTGGTGTCGAAGCGGATGCGTTCGCGCAGCCGGTATTTGTCGGCGATGTGGTCGGCGTAGCGGCGGATCTCCGCGCCCGGGGCGTACACCCGGGACCACTGCGGGAACATCTCGAACGAGAACTGGTACGCCATCGACGGAACATCCACGGCCACATTGGGATACACGTTGTCGCGCCAGGTGCCGCCGATGGCGCCGGTGCCCTCGATGATCACGAAATCCTCGAGGCCCGCCCGGGTGAGCATCGCGCCCGCCCCCAGTCCCGCGAATCCGCCACCCAGGATGGCCACCTCGTGCTCGGGCATCGCCGCTGCGATCATCGAATCTCCTACTTACGGCAGTGTCATATTGCACAGTAGATCGAGCGGCGGCTCGGGTCAACAGTGGAATCGGCTGGCGAGCCGGGGCCGATCAGTGCGGCGGGGTCCGCGTCACGCGGGCGGCCAGCGAGGAGAGCACCGCGGTGAGGCGTTCCGGCGGAAAGCGGTCGGCGTCGTCGAGGACGAGGCGGGCCGCGGCCTCGGCGCCCGCGATGAACGACAGCGCCAGCAGCTCGGAGTCGGCGTCCGGACCGCCGAACGGTGCGGGCAGCGACCGCAGGGCGAAACGCAGCTGCTCGAGCACCATCCGGCGGACCGCATCGATATCGTCGCGGACCTGCGGCGGCGCACCCACCGGGGAGAGCAGGATGAGCCGCCAGGTGCGCGGCGCCCGCGTCACCGCATCGAAGAATTCGCGCAGCAGGGCGTCCGAGAGCCGCTGGGGATCGTCGGTCTCGGCCGCCGCGGCGGTGCATCGGACCACCAGCTCGACGGCCTTCTGATGTTCGCGGGCGACCAGGTCGGCGAGCAGTTGCCCGTGATCGCGGTAGTACTCGTAGAGCGCCGGACGGGTCACCCCCAGGGCGCGGGCGATGGACTGCATCGTGCACCCCGGGTAGCCCTGCGCGATGACCAGATCCAGCGCGGTGTCGAGGATCTCCTCGCGGCGCCGCCTGGCGGTCGGCCGTGCCGCACGCGCCATCACGGTCCGCCCGGGTTCTCCACCAGCATCCGCCCGGCCGCGCGAATGGTGGTGGTGTAGAAGTCGACGATGCGGTCGGGCGGGTAGCGGCCCGGATCCTCGAGCACCAGTCGGCTGACCATCTCGGCGAATCCGATCACCAGGTGCGAGGCGACCTCGATGTCCAGGTCCGCGGGGACCTGGCCGGTGGCGGCGAGCCTGGCCTGCAGCGCGGCCAGACGGACGCGGACGGCCTCGCGATTTCCGGCGATCCATTCCCGCACGTCCCGCGGCAGCCCCTCCCCGGCCGAGAACACCAGCCGCCAGGTGTCGGGATGCCGCACGACCAGCGCGAGGAAGTTTCCGATGATGACGTCGAGGTCGAAATCCTCTGTGCGCTCGGCGATCTCGGGCGGGAATACCGAGTCGATCTGGTCGGCGACGCGCCGTCCCTCGCGCTCGAGCAGCGCGTGCAGCAGGTCGTCCACGCTCGGGAAGGTGTCGTAGAAGACCGGGCGCGTGACCTCGGCCCGCCGGGTGACGGCCATGACGCTGACCGATGCGAAACCGGACTCGGCGATCATCCGCATCGCGATGTCCATCAGCTGCTCGCGGCGTTGCGCCAGCGGCAGCCGGGGTGCGTATCGCCGCTTGGCGCGAGTGTTCCGCCCCGGCGTCACGGCCACCTCTTCCGAGTCGAGTCCCCGGCACCCACCTGGACAACGGCTACCTGAACAGCTGCGACGAGGCGACGGGACGCCTGGTCGCAGGCGGATCGAGCCTAACACCCGGGTGTTGCCGCGCTGTCGCGCCGCGGCGGGTTGTCCTTCTTACGGCAGTGTCATATTGTTGTGTCGTGAGTTCAGTCGCCCTGGAGGGCCGCACGGTGCTGGATGGCCTGGTCGTCGAACGGTTCGGTCCCGCGACCCGGCGGACGCGGATGGTCAGCGCCCTGCTCCGGCCCGTTGCCCGCCCGATCGTCGAGGCCGCCTCGGTCCTCGCGCGGCCCTGGAACATGCGATCGGCCGCGCTGACCGACCTACCGGGTGTCCTGCTGCGCCTGCCGCCCGATACGGCCGTCCGCCCGGTGCACCTGCCCGATCTCGATCTGGAATGGGTGTGGCGGTCGCCGCGGAGTCCGGAGACGGCGGGCGGGGCGGTGCTGTACTTCCACGGCGGCGCCTACGCCGCCGGTGGGTTGCGGACGTTCCGCGGGATGGCGGCGCGAGTGTCCGATGCGGTCGAGATGCCGGTGTGCATGGTCGGTTTCCGCATGCTGCCCGAGCCACTGCCCGCCATCGTCGGCGACGGTGTGCGCGCCTACCGATACCTGCTGTCGCGCGGATTCGCACCCGAGCACATCGTCTGCGCGGGCGATTCCAGCGGCGGCGGCCTGGCGTTCGCGGTCCCGCTGGCGGCGCGCGCCGCGGGCCTGCCGCTACCGGGCGGGGTCATCGCGCTGTCGCCGTGGACCGACTTCGACTGCGCGGCGAAATTCGACTCACCGAATCGGCGCAGCGAGGTGTTCCTGTCGGCCACCGCCATGCGGCGGCTGGTGCGCCGGTTCCTCGTCGACGAGCGGCGCGGCCTGCGCGCGGATTCCCCGGTCGACGGCGATCTGCGCGGATTTCCGCCCGTCCTGATCCAGGCGGGCACCACCGAGCTGCTGCGCTGCGACGCCGAATTGACGGCGCGGCGGCTGGCCGACGCCGGAGTCGTGTGCCGCCTGCAGCTGTGGGATCGGCAACCACACAGCTTTGCCGTCTACGGCGTGCTGCCGGAGTCGGCCCCCGCGCTGGCCGAGATGGCGCGCTTCGTCCGGGAACTGCCCGCCCGCGCTTCGGCGCTCGGCTGATAACGCCGAAACCCGGTGAACCACAGGAGAACTCATGAATACCGATGTCCGGAAACCGTTGCGGTTCTCGCTCGAGCCGATTCCCGCGGAGCGAACCGACGACTATCTGGCCACCGCACCCGTCAGCGTCACCGTGCACGCGGAACTGCCCGCCCCGCCCGCCACCGTCTTCGCCGCGCTCGTCGACGAGTCGTGCTTCTCCTGGCTGCCGGGGGTGTCGGGATTCCGTTACGACGGCGCGCACCGCGGCGTCGGCGCGACCCGGGTGCTGCTCAATCCGCTGCTGACCGTGCGCGAGGAATTCACCGCCTACGCCGAGGGCGAGCGGCTCGACTACACCTTCACCGCCATGTCGGTCCCGGCCTTCGCCTCGTCGGTCGAATCCTATGAGCTACAGCCGATTTCGCAGAACTCCACGCTACTGACCGTGCGCGTCGGCGCGGTGCCGCGAATCCCGGCCCCGCGCTGGATCACCAGACCCCTGCAGCGGTCGTTCACCGCCCGCGCGGTCCGCGGGCTCGCCCGGGCGGTCGCACCGGCGGGCGGGAGCGCGCCGTCGTGAGCCTCGTCGTCGATCGAATGCCGGAACTGTCGGTCACGCGGGTGTCGCGATGGTTCTTCAACTGCTATCTCGTCACCGGCGACGACCACGCGATCGTCGCGGTGGATCCGGGGCTGCCGGATATCGTCGACGATCTGGAATCGGTCACCGCGGAGACGGGCGGCACCGTGCGGGTTGCGACCGCCACGCACGGACACGGCGATCACGTGGGCGGTGCGGCGACGCTGGCGCGGCGGCACGGCGCCCGAATTCACCTGCCCGCGGTGACGCTGACCTATCTCGGCGGGGCCCGTCCCCGCACCCCGTCGCCGGCGCAGATGGCGCGGGCCTGGCGGCTGCCGGTGGGGCAGCCGTTCGATCTCCACGGCGCGATCGGCGCGGTGCGGGCCACGACGTCGGCGGGATTCGGCGGCCCGCGCGGCATGCTGTGGTCCGGGCCCGCTCCGGGCGAGGGACTCGAGGACGGGATGACCGTTCCCGGCGCCTCGGAATGGACGGTGCTGCATGCCCCGGGCCACACCGACGACAGCATCGTGTTCTGGAACGAGCGCACCCGGACGCTGCTGTCCGGGGACGCCGTCGTGTCGATGCAAGGCCGTGCCCGATTCGCACCCGACGTCGTGGACGCCTCGGCCGCCGGACGAACCAGACAGCGACTGCTGAAACTGCCTGTGCGGCATCTGCTTCCGGGCCACGGTGTGCCGATTCACGCGGATTCGGTCTGGGCGTTGTAGGTTGCGACCGGACCGACGGATCCCGGCACCCTCAATTGAGCTTCGGGGTGATGCGGTCGATGATGGTCGCGGTGACGATGCCGGTGGGCAGCGCGCCGAATACAACGCGCCGATCCGCGCCCGCGGCCTGTTCGACCTCACCGAAGGATCGGTTGCCGAGCTTGTCCTCGAGCACGCCGTCCGCCGGTGGCATCGCATACCTCTGTCGGCCGATACAATTTCGCAACCTGGTACACGAGTCGATGAACACCTCTCCGAACAGGCCGAACCGCCACCGTTCACCCCGATAATGGTGAATCCTGCCGACGAAAGTGCCCGCATGTCTTCCGAATCCGTACATTCCGTAGCCGACGCGGCGCTGGGGCGGCGGGCCGTGCTCAGGGGCGGAGTCGTCGCCGCGGGCGTCGCATCCGCCGCCTTCGTCGCCCGGCCCGCCCGCGCCGACAGCGAGGTCTTCCACCACGGCGTGGCCTCCGGTGACCCGCTGCCGACCGCGGTCCTCCTCTGGACGCGGATCACCCCGGACCCGCGGGCCACGCCGGGTTCCGGCGTCGGCGAACCGGTCACCGTCGACTGGGAGATCAGCCCCGACGAGAACTTCACCGACGTGCACGCCTCCGGGACCGTCACCGCGACAGCGGATTCCGATCACACCGTCAAGGTCGACGCCGACGGTTTGCGACCGCACCGGGACTACTTCTACCGCTTCGCCGCGCTCGGCCGGGTGTCGCGGATCGGGCGGACACGCACGGCTCCGGCCGCCGACTCCGAGATGGACCGGCTGCGGCTGGGGGTGGTGTCGTGCTCGAATTGGGAGGCGGGATTCTTCAGCGCCTACCGGCATCTCGCCACGCGCGGCGATCTCGACGCGATCGTGCACCTGGGCGATTACCTCTACGAGTACCCGCGCGGCTTCTACGGCGGCCGCGCCGGGTCGGTGCGCGGGCACGAACCCGCGCACGAGATCGTCACCCTGGCCGACTATCGCACCAGGCACGGTCAGTACAAGACCGACCCCGATCTGGCGGCGCTGCACGCCAGATATCCGTTCATCTGCACCTGGGACGATCACGAGACCGCCGACAACGCGTGGTCGGGTGGCCCGGGCACCCAGATCCCGTTCCTGTCCGGCGACTGGCAGGCGCGCCGCACGGCGGCCATGCGCGCCTATCTGGAGTGGATGCCGGTGCGCGCCAACGGCATCGGTCCGCGGGCGAAGCTCTACCGGAGGCTGCGCTTCGGCACCCTGGCCGAGTTGTCGATGCTCGACCTGCGCAGCTACCGCAGCAAACAGGCGACGGCGGTGGTGGGCTGGCAGGCGGTCGAAGATCCGGCTCGGTCGATCACCGGCCCCGACCAGATGCAGTGGCTGACCGCCGGCCTCGCCTCCGCGCCGACACGGTGGAAGCTCGTCGGCAACCCCGTGATGATCGCGCCGCTGATACTGCCACCGCTGTCGCCGGAGGTGGCCGCGGCCCTGCACGACAGACTGGGGATGCCGGAGTCCGGCGTCGCCGCGCTGGTCGATCAATGGGACGGCTACGCCGCCGACCGGCGCCGACTCTTCGACACCGTCATCGGCGGATCGATCACCGACGTCGTCTTCCTCACCGGCGACATCCACAGTTCCTGGGCGCTGGAGTTGCCCGCCGACCTCTCCCGCTACCCGCACGGCCCGCGAGCCGGAGTCGAGTTCGTCGTGCCGTCGGTCACCGCCAAGGGCGTCGGCGAATCGCTGCCCGCCCCGCCGCGCACCGCCACGGCATCCCTGGAATCGGCGGTGACATCGGCCAATCCGCATCTGCGCTACATCGAACTCGACTCCCACGGCTACGGCGTCGTGCACCTCGACGCCGACCGGGCCCAGATGGACTGGTTCTATGTCACCGACGTCGCCGACCCGAAAGCCGGTGTGCGCCATGCCGCTTCGTTCGCCGTCCGTTCGGGGGACAACACCCTCGAACCCCGGACCGCGCCGGTCGACTTTCCGACCCCTGGTTCGGACCGATGAATTCGCGGGAGCTCTCGTCGCGGAGCGAGTCAGCGACAACGAGCAGGACCCCCTCATATATGCCAGCGGTTACTTATATAAGTGAAGGCTGGTATTATCGCGGGCGTGCACGCGTTCGACATCCTCGGTGACCCGGTTCGCAGGCGGATTCTGGAGCTGCTCGCCGACGGTGAGCAGACCTCCGGCGCGATCACGGAGGTGATCCGGGCCGAGTTCGGACTCTCCCAGCCGGGTGTTTCACAGCATCTACGCGTGTTGCGGGACAGCGGATTCGCGTCGGTGCGGGCCGAGGGCGCTCGCCGGTTCTACGCCGTCGAGCCCGCGCCGCTGAGCGAGGTCGACGCGTGGTTGGACCGGTTTCGCCGGTTGTGGGAACAGCGCCTCGATGCTCTGGGAACCGAGTTGGCGCGGGGCAGGCGTGCCGCTCGATCAGTGAAGGGACCATGACATGAAAGACGTATTGGACGAGTTGGCCGCCGCGCGCCGGGCGATGGGCAAGGGCAGCGTGCCCGCCGGTGACGCGTACACCATCGAGGTGCGGCGTCGATACGATGCGCAGATCGAGGACGTCTGGGACGCCATTACCAGCCCCGAGCGGCTGCGTCGCTGGTTGCAACCGGTCACCGGCGATCTGCGACTCGGCGGGAAGTTCGAGCTGGACAGCGGTGAGCACGGGGAGATCCTCGGGTGCGAGCCGCCGCGGCTGCTGAAGGTGTCGTGGCTCTACGGGCCGGACGCCGACGCCTGGCCCGGCACGAGCGAGGTGGAAGTGCGCCTGGCCCCGGGCCCGGCCGGCGATACCGAATTCGAGCTGATCCACGCCGCGGTCGTCGAGGAGCCCCTCTTCCCGGTCTACGGCCCCGGTGCCGGCGGTGTCGGCTGGGACCTGTACCTGCTCGCCCTGGCCCGGCTGTTGACCGGCGGCGAGAGCGTCGGTCACGAGGAGTTCCAGAAGTCGCCCGAAGGACGCGAGTTCATCCGTCGCAGCGCCGCGGCCTGGGGCGAGGCTCATCTGGCCGCCGGTGGCGAACCGGAGCACGTCGCGGCGGCGGTCGAGGCCACCACCGAGTTCTACGCACCCGACCCGACCTGATCCCCGCCGCGGCGATGTGTGCCGCATCACATCGGACCGTGTCACGTTCGGGCGGGTCCGCGGTGTCTTGGAAGGCATGTCTGAACACAGCACACCGAACAACAGGGTTGTCGTGGTCGGCGGTGGCTATGCCGGAGCGCTCGCGGCCAACCGGCTGCGGATGCGCGCCGGTGTGGACATCACGCTGATCAATCCCCGCCCGACGTTCGTCGACCGGGTCCGGCTGCACCAGTTCGTGGCCGGCACCGGCGAGGCCGAGGTGGACTACGGCACGCTGCTCGCGGAGGAGGTCCGGTTGGTCGTCGACAGCGCCACGCGTATCGACACCGCCGCCCGCACGGTGGAACTGGCGTCCGGGCGCACGCTGGACTACGACTACCTCATTTACGCGGTCGGCAGTACCGGGGCGACGCCGTCCGCGCCCGGCACGGCCGAATTCGCTTTCTCCGTCGCCGAATTCGAGCCCGCCCAGCGGCTGCGTGCCGGGCTCGGCGAAGTGCCGCTCGACGCTACGGTCACTGTCGTCGGCGGTGGGCTGACAGGTATCGAGACCGCCGCCGAACTGGCCGAACGAGGCCACACGGTCACGCTGGTATGCGGCACCACCCTGGCGCCGACGTTCGGCGCGCCCGGGCGTCGGTCCATCGCCAAGTGGCTGTCGCGGCACGGTGTCGCCGTGCTCGACGACGACGGGGTGGCCGAGGTCGGGCCGGACGCGGTCGTCCTCGCCAGCGGCGTCGTGCGGCCGAGCGCGCTGACTATCTGGGCAGCTGGTTTCGGGGTGCCCGAACTGGCCCGAGCGAGCGGGTTGCGCACCGACTCGCTCGGTCGGCTGGTCACCGACGAGACGCTGACCAGCGTCGACGACGACCGTATCGTCGCGGGGGGGGGCCGCGCGGGCCCCGCGGGGCCGCCCCCGGGTTCGAGCCGCTGGCACGCGCCTTCGCGCGGTTCGTCGGCGATCGGCCCGGCGCGGGTGGGGCACTGGCGGTGTACCGCCACGGCGAGCCCCTGGTCGACCTCTGGACCGGCGCCGCCTCGGCCACCACC
>NZ_JARWQD010000351.1 GCF_029869545.1 Nocardia wallacei | reverse complement strand
TGTAACTCGCGCTCCCCGGCGGTCAACCGCCCTATGGAGCCCAGCTCAACCCCCCCCACCACCTGGCCCTCGAACACCATCGCCACCACTATCTGGCTCGCGGCGGCCGCCGCGCCCAGCCCGGAGGACACCCGCACGTAGTCCAGCGGGGTCTGCTCCACCACGATCGCCTGCTTGGTCCGGGCCACCTGGCCGACCAGCGACTGTCCGAGTTCGAACTCGGTACCGTCCTCGTTGCGCCCGTACCCGGCGATCAGCCGCAGCCGCCCGCGCTCGCCGCTGTCCATGAAGAAGAACGCCCCGTACTGGGCCCCGACCAGCGGGGTGACCTGGTCCATGATCAGCTGGGCCACGGCGCCGAGATCGCGGTGGCCCTGCAGCCGCCCGGAGATCCGGGCCAGATTGGTGTTGAGCCAGGCCTGCTCCTCGTTGGTGCGGGTGGTCTCGCGCAGCGACCGCACCATCGCGTTGATGTTGTTCTTCAGCTCCGCCACCTCGCCGTTGGCCTCGACCGCGATCGAGCGGGTGAGATCGCCGGTGGCGACCGCGCTGGTGACCTCGGCGATGGCGCGCACCTGCCGGGTGAGATTGCCCGCGAGTTCGTTGACGTTCTCGGTCAGCCGCTTCCAGGTGCCCGACACGCCCTCGACCTCGGCCTGCCCGCCCAGCTGCCCCTCCTTGCCCACCTCGCGCGCCACCCGGGTGACCTCGGCCGCGAACGACGACAGGGTGTCGACCATCGTGTTGATCGTGGTCTTGAGCTCCAGGATCTCGCCGCGGGCGTCGACGTCGATCTTCTGCGACAGATCGCCCCGCGCCACCGCCGTGGTGACCTGGGCGATGGACCGCACCTGGCCGGTCAGGTTGCTGGCCATCGAGTTCACGTTGTCGGTCAGGCTCTTCCACGTACCGGCGACGTTGGGCACCCGGGCCTGCCCGCCGAGCCTGCCCTCGGTGCCGACCTCGCGCGCCACCCGGGTCACCTCGTCGGCGAAGGCCGACAGGGTGTCGACCATGGTGTTGATGGTCTGCGCGAGCGCGGCCACCTCGCCCTTCGCCTCGACCGTGATCTTCTGCGACAGATCACCTTTCGCCACCGCCGTGGCGACCTGGGCGATGGAGCGGACCTGATCGGTGAGGTTGTCGGCCATCACGTTCACCGATTCCGTCAGGCCCTTCCACGTGCCCGACACGCCCTTCACATCGGCCTGACCACCCAGTCGCCCCTTCGTCCCGACCTCGCGCGCCACCCGCGTGACCTCGTCGGCGAACGACGAGAGCGTGTCCACCATCGTGTTGATGGTCTCCTTCAGCTCCAGGATCTCGCCGCGGGCGTCCACCCGGATCTTCTGCGACAGATCACCTTTCGCCACCGCCGTGGTCACCTCGGCGATGGAGCGCACCTGATCGGTCAGATTCGCCGCCATCACGTTCACCGATTCGGTCAGGCCCTTCCACGTGCCCGACACGCCCTGCACATCGGCCTGGCCGCCCAGCCGTCCGTCGGTGCCGACCTCACGCGCGACACGCGTCACCTCGTCGGCGAACGACGACAGCTGATCGACCATCGTGTTGATCGTGTTCTTCAGCTCCAGGATCTCGCCCCGCGCATCCACCGTGATCTTCTGCGACAGATCACCTTTCGCCACCGCCGTGGCGACCTGGGCGATCGATCGGACCTGATCGGTCAGATTCGCCGCCATGAAGTTCACCGATTCGGTCAGGCCCTTCCAGGTCCCCGACGCGCCCAGCACCTGCGCCTGGCCGCCCAGCCGTCCGTCGGTACCGACCTCGCGCGCCACGCGGGTCACCTCGTCGGCGAAGGCCGACAGCTGATCGACCATCGTGTTGATCGTGTTCTTCAGCTCCAGGATCTCGCCCCGCGCATCCACCGTGATCTTCTGCGACAGATCACCTTTCGCGACGGCGGTGGTCACCTCCGCGATGGAGCGCACCTGCGCGGTGAGGTTACCGGCCATGATGTTCACCGATTCGGTGAGATCGCGCCAGGTGCCCGAGACGCCGGGCACCTGCGCCTGGCCGCCCAACCGGCCCTCGCTGCCCACCTCGCGCGCCACGCGGGTCACCTCGTCGCCGAACGCCGAGAGCTGATCGACCATCGTGTTGATGGTGTTCTTCAGCTCCAGCAGCTCGCCCTTCACGTCCACCGTGATCTTCTGCGACAGGTCACCCTTGGCCACCGCCGTGGCGACCCCCGCGATATCGCGCACCTGGGCGGTGAGATTGTCGGCCATGGCGTTCACCGAGTCGGTGAGGTCCTTCCAGGTCCCCGACAGGCCCGGCACCGACGCCTGGCCGCCGAGCTTGCCGTCGGTGCCCACCTCCCGGGCGACCCGGGTGACCTCGGTGGTGAACAGCGCCAGCTGGTCGATCATGCCGTTGAACACGATCGCGATCTCGTCCAGCACCGGGTCGCCCACCTGCGGCAGCGAATGGCGGAAGTCGCCGTCGCGCACCGCCTTCAGGCCCTTCAGCAACGGTTGCAGGCGTTCGTCGCTGCCGCTCGCCCGTTCGGCGGTGTCCTGAACCATCCTCGGCCTGCCTTCACCTGAGTTCTGCCGTCACCGGCCGCCGCCGGTCACTGTCTGAGATCGACATCGAAGCAGTCGTGGCCCGCGGCGACGCGCCGGATGACGGCCAGCAGGTCCTCGAACAGCCCCGTCTTGAGCATCAGCCCGGCCCCACCGGCCGCGATCACGCGATCCACCATGGACCGGTCCGCGTATCCGGTGAACACCAGCACGCGCACCTGCGGCGACACCTCGCGCAGCCGCTCGATCGCCTCGATGCCGTCGCCGTCGCGCAGCCGCCGGTCCAGCAGGATCACGTGCGGGCGGGTGCGTTCGGTCGCGGCGATCGTCTCCGCGACCGAGACGGTCCGGTCGACGATCTCGATATCGTCGACCAGTTCGAAGGCGGAGTCCAGGGCCACGGCCACCATCGGGTGGTCCTCGGCCACCAGCAGCCGCAGCGCCCCGTCGCCGAGATCGGATGGCATGCACGAAGTCTAAGGCGGTGCCCGGACGTTTCCCCGGCGTTTCCCGAAGAAGTGCCAGGTCACCTGCCTACCGCGCGGTTTGTTCCCCGGCCGCCTACGGGCGTTTCTCCACGACGCGCTCGGCCTCGCCCGCCTTCCAGATCACGACCTCCAGGCAACCGTCGCCGATCTCGACCGCCGAGCCGCCGGTGATATCGGCGACGTAGAACGGATCGAACCTGCGGCCGCGCAGATCGAACCCGGTGTCGTTGTACAGCGCCTCGGCGAAGCGCCGGTGCATCGCCTCGTCCCGCAGGTTGCGCACGACGCCGAACAGCTTCGCATCGCCGTCGCCGACATGGGTGTCGACGGTGGCGGTGTGCAGGCAGAAGCGTGGATCCCGGTGCAGGTCTTTGAACTTCGTCGTCTCCGGCATGCCGACCACCAGCAGCTCCCCCTCGAACATCCGCGGCTCCATCGGGCTGATCCGGGGATATCCGTCCGAGCGGGTGGTGGCCAGCATGCACAGATTCCCGGTCGCGGCGTGGCGGCGCGCGAAGATCGCCGAAACCCGCGGCGCCGCCTTCGTGAACTCGTCCCAGCTGGTCATTCACTCACGGTAGGCCGCGGCACCGACAAAGCGGGCGCGATCACACGAATCACCTGTGGCCGCCCGCGCTGGTCGTGCGGCAGACTCGACGAGCGCGCACGGAGGGCGCGGCCACCGGCAGAGCAGAGGTGAGACGACATGCAGATATCCCGCGGGCTGACCGCGTTCCTGGCCGCGCTCCTCGGGCTCGGCGCCTGCGCGGCAGGACCCGCGGGGGCGGTGGTGGGCGGCACCGACGCCGACGCGGCGGCGTACCCGTGGCTGGCCGCGATCGGCACGCCCGCGTACGCGACCCGGCCCGGCGGCCAGTTCTGCGCGGGCGCGCTCGTCGCCCCGGACCGCGTGGTCACCGCGGGGCACTGTGCGCTGCTGGCCCGGGCGCTGCCGGGGACGACCGTGACCTTCGGCCGCACCGACGTCGCGGACGATGGCGGAGTCACGGTGGGAGTCAAGGATATTCGCATTCACCCGGCCTTCCGGGTGGCGCTGTTCGACGGCGATCTCGCCTACCACCACGACGTGGCCGTGCTCACCCTCACCGCGCCGGTTCCGCTGCCGACCGTGGCGCCCGGTGCGCCGCACGGACATTCGGCGCAGGTACTCGGGTGGGGCGTGACCTCCGAGGACGATATGTCCAACAGCCGCCTGCACGCCGCCACCGTGCCGCTGCCGGGCGACGCGGCCTGCGCCGCCTACGGCCCCGAATTCGATCCACGCGAGGCCGTCTGCGCGGGTTCGGCCGCGGCCGACAGCGCCCAGTTCGACAGCGGTGGTCCCCTGCTCGTCGACGGCAGGCTCGCCGGAGTCGTCTCCTGGGGCAAGGGCACGGCCCGGCCCGGCTACCCGGGGATCTACGCTCGCGTGCCGTCGCTCGACTTCTGATCCGCTACCCACACCGCGTCCCCGAACCGGACATTCCCGACTGGCGGCAAATCGGACAAAACGGATATTCTCACTGTTGTCATTCCGGACCGGAACCGAGTGGGCACACGTAGGCTGACCGCATCCATCCGGCCGCGACGACGTGGGGCTCGCGCGGCCGGCGGAGCCATGATCAGTGATGAGGGACCTGATGACCGCGCCGGATCCGAATGTGCCGTATTCGACTGTCGTCTCCGCGGACGGCACGACCATCGCCTATCTGACCGTCGGGGCGGGGCCCGCGGTCGTCGTCGTGCCCGGCGTGCTGTCGGTGGCCGAGGGATACCTGGATTTCGCCCGCGCGCTCGGCGGGCATTTCACCGTGCACGTCCTCGAGCGCCGCGGGCGTGGCGCCAGCGGTCCGCAGGGCGCCGACTACAGCATCGACAAGGAATGCGAGGACCTGCTCGCCGTCGCCGACAAGACCGGCGCGCAACTACTCGTCGGCCACAGCTACGGCGGGCTGGTCGTGCTCGAGGCCGCCCGCGACCGCCCGCAGATCCGCAAGGCCGCCGTCTACGAGCCGGGGCTGTCGATCGACGGGTCACTGCCCATCGGCTGGATGCCCGCCTACGAACGAAAACTCGCGCAGCACAAGCCGTTCGACGCGTTCGTCGAATTCGTCCGGGCGATGGGGCCCGAATCGGCCCGCCGCGCGCCGCGCTGGCTCATGCGGCGAATGATGCCGTTGTTCATGAAGGCCCCGGAGCGGCACCTGGTGATCGGCCTGCTCGCGGAGAACCTGGCCGAACATCGCGAGATCGCCCGGCTGAACAATACCTATCCGCATTATCGCGAGATCGAGGCGGAGGTGCTGTTCCTACAGGGCGGCAAGGACCACGCCGCGCAGTCCGATATCGACCGCGCCACACTCGAATACGTCATTCCCCGCTGCACGGGCCACATGTTCCCCGACCTCGACCACTTCGGTATCGACAAACGAGATCCGGCACGGGTCGCGGGGATTATCGGGACATTCTTCTCGGGATAGGCCGGACGTTCGTCGCCTCGGTATTTCCGATCAGGCGGGGCGGCGAGGCGCCTCGCAGCAGCCGACGGCGCAGGGGGCGCCGTCGGTGGTGCAGCCGTAGCCGGGGACGGAGCCCAGGCGGCGGGGCTCGGTGCCCGCCCTGTGCTCCTGGACCAGTTCGGCGATCAGTTCGGCGAATCGCGGATCGGTGCCCGGCGTGGCCGCGCGGGCGAAGGCCATGCCCAGTTCGGCGGCCTTCTGTTTCGCCTCGTTGTCGAGATCCCAGATCACCTCGAGGTGATCGGAGACGAATCCCACCGGGCACACCACGACGGCGTCGATTCCCTTGGCCGACAACGCCTCCAGATGGTCGACGATATCGGGCTCCAGCCACGGCACCTGCGGCGGACCCGAGCGCGACTGCCAGACCACATCGAAATCGTCGAATCCTGTTGCGGCCGCGCACAATCGAGCGGCGTCGACAACCTGGCGACTGTAGAGGTGACCGCCGTCGTCCGGCGGCCCCGCGGCCACATCGGCCGAGACCGGGATCGAGTGCGCGGTGAACACCAAACGCACCCGGTCCCGCCGGTCGACCGGAATCTGTTGCACCGCGGCATGAATCGCCGCACCGAAGGCCCCGACGAGCAGCGGATGGTCGAAGTACTGCCGCAGCTTCACCAGTTCGGGCGCCCGCTCCCCCACCGCGGCCCGCGCCCGGGCGATGTCCTCGTCGTACTGCCTGCAGCCCGAGTATCCGCCCCACGCCGAGGTGGCGAACACCAGCGCCGAACCCACGCCGTCGGCCCGCATCCGCTCCACGGTGTCCTCCACCATCGGATGCCAGTTGCGGTTGCCGAAGTAGACCGGCAATGCGATACCGCGCCGGGCGAATTCGGCCTCCGCCGCGGCGATGATGTCGCGGTTGAGCGCATTGATCGGCGATACTCCACCGAAGTGCAGGTAGTGCTGGGCCACCTCCTCCAGCCGTTCCCGGGGCACGCCACGGCCGCGAGTGACGTTCTCCAGGAACGGCATGACGTCCTCCGGGCGCTCGGGGCCCCCGAAGGACAGCACCAGCAGTGCGTCGTAGGTCATCAGTTCGACGGGAAATTCTCCGGGAACCAGGTGTTGTGGCTGGCCCCGCCGTCGACGTAGATGATCGAGCCGGTGGTGCCGGGCAGCCAGTCCGACAGCAGCGTGACGATCGACCTCGCCACCACGGTCGGATCGTCGACGTCCCAGCCGATCGGCGAGGCGCCGTCCCAGTAGGTGTTGAGCATGGTGAGCTGCTTGGCGTCGTCGGTGGCGGTGCCCGCGATGGCCTTGGCCGCGAGGGTCTTGATCGGGCCCGCGGCGATCAGGTTGGAGCGAATCCGCTTGGCCTCGCCCACTTCTCGCGCCACGTACCGGTTCACCGACTCCAGCGCGGCCTTGGCCACACCCATCCAGTTGTAGTACGGCAGCGCGGTGCGCGGATCGAAGTCCATGCCCACCAGCGAGCCGCCCTCGTTCATCACCGGCAGCACGGCCCGCGCCAGCGACGCGTAGCTCCAGGCCGAGATCTCGAACGACTTGGCGGCGTCCGGGCCGGGGCCGTCCAGGAACGGCTTGGCCTCCGGTCCCATCAGCGTGCGCGGCGCGAAGGCGATGGAATGCAGCACGCCGTCCACGCCCTCGGGGGCGAGCTCGCGCACTTTGTCCGGCAGCGCCGCCAGGTCGTCCTCGCTCGTGACGTCGAGGCCGATGGCCGGGGCGATCTCCTGCGGCAGCCGCTTGGCGATGCGGTCGATCAGCCGCAGCCGCTCCGGAATTCCGGTGATGATCACCTTCGCGCCCTGCTCCTGCGCCACCTTGGCGGCATGGAAGGCGATGGACGAATCGGTGATGATGCCGGTGATGAGGACGGTCTTGCCCTCGAGCAATCCGCTCATGTGAAGTCGGTTCTCCTGTCCGCGTACATCGTTCCGGCGGAAACCGGAGCGATTGGTGAAGTAGCTGCCGTACCGCTCAGTGACCCAGGCCCAGGCCGCCGTCGACCGGGATGATCGCGCCGCTGATGTACGCGGCCTCGTCGGAGGCAACGAAGCTGATGGCGGCCGCGACGTCGTCCGTGTGACCCATCCGGCCAGCCGGAATCAGCTTGAGCGCCTGCTCACGCATTTCCTCGGTCATGTCTTCCCGGGTCATATCGGTGTCGATCAGCCCCGGCGCGACGACGTTCGCGGTGATATTGCGCGATCCGATTTCCCTCGTGATCGCGCGAGCCATGCCGACCAGCCCCGCCTTCGCGGCCGCATAGTTCACCTGGCCCGGCGCACCCATCTGGCCCACGACCGATCCCAGGAAGATGATCCGCCCGAACCGCGCCCGCAGCATGGCCCGGTTGGCCCGCTTGGCGCACCGCCACGCACCGGTGAGGTTGGCGTCGATGACGCGGGTGAACTGCTCTTCACTCATGCGCATCAGAAGCGTGTTGTCCACGATGCCCGCGTTGGCCACCAGTACCTCGACCGGACCCTGATGCGCCTCGACCTCACCGAAGGCCTCGTCGATCGAATTCGTGTCCGTCACATCGCATTTCACGCCGAACAACCCGTCCGGCACCCCCGACCCGCGATGCGTCACCGCCACCTTGTGCCCGTCCGCGGCGAGCCGCTGGGCGACCGCGAGGCCGATGCCGCGGTTGCCGCCCGTCACCAGAACCGACCGGGATGTGAAGTTCGACATGGGTGTAAACCTATCTGTTCGAGTTCAGCTGGCGAGTTCGGGTTGCGCGGTACCCGTCATGGCAGACGTTGACGATAGACCAAACCACCCACGACGCCCGCGGTGGTGATCAGCAGACCGAGCAGCAGCCAGGGCCGGCTGGCATCGCCCATCTGCATCTCGAAACCGATCTGCTTGTCCAGTGTGTCGTAGACGGCGTTGAGTTCCTCCAGCGAGGACGCGGTGTAGAAGTCGCCGCCGGAGATGTTGGCGATCTCGCGCAGCGACTCGTCGTCGACCGGCACCGGAACCCGCTGCGCCCCCTTGCCGTCCTTGTCCGGGATCTCCACCGAACCCCAGGACGTACCGAAGGAGATCGTCGACACCGGGATCCCCTTCTCCTTGGCCATGCGTGCCGCGACGAAGGCGTGCCGCGGATTGTCGACGTCCTTGTCGTCCGGCACGGTCTGCTTACCGTCGGACATCAGCACGATCCGGGCGGGCGGCGGGGTCTCCGCGCCGCCGAGCACCGAGGCGAGCGTGTCGATCGCCTGCATCGCGCTGTAGATGCCCTCACCGGTGGCGGTGCGTTCGGCCAGCTTCATGTTCTGGATGGCGGCCTTGACGGCCTCGCGGTTGGTGGTCGGCGACACCTGCACCGAGGCGGTGCCCGCGTAGGTCACCAGCCCGAGATTGATTCCGGGAGTGAGTCCTTCGGCGAACTCACTGGCCGACTTCTTGGCCACCTGCACCCGCGACGGCTCGACGTCTGTCGCCTCCATCGAGAGCGAGACGTCGATCACCATCATCACGGTGGCGCGGTTGCGGGGCACCTTCTTGGCCGCCTGCGGCCCGGCCGCGGCGATCGTCAGCAGCACCAGGCCGACCAATATCAGCGCGACGGGCGCGTGCCGCCAGCCGCTGGGCCGCTTGGGTGCCACCTGCTCCAGCGTCTCCATGTTGGCGAAGCGGAGCAGATGCCGCTTGCGGCGGCGCTGCACGAGCACGTACAGCAGCGCGACCGCGGCCACGACGAGCAGGAACGCCAGCCAGCCGGCGGCGGTGAAATGCGAAATACTCACTGTCGAGGGACCTGTCCGGTCGGGGCACCGAAGGTGTGGCGCCGGGTGGACACGAACCGGACGACGTCGGCGATCCAATCCCGATCGGTGCGCAGCGTGAGCACCGGGGCGCCGGAGCTGCGCAGCGCCTGCTCGACCTGACCCCGATGCAGCTCCGCCGCGCGCGCGAAATCGCTACGCAGCGCGGGAGTCACGGAGAATTCACGGGTGCGGCCGGTCTCGGGATCGTGCAGCACCACGTCGCCCACGTCGGGCAGGTCCAGATCCAGCGGATCCAGCACCTCCACCCCGAGCAGATCGTGGCGGCCGGAGATGGCGCGCAGCGAGCGCTGCCAATCGATATCGCCGAGGAAGTCCGAAATCACCACGGCCAGACCGCGTTTGCGCTGCGGCCGGCGCAGCGACTCGATGGCGCCGCGCAGATCGCCGCGCACGCCGTCGGCCGCGTGCGGTGTGGTGGGGGGGGGGGGGGGGGGGGGGGGGGGGGGGGGGGGGGCGGGCGGGGGGGGGGGGGGTTTCTTACGCGGCGGCCAGCCAATGGGCGGGACGACGGCGGTGGGCTCGTAGCCGCAGTGGGCCATGCAGTTCGCGCAGCGCGGATCGTTGCCCCGGCCGAAGCTGTCCCAGTCCGTATC
>NZ_JARWQD010000350.1 GCF_029869545.1 Nocardia wallacei | reverse complement strand
AACCCTCTCCCCCCCTGGGGGGCTTTAATATTGCGCGGCTGGCTCCCACCGGGCGCCCCCCGCTCCCACACCTACGCCCCCCCCCTCATTCCGTGGGGGCCCTTCGCATTCCCTATATCAGGCGTTGCCGTTGAGGCCGGTGCGAACACCTTCCTCGATGCGCTTGCCGATCTCCGGGTCGACACTCTTCCAGTAGTCGAACACCCTGCTCAGTACCGGCTCTCGCACGCCGCCCAGCACGTGGCCGACGACGTTGTCCACCAGGCGATCTCGCTCGGCGTCGTTGTACACCTCGCGGACCAGCGTGCCGGCCTGGGTGAAGTCGCCGTCCTCGCGGTGCTGGATGTACCCGGCGCGCACGGCCTCCTGCCCGAAGGTCCAGGTGCCCTCGTCACCGGCGCGGGTGGCGTCGGCGTGCGGGCCGCCGAACGAATTCGGCGCGTACACAGGAACTTCCGGTGCGTTGTAGTCGTAGCGCATGGCGCCCTCCTTGGAGTAGGAGTTCACCTCCGCGGCACGGGCCCGGTTCGGCGGCAGCTGCGCGTAGTTGGTGCCGATACGGTACCGGTGCGCGTCAGCGTAGGAGAACACGCGGCCCAGCAGCATCTTGTCCGGCGAGAAGCCAACGCCCGGAACGACATTCGACGGCTCGAAGGCGGCCTGCTCGATATCGACGAAGTAGTTCTGCGGGTTGCGGTTCAGCGTCCAGCGGCCGACCTCGATCAGCGGGTAGTCCTTGTGCGACCAGACCTTGGTCAGGTCGAACGGGTTGAACCGGTAACCCTCGGCCTCGGATTCCGGCATCACCTGCACGTGCAGGGTCCAGCTCGGGAATTCGCCGCGCTCGATGGCCTCGTACAGGTCCTGACGGTGGAAATCGGGGTCGGTTCCGGCCAGCCGGTCGGCCTCGGCCTGGGTCAGGTTCTTGATGCCCTGGTCGGTCTTGAAGTGGTACTTCACCCAGAACCGCTCACCCTTGGCGTTGACCCACTGATAGGTGTGCGAGCCGTAGCCGTTCATATGGCGGTAGGTGGCCGGGACACCGCGGTCGCCCATCAGCCACGTCACCTGGTGTGCGGTCTCCGGGCGCAGGGTCCAGAAGTCCCACTGCATGTTGTGATCGCGAAGTCCGCTGCCCGGCAGGCGCTTCTGCGAGCGGATGAAGTCGGGGAACTTGATCGGATCCTTGATGAAGAAGATCGGGGTGTTGTTGCCCACGATGTCGTAGTTGCCGTCCTCGGTGTAGAACTTCACCGCGAAACCGCGCGGGTCGCGCCAGGTGTCGGGGCTGCCCTGCTCGCCCGCGACCGTGGAGAACCGCACCAGCGACTCGGTGCGCGCACCGGGCTGGAACAGCTTGGCCTTGGTGAAACGGCTGACGTCGTTGGTGACGACGAGTTCGCCGTACGCGCCCGCGCCCTTGGCGTGCACGATCCGCTCCGGCACCCGCTCCCGGTTGAACTGCGCGAGCTTCTCGATCAGATAGTGGTCGTGCAGCAGGATGGGGCCCTGCGTGCCCGCGGTCAGCGACTCGTTGTCGCTGGCGACCGGGATACCGGTGTTCGTGGTGGTCGGCTTGGTCATGGAAGCCTCCTTGGGCTGGTGAGCAACGCCCCGGGTGACGGGCTGCCCGGGTTTCGGGTGTGGATGGATTTCATCCGGTCGGTGTGGAGTCCGTCCGACGGCAGGTCGGGCACAGCCCCCAATACACGACCTCGGCCTCATCGATCGCGAAACCGTGCGCGTCGGGCGGGTCGAGGCAGGGGGCACTGCCCACGGCACAGTCCACATCCACGACCGTGCCGCAGTTTCTGCACACCAGGTGGTGGTGGTGGTTGTCGCCGATGCGGGCCTCGTAGAGCGCCGAGGACCCGGCCGGTTCGATGCGCCGCAGCAGCCCGGCGTTCACACAGGCGCGCAGCACGTCGTAGACGGCCTGTGTGGATACCGAGCCCAGCTGTTCGCGCACCGTGGCGGCCACCCGATCGGCGTCCGAATGCGGTTGGGCTGTCACCGCATCCAGCACCGCGACCCGCGGGGCTGTCACTCGCAGGCCTGCCGCGCGCAACCTCTCGCGCGGATCGAAACCACCGGTGTGCATGAACCCAGTCTGCCCATTTTCTGGAATAAGTCAAGAAAAGACTTGGCAGTCTGTCGTCATGTGTTCGGAATAGATCCCGGCGTGCGTCCGTTGATCACCATTGCCGACGCCGGGACAGCCCCGGGCCTCACCACTTCGTCGCTACGAGCGACCACTCGCCGAGAGGCGCATGTTGGGCGTCGGCGCCCGAGCCGCGAAGCCGGCGTGGCGTTCGCGGAGCTCGGAGCGACAGCGCCACCAGGTTCTCCCCCTGACCTGGTGGCGTTTCGCGTGTTCGGGTGGGACCCAACGGCCGTGGCGTATCGGGACAACGCACCGCCGGACGGCAGGTCGCGCTGCGGTCGCCCGTCCGCGAGGATGTCCGCATGACCGGTCCGGAATTGCGGCGCAGGCTGGGGCTTGCCGATTCGGTGACCATCGGCCTGGGGTCGATGGTGGGCGCGGGGATCTTCGCGGCGCTCGCTCCCGCGGCCGCGGCGGCCGGGCGGTGGCTGCTGCTCTCGCTGGCGGTGGCGGCGCTGGTCGCCTACTGCAACGCGATGTCCTCGGCGCGTCTGGCGGCGCTGTACCCGGTGTCGGGCGGGACCTATGTGTACGGCCGGGAGCGCCTCGGGCCGTTCTGGGGATATCTCGCCGGTTGGGGATTCATCGTGGGGAAGACGGCCTCGTGCGCGGCGATGGCGCTGACCGTCGGCAGTTACGCGTGGCCGGACCGGGCCCGGGCGGTGGCGGTGGCCGCGGTCGTGGCGGTCACGGCCGTGAACTGTGCGGGGGTGCGGAAATCGGCGCTGGTCACCCGGATCATCGTGGGGGTGACGCTGCTCGTGCTGGCGGCCGTCGTAGGCATCTGCCTGCTCGGAAGCCACCCCGCCGCAACGCCTCTGATCGAGCGCGTGGGTGTGACCGGTGTGCTGCAGGCGGCCGGTCTGCTGTTCTTCGCCTTCGCCGGATACGCCCGCATCGCCACCCTCGGCGAGGAGGTCCGCGATCCCCGGCGCACCATTCCGCGTGCGATCGTCCTCGCGCTGGGACTGGCACTCGCCGTCTATGCCGCCGTCGCCGCGGCCGTACTGGTGACGCTCGGCAGCGACGGGCTGGCGGCCGGGGCCGATCCGCTCGCCCGTGCCGTATCCGCCGCGGGGGCAGGCGAATTCGCGCCCGTCGTGCGGGTGGGCGCCGTGGTCGCGGCGACCGGCTCACTGCTCGCGCTGCTGCTCGGGGTCTCGCGCACCACGCTGGCCATGGCCCGCGATCGCCATCTGCCCGGTGCGCTGGCGGCCGTGCATCCGCGCTTCGAGGTCCCGCAGCGAGCGGAACTGCTCGTCGGCGCGGTGGTCGCGATCATGGCGGCGAGCGCGGATCTGCGTGCGGCCATCGGGTTCTCGTCCTTCGCGGTGCTGTTCTACTACCTGATCGCCAACCTCTCGGCCGCAACACTGCGAGCCCACGAGGGCCGCCCACCCCGCTGGATCCCCCTCGTGGGCACCACAGGCTGCGCCGCCCTAGCCTTCACCCTCCCCCCGGCCTCCGTCCTCACCGGCCTCACCGCACTCACCCTCGCCGCCACCGCCTACGCAATCCGCTCACCCCGCCACCCCTGACAGAGGGTGCGAGAAGTGTCGGCGGCTGGGGCGGGGTGGGGTGGGGCGGGATAATGTGGGGCTATGGGGCGCATCCTGGGGTGGCTGGTGGGTGTGGGAGTTACCGGGTTGGTGGCGGGTGGCGTGTTCGCCGTGCCGGTGCGGGCGGAGCCGGGGGCGGTGGCCGAACCGTCCGGGGTGGTATCCACGGCGCCCGAGGCACCGGGGCGTTGTGAGGTGTCGGACGGGCGGGAGTTCGCGCGGACCGAACCGGAGCGGGTGGGGTTGGATTCTGGTCGGCTGGATGCGGTCATGCGGTTTGCCGCGGAGCGGAATCGGTTGAATGTCAAGGTGTTTCGGCATAATTGCCTGGTCGGGACCGGGCCGCGCAATGCGGAGACCGACCACATTCCCTGGAATGTCTGGAGTGCCACCAAGAGCGTGGTGTCGCTGCTTGCCGGAATCGCCTGGGACCGGGGCGCTCTCGATATCTCCGCGCCGATCGATCGCTACCTGCCGCCGGGGCTCGGGGACGAGGCGCATCGGTCGATCACCGTCGAGAATCTGCTCACCGAGACCTCCGGCCTGCACATCGGGCTGGTGAACGAGGGCGCCACCGCGGTTGTCCCCATCGATCCCCACAGCGCCGTGCAGGCGCTCGCCATGCCGCTCGACGATCCGCCGGGCACCGAATTCTCCTACAGCCAGCGCAATGTGGACCTGCTCAGCTATGTCCTGGAACTCGCCGTCGGCGAGCCGCTGCAGCAGTTCGCGCAGCGCGAACTGTTCGATCCGCTGGGCATTGCGCGCAGCGACTACTACTGGGCCCGTGACCGTTCCGGCACCACCTACGGATACGCCCATCTGATGATCCCGCCCGACGACCTCGCCAAGCTGGGCCTGCTGGTGAGCAACGACGGCCGGTGGGGCGAGACACCGGTGGTGTCCGGCGACTACCTGCGCCGGGCGCTGGCGCCCTCGGCGGCAAACCCGTGTTACGGGTACCTGTTCTGGATCGGGTCGGGATGCGTCGAGATGCCGCGTTTCCTGCCTCCCGACGTCTACGAGATGTCCGGCCTCGGCCTGCAGAACGTCTTCGTCATCCCCAGCCTCGACCTGACGGTGGCGTGGACCGGATTCTTCGGCAACCACAGCGATCTCGGCATCAGCGGCACCCTGCAGAACACCTCCGAACTGACCCACGAGTTCTTCCGCCGTCTGTTCGCGGCGTTCCTGGAACCACCGGTCCCCGATCCGGGCCCCTACGTGGAACCACCCGTCCGCCTGGATCCACGCAACTACTTCGACCCGGACATCACGCTGGGTGTCTTCGGCCTCGGGCCGTACGCCTATCCGGGCTGTAATGTGCTGTCCTGCTTGAATACTCCCCTCGCGCCGCCCTTCACCGACGCACCGCCGGGGTGTGCGCTGCTCGCCTGTGTCGGGCCGGACCCCCGAACGCCCGGCATTCGATGAGTCACGGGCGGGTCACCAGCTGCGCCCGCGCCTCGGCATTGAGCCGGGCGGCGGCATGGTTGAGCCAGCTCTGGTAGTAGTCGAGAAAGGCCGGGCCCAGCGACCATTCACCGCGGCGATACCCCAGATACACGACTCGTCCGCGGGCGGGACCGGCGGCGACCAGGCCGATGAAGTCCCCGTACCCGACATCGCTGATCACCAGGAATCCGCCCGTCGGCCGGGCGGCGCAGGGGCCGAGCGACCCCTGCTCACCGCCCGGAAACGGTTGCGCGCAAGCATTGTTCGCCGAACGGACCATGCGCTCCCAGCTGATTCCGCAGTAGGGACCGGCGCCGACTCCGATGTGGACGAGGAATTCCCGGAAGCCGCGGGCCAGTTCCCCGGACATCACCGATTCCAGCTTCGCCAATCTCCCGGGTGACACCGGCCAGGTGAGGTAGGAGTGCAGATTTCCCCCGGAGGGAACCTCACCGTCGAAGACCCTCGGTAGCAACGCATCCCGCTCGCGCAACCATTCGAGGCGCCCACGAATCCAGTCCAGCCGCACACGCAGTTCGTCCTCCATCGCTCGATCATGGCGATCGAACACCCCTGAGCGCCAACATCATTCGGCCGGGTGTCGCGGAGAAAACCCAGGTGGGCGCCGAAGTTACACACCTTTCACCAAGATTGAACATCCCGGAAAAGCGTTCCCGGCCAAAAACGCGCCGGGAATATGAGGCGGGCACGCCGGGAATATGAGCCGGGCACGCCAGGACTTCCAACGGGCACGCCAGGATTTCCAACGGGCACGCCGGGACTTTGACTTTCAACGGGCACGCCGGGACTTCCAGCGAGCACGCCGGGGCGGCGAGATCAGCGTTGGGCGAGCAACACTTCTGCGATCTGAATGGTGTTGAGGGCGGCGCCCTTTCGGAGGTTGTCGCCCGAGATGAACAGCGCCAGGCCGCGACCCCCGGGCACGCCCGGATCCTGGCGGATGCGGCCGACCAGTGACTCGTCCTTACCGGCCGCCTCCAGCGGGGTCGGGACGTCGACCAGCCGCACCCCGGGCGCTCCGGCCAGGATCTGCTGGGCGCGCTCGACCGAAAGCGGCTGCGCGAATTCGGCATTCACC
The DNA here is from genome assembly GCF_029869545.1 of Nocardia wallacei. Taxonomy (GTDB): domain Bacteria; phylum Actinomycetota; class Actinomycetes; order Mycobacteriales; family Mycobacteriaceae; genus Nocardia; species Nocardia wallacei_A. The sequence goes on along the minus strand of NZ_JARWQD010000350.1, from coordinate 2,536 downwards.
GACAGGGAGTGGCCGGTGAAGACCGGCACGCGCACGCAGGTGCCGCTGACGAGCAGGTCCGGGATGCCGAGGATCTTGCGACTCTCGTTGCGCAGCTTCTGGTCCTCGTCGGTCTCGCCGGAGCCGTCATCGACCAGCGAACCGGCCAGCGGCAGGACGTTGAACGCGATCGGCGCGACGTACTTGTCGGGCGCGGGGAACGCGACCGCGGAACCGTCGTGGGTCAGCTTCTCGGCGTCGTCGATCACCGCGCGCGCCTGCGAGGCGAGCTCCTCGACACCGGCGAGCCCGCTGCCGGACACCGCCTGGTAGCTGGAGACGATCAGGCGCTGCAGCCCGGCCTCGTCGTGCAGCGGCTTGAGCACCGGCATCGCGGCCATGGTGGTGCAGTTCGGGTTCGCGATGATGCCCTTGGGCAGATTGCGCACCTGCTCCGGGTTCACCTCGCTGACGACCAGCGGAACCTCGGGATCCTTGCGCCACGCCGAGGAATTGTCGATGACGGTCACACCGGCGGCGGCGAACCGCGGTGCCTGCACCTTCGACATGGTGCCACCCGCGGAGAACAGGGCGATATCCAACCCGCTCGGGTCGGCGGTCTCGGTGTCCTCCACCACGACCTCGCCGCCGCGCCAGGGCAGCTTCTTCCCGGCCGAGCGCGCCGAGGCGAAGAACCGGACCTCGTCGGCGGGAAAGTTGCGCTCCTCCAGCAGTTTTCGCATGACGGCGCCGACCTGCCCGGTCGCGCCGACGACGCCTACGCGCACACCCATGATCAGATCCCCGACCCGGCGTGCACGACCGCCACCTCGTCGCCGCCCAGATCGAAGGCCTTGTGCAGCACCTTCACGGCGTCGTCGAGTTCGGTGTCCTTGACCAGCACCGAGATCCGGATCTCCGAGGTGGAGATCAGGTCGATGTTGATCCCGTTCTGCGCCAGCGCCTCACAGAAGGTGGCGGTGACGCCCGGATGACTCTTCATCCCGGCGCCGACCAGCGACACCTTGCCGATGTGGTCGTCGAAGAGGACCTGCGAGAAACCGATATCGCTCTGCCGCTTGGTCAGGAACTCCACCGCCTTGGGACCATCGGTCTTGGGCAGGGTGAAGGTGATGTCGGTCTTGCCGGTCTCCACCTTGGAGATGTTCTGCAGCACCATGTCGATGTTGATCTCGGCATCGGCGATGGCACGGAATACCTTGGCGGCGTAGCCCGGCTCGTCCGGCAGGCCCACCACGGTCACCTTGGCCTCGCTGCGATCGTGCGCGACGCCGGTGAGGATTGCTTTCTCCAAGGGGATGTCCTCCATCCATCCGTAAACGTAGGTGCCGTTCTTGTCCGTGTACGAACTGCGCACGTGCACGGGCACATTGAAGCTGCGCGCATATTCCACGCAGCGCAGCATGAGCACCTTGGACCCGCAGGCCGCCATCTCCAGCATCTCCTCGAAGGAGACCTGTTCCAGGCGCTGCGCATCCGGGACGATCCGCGGGTCGGCGGTGAAGATGCCGTCCACGTCGGTGTAGATCTCGCAGACGTCGGCCTCCAGCGCCGCGGCCAGCGCGACCGCGGTGGTGTCGGATCCGCCGCGACCCAGCGTGGTCACGTCCTTCGAATCCTGCGCCACGCCCTGGAACCCGGCGACCAGCACGACCATGCCCTCGTCGAGCGCCTCGCGCACCCGGGACGGGGTCACGTCGATGATCCGCGCGTTGCCGTGCGATCCGGTGGTGATCACCCCGGCCTGCGACCCGGTGAACGAACACGCCTCCGCGCCCAGCGAGTGGATCGCCATGGCGACCAGCGCGTTGGAGATGCGCTCACCCGAGGTCAGCAGCATGTCCATCTCACGCGGCGGCGGCGAGGGCGCCACCTGCTGCGCCAGGTCCAGCAATTCATCGGTGGTGTCGCCCATCGCGGAGCAGACGACCACGACGTCGTGACCCTGCTTCTTCGTCTCCACGATCCGCTCAGCGACGCGCCGGATCCGCTCGGCTGATTCGAGCGAGGATCCTCCGTACTTCTGAACGACGAGAGCCACGACGGGGTCCTCCAAGATCGACTAGCTGCAATTACCAGGACCCCAGAGTACCGATCGGGGTCCAGCGATTATCGATGCACCTCTACCGGCGACGATGCCGAGGAGGCCGTCCGAGCGTCGAACTTCGCGGTCAGCGGCGCCAGGAGCCAACCACGCAGGGATGTGGGAGTGAGGACGACAGTGAGGGACGATGGGTGCATGAAGAGCACAGAGATCGAGGTGACCACGGGACGGGCCGAAGTCGTCTACGACCTCACTCCGCAGTGCGCGGCTTTTCTGCGGGAGGCCGCGGCGGGCGGCGACGGCCTGCTCCACATATTCGTCCCGCACGCCACGGCGGGGGGGGGGGGGGGCGGGGGCGGCCCCCGGGGGCGCCGCCCCCAAGGGGGGGGGCCCGCGGGGGGGCCGCCCCCCCCCCCCCCCCCCGCGCCCCCCCCCCCCCCCCCCCCCCCCCCCCCCCCCCCCCCCGCCGTGGCGTGCGGGACGAATATGTGG
>NZ_JARWQD010000349.1 GCF_029869545.1 Nocardia wallacei | reverse complement strand
CCAGTGCAGCCACGTGCCGATCACCGGCATCCCCATGGTGATTCCCGAGAACGCGGCCCGCAGGCCCGTGCCGGAGAGCAGATCGTCGGGCAGCGAGTAGCCGAAGAAGCCCTCGAACATGGCCAGGATCAGCAGCAGCGAGCCGATCACCCAGTTCGCCTCGCGGGGGCGGCGGAAGGCGCCGGTGAAGAAGGTGCGGCACATGTGCACGATCATGGAGGCGGCGAAAAGCAGTGCGGCCCAATGGTGTACCTGCCGCACGAACAGTCCGCCGCGCACGTCGAAGGTGATCTGCAGGGCCGACTCGTAGGCGCGCGACATGCTCACCCCGCGCAGCGGCTGGAACTCGCCGTCGTAGACGACCTCGGTCATCGACGGGTCGAAGAACAGGCTCAGATAGATGCCGGAGATCAGCAGGATGATGAAGCTGTACAGCGCGATCTCGCCGAGCAGGAACGACCAGTGCGTCGGGAAGACCTTGTTGATCGATCTCTTGACGAACTTGGCCGCCTGGTATCGCTCGTCGGCGGAATCGGCTTGTGCGGCGATCCTGCGGCCGACGGCACCTTCTCGAACTGCCATGGCAGTCACCCCACCCGGGAGAGAACGGTCGATCTTCTACTACAGACGGTAGCACTCGAGGTGGCGATGATCGATGGGTTTGGGCGAACCGGTCCCGCCAGGTCGTATCGTCGGCCGGGTGGAGACGCTGACGCCGCAGGACGCCACCCGGTACTGGCTGTCGCGCCGGACGTGCAACGACCTGTTCCTGCTGTACTGCTTCGACGACACCGGTCTTGCGACGGCGGACCTCCGTGCGGCCGTCGCGGAGCGGAGCGCACGGATTCCCGATCTGTCGGTGCGGGTGCGGGAGCGGCGATTCGCCTATCCGGCGTGGGAGCGTTGTGGATTCACCGACGATCAGGTGATCGAGCACGCCCTTCCCGCACCCACCTGGCCGAATGTCATTGCCGCACTGGGTAATTTGCTGCCGAACGGCGTTCGGGCGGATCGCCGGGCGTGGCGCCTGCACGTATTCCGCGAAGTGACCGGCGCACCCACCGCCGCAGCCCCCGCCCTGGTCGCGGTCCTCCAGCTGTCCCACGCCCTCGCCGACGGCCAACGAGCGGCCGCCATAGCCCGCGCCCTGTTCACAGAGGACTCGCGCGATCAGGAGCCCCCGCGAACCACTCCCCACTCCTCCCGACGCGCCGTGGCCACCCGGTCTTTCCGGCGTGCCGTGGCTCCCAAGATATTCCAGCGCGCCACGGGCTCCCCTTCCTTCCCGCGCGTCATGCCTTTCCAGCCCTTCCGGCGCGTCTTGTCTTTTCAGTCGTTCCGGCGCGCTCTTGGCCGGAATCCACTGCCGCTGCGGTATGGATCCCGGTCGAAAGCATGCCGGGGAGGCCGTGGTGGGGCCGAGTGGCTGCGGTCGGGCGGTGCCTGGCTGCGTGCGGAAACGGCGGTGGTCGAGGCATTTTCGTTGGTCACCTTTCCGGTGCGGCTGGGGCGGACTGTGGTTCGTGGTTTCGCGGCCGAGCGGGCACGTCGGGAGCTGGCTGAGCGGACCGGGCGTGGGGAGGTGGCACCGCCCGGGCCGAGTTTTCCTCCGACGCTGTTGAATCGGTCGCCCGCACCCGTATCGCACGCGGTGCGCATGCTGGTTCGAGAGGACCTGCGGATTCGGGGGTTCACCGTGACGGTGGTCGTACTGACCGCCGTTGCCTCGGCCCTGACACGGTATCTCGCTTCGCGAGGCGAACCGGAGGCCGACCTGCTAGCGCAGGTATCCATGGCAATTCAGGCGCGAAATGGCGGGCCGCGCAACAACTATCGTGATCTCGGTGTCGAATTGCACGGGGCGGAACCGGATCTGCGGCGTCGTGCCGAACGTATCGCCGCAGGCCTCGAACTCCGCCGGGCCCGCGCGAGACATCCGCTGCTTCGCGCGCAGGATCGCGTGACCGCGGTGCTCCCGGCGCCGGTGCTGCGCCGTGATGTGGCGACCTATCCGATGGACCAGGTTCCCGATGCGCTCGGCGGCCACACGGTGGTGTCGAGCGTGAACCGCGGGCCCGCCGATCTGACCTTCGGCGGCGGGCCGGTGCGCTTCACCGGCGGGTTCCCGGCCCTGGGCGCCGTCATGCACCTGACGCACGGCGTGCACGGTCTCGGCGAGACGGTGACGATCTCGGTCCACGCCGATCCGGCGGCGATCCCCGATGTCGACATCTACGCCGGTCTGCTGGATACCGCGCTCACCGAAGTGGTCGCGGCATTGGCGCCGACAGCTGCCGAGTAGAGACTGCCGCGGCAAGCCGTGAGCCCAGGCACGCTGGTGTGCGCCCGGCGCCGGGGCGGCTGCCCCTTTCGCCGGTTGGTGTCGTCCGTCCCGATGCGGGTGCGCTCCGCGCGCTGCCGATGAATTCCGGCGGCCTCACGGGTCCACATTTTCGAGGGCGTCGCGCGCGCCCGGACTGCACCATCCCGGAGGAGAACGCCGTGATCGACCTGAAACCGGCCTGTCATACCGTGATCGACCTGCTGGAGAGCGTCTCCGCCGACCAGCTCGACCACCCGACCCCGTGCGCCGAATACTCCGTCGCCGACCTCATCCACCATTTCGCGGATGTCGCACAGGGATTCGGCGAACTCGCCCGCAAACAGGCCGCCGGGGAACCCACACCGCGGACCACCGATATCCACAAGGTCGCGGCTCGGGTGTGGGAATTGGGCGAGGCATGGGCCGAGCCCACGGCCTGGGAGGGCACCGGCGGCTCCGCCGACTTGCAACTACCGAACGAGCAGTGGGGCAAGATCGCCCTCACCGAACTGGTGGTGCACGGCTGGGACCTCGCCGTCGCCCTCGACCGCACGTTCTGGATGCCGGAGGAAACCCTGCGATCCTGCCTCGACCACGTCGCCGTCTTCATCCCCGACGCCCCGATCCCTGCCCTGTGGGGCCCCGCCGTCGAAACCCCGGACGACGCCCCACTGATCCACCGCATCGTCGCCATCACCGGCCGCGACCCACACTGGACCCCAGCCACCGCGCAGAGTGCCCGCCCTCATAAGTCGGCCCGCACATCTGTCTGTGCCTAGCCCACCCACCCACATCACATAGCCCCACCCACACCCGCATTGCGCAGCCCACCCACACCCGCATTGCGTAGCCCAGTCGTACCCGCATTGCCTAGCCCAGCCGCACTCGCATTGCGTAGCCCAGTCGTACCCGCATTGCCTAGCCCAGCCGCACTCGCATTACGTAGCCCAGTCGTACCCGCATTGCCTAGCTGTACTGACCTGAGAGGTTCGCAACGCGGCTGGCTGGCGGGTGGCCTGCGAGTGCGGTGTGGCCGCGGTGGTGATTGTAGGTGTGTAGCCAGGTCGTGAAGGCTGTGCATCGTTCGGAGTCGCTGCGGTAGAGCCGGGCGT